>NZ_JBNAFX010000032.1:0-56999 GCF_049800895.1 Leisingera sp. S232 | reverse complement strand
TCCACATCCGCATCGCTCTCATGAACCGATTCTCGGCCCTCGGCACCGCCGAGATCGTGTGTGATGGATGAATCCGCCGCGGAAAGGGGAAGCTCGTCCTCAAAACGAGTTGCGCAACAACGCCGATCGCTTGCGACGATCCAGCGTGCGGATATCAATGGATGGGAAAGGACGGTTCCTGGACAACATCTTTGTGGAACGGCTCTGGCGAAGCCTAAAATACGAATGCGTCTATCTGCACGCCTGGGAAACCGGGTCAGAGGCGAAGGCCGGTGTCGGCAAATGGATCGAGTTCCACAACCGCAAACGCCCACATTCCGCCCTTGGCGGCAAACCTCCAGCCGTGGTCTATTGGCTGAGAAATAATGAAACCCAACCCGATCAGCAGGAGCAGAAAGTAGCTTAAACCACGCCGGAAACTGTCCAAACATAGGGGAGTAGCTCAGAATTCGTCCGTCCGTTTCATTTCCATAGTCAGTCTCCTTTGCTGCAGCAAATGCTATCAAAGGAGCGGCATCAAACCGCGACGGGTCCAAAATGTCCGCCTGTTCGCTAGCGGAGATTATCCATCATATAGGACGGCCATCAGTGCGGGCAGACCGGACGTTTGCTTCCTAAGAGCTGCCTGCGCCGCACAAACCATCGCTTTCGTGTCCAACTTAGAGCTGATGAGTAATCCGGCCGCCGCAGATGGTGACCGCAGCACGGGCGGTGCTGAGCTGGCTGGGCTCCAGCGCCTCCAGATCTTTGTCCATGACGACGACATCAGCCATCATCCCGGCCTTCAATCGGCCTTTGCGTTGCTCGTTGAATTCGACCCACGCGTTGTTGCTGGTGTAATAGACAAGCGACTCGCGCAGGCCTAAGCGCTGCTCAGGCCAGTGCTCCGGCAATTCAGCGCCCGCAACGGCACCTTGGATCGAAAGCATGGGGTCAACCGGAACAACAGGCCAATCTGTTGAAAACACCACTTTGGCGCCACTGTCGCGAATGGTTTTCCAGGCAAAGGCTGTTTCGAACTGACTGGGGTGCAGAATGTCACCACCACCATAAGGCGGGAAGAAACCGCCGCGCGGAGAATGCAGCGGCTGCAGAGAAGCCACTGCCCCCAGTTGGCTGAGGCGCGGAATGTCATCCGGATGAATGGTTTCAATATGTTCAATCCGATGGCGGCTGTCGCGTGTACCATTGGCTTTTTGTGCGGCTTCATAACCGTCCAGCGTTTGGCGCACCGCAGCCTCACCGATGGCATGAACCGCGATCTGCAAGTGCTGAGCATCCGCACGGATGCACACTTCATTGAAATGCTCGGGCGTGAACAGCGGTTCGCTGCGACTGTCAGTTCCGGGATAGGGCTCCAGCATATAGGCTGTTTTGCTGTCCAGAACCCCGTCCACAAACATTTTGACCCGATTGGACCAAAGCTTATCGCCGTTGTAGAGGTTGCGCATTTCCACGGCTTCCGCGATGCGATCCACCGGGTCGGTATGTTTCAGGTGCAGCGGGATTTCGGTGCGGCACAGCAAGCGTTCCTCGGTCTCCAGCTCAGACAATAGTTCCAGCTGATAGAAATTGCCGTCCATATTGTGCAGCCCGGTGATCCCGTGCTCAGCGCAGTGTTTCAAACCTTTGGCGAGAACATCCTTGTCAGATGCCCGGGTCGCTGCAGACGGTGCGGGCACCGGATCGGCACCGGTTGTCATCCCCAGCATCTCGCGGCCACCAAGCGAGGTCAGCGCCATCACCGCTTCATAGGCGGCAGGTTCCAGAAGCTCACCTGTGGCAAGCCCATCCGATCCCATCACAACTTCTGAGCCGACGCCGCAGTCTTTGCCGTGCAGAAGACCTGCCAGCTCAAGCGCCTTGGTATTTGCATAGACGGTGTGATGGTCGGCAGTTGAAGCAGCGAAAGGCCGGTCCGCAATCGCAGCGTCAAGATCATGGCGAGAGAGTGAGCGGTCCCCGACAAGCCCGTAATCAATGGAGCAGGCAAACAACAGCTGATCATCCGGACGGGATGCCGCATATGGAAGCACGGCGGCGCGCAGCGCTTCCACACCAAATACGCCATGGAGGTTGAGGAATTCCAGCTCAGCGGAGCCGCCGAACAAATGCACATGGCTGTCGATGAAACCAGGCAGAACGGTGCCGCCCTGGGCATCGATCACCCGCGCGCCCCTGGCGATGGCGCGAATGTCAGCGGTTGAGCCAACGGCGGTGATCTTGCCGCCTTCGATGGCCAAAGCTTCGGCGTCCGGGCCATCAAAGGTGATGACCCGCCCATTCAAAATGACGATATCGGGCATGGTTGTCTCCAATGCTGGGGGTGCCCGTCCAAGGCACCCCGCCTGTCATCAGGCAGATTTATTTTTGCAAGTCGGTCCAGATCTTGGTGTAAATCCGCTGCACTGCGGGATCGCAGGTTTCAGAAATGAAACCGGCGTCTTTCAGATTCTCTGGAATGATCACCTCAGGAGCTGTGGCCATATCTGCCGGCATATATTTCTCGGACCCCATGATACCGTTGGCATACCGTGCAAAGCTTGAAATCAGCGCGGCATTTTCAGGATCCATCAGAAAATTCTGGAAAATCTTTGCGTTCTCGGCGTTCTTGGCATCGGCCAGAACAACGACATTGTCCATCCAGATCGGGAACCCTTCCTGTGGGTAGCCATATACAATGTCTTCGTTTTGAAGCCGTGCCCGGAAGGCTGTGCCGTTCCAAAACACGCCGGCTGAAACGTCGCCCTTGGCGTATTGCTCAATCGTGCCATAGTCGATCGACAACCAGTGTTTCTTGGCCTCGACCAGCGAGTCACGGACCTTTTTCAGGATGTCTTTGTCGGCGGTACATTGTTCGCCACCATGATAGCTGATCGCCAGGCCCAAAACGTCGTTCATTTCCGGAACAACATTGATCTTGCCCCTCAGCTCTTCTGGCGGATCCATAATGAGGGCCGATGTATGGGGATCCCCGTCGTAGATTGCAGTATTGACGACAACGCCAACAGTGCCCCACTGCCAAGGCACCGAATATTTGCGGCCGGGATCAAAGGCCACGTCGACCCAACGCGGATCAACGTGCTTGAAGTTTTCCATTTCATTGGGGTTGGTTTCCATCAGCAGGCCTTCACCAGCCCAGATCGGAATATAGGTGCCGGACGGAACCACCACGTCAAAGCCGTGACCACCGGCCTTGACCTTGGCCAGCGCCGTGTCGTTGCTGTCAAAGTCAGTGATCGTGACCTTGATGCCGGTTTCTTCTTCAAATTTGGTGATCAGGTCAGGGTTGGTGTAGTTGCCCCAATTGTAGACATTCAGCTCACCCTCGGCCAAAGCTGGCGAAGCCAGCACCGCAGCGGTTCCCAATGCAGTTATCAGCGTTTTCATGTATTTCCCTCCCATGGGTTACTTTTCTTTTCTTTTCGACAGCAGATAGAACGCCACCACCATCGCAATGGAGATCGCCAGCAGCGCAGTTGAAATCGCATTCACTTCGGGTGTGATGGCCCGGCGCAACTGGCCCAGCATGTAGGTGGGCAGCGTGTCCTGACCGGCGGATTTCACGAATTCGGTGATCACCACATCGTCCAGGGACACCACAAAGGACAGCATCGCGCCTGACAAAATGCCCGGCCAAAGCTGCGGCAATGTCACCCGGCGGAACACTTGCCAAGGTTGGCCATAAAGATCGGCAGCAGCCTGCTCCAGGTTTAGATCCATTCCCTGCAACCGGGCCCGGATCGGCATATAGGCAAAGGGGATGCAAAAGGCGGAATGCGCGATAATCAGATACCAGATGCCAGTGTATCCGGTTGAAACCTTGATCATCGCAAACATCAGCAGCAGCGCCACGGCGGTAACGATTTCCGGGATCATCAGCGGCTGATTGATCATTGCAAATACCAGCCCGGAGCCCTTGAACTTGCCTGTCCGGGTTGTCGCCAAGGCCGCCATAACTGCGACGCTGGTTGCCACCAGCGAAGCGCTGGACGCTATGATCAGCGACAGGATGGTGGCCTCTTGCACCTTTTCATTGTTCCAGGCGGCTTCATACCATTGCCACGAAAACCCTTCCCAGATTGCAATGCTGGTGCCCGCATTGAAGGAATAGACCACCAGCAGGATGATCGGCAGGTAAAGCAGTACGAAACAGCAGATCGCCACGAAGGTGAAACCAGTCTGCTGGCGGACATCAAAGGAACGGGACCTAGCCATGATGCGTCTCCCCGTTTTCAGCCGAACGGACATAGATGATCAGCGCCACCATCACAATCGCCAGCAGGGTGATCGACAGCGCCGCCCCCAATGGCCAGTTGCGCCCCTGGCCAAACTGCAGCTCAATCAGGTTGCCAAGCATCAGCTGCTTGCCGCCGCCCATGATGCGGGGTGTCACATACGCCCCAAGCGATGGCACGAAAACCAGGATCGAGCCAGCCACTGCGCCGGGTTTGACCAGTGGCAGGATGACACGACGCAGCACCTTCCAGCGCGAGGCGTAAAGGTCATAGGCTGCCTCGACCAAAGAGAAATCCATCCGCTCCATGCTGGCGTAGATCGGCAGCACCATGAGCGGCAGGAAGACATAGAACATGCCCAGCGTGACTGCGAATTCGGTGAACATCATCTGAATCGGGCTATCAATCAGCCCCAGCTTCATCAGCACCGTGTTCACGACCCCTTCATTGCGGATGATCTCCATCACTGCAAAAGTGCGGATCAGAAGATTGGTCCAGAACGGCACCATGATCAGCAGCATCCAGAAATCGCGCTTGTGCGGCGGCCGGGTCGCGATGAAATAGGCGGTGGGGAAACCCACCAGAAACGCCACGACAGTGGTCATCAATGACAGCTTCACGGAGCGCCAGAAAATCGACAGATGCGCATCGGAAAAAGACAACGTTTCGTCGAAAAAGTCCCGTTCAGCAATGACGCTGAACCATGCGTCGGTTGAAAAGGTCCAAACCACACCGCCGTAGTCTCCGGCAGTGAGAAACGAGTAGACGACCACAATCAGCAGCGGACCCGCGGCGGCCAGTGTCAGAATAGTCAATGCAGGTGTCAGCAGCAGCCAGCGGTTGCGTTCAGTCTGGGCATCAGTGGTCATGCGTCAATCCCTCAGAACCTGGGCGGTGCCGGAATTGAAAGAGATACCAACAGTATCGCCGACTTGGTGGTGTTCGACCGCATCCGGCTGGTTTTGGCGCCGGACCACAAAGGTCGGCTGCCCATCGCTTTCGATGTGATAGTGGGTGTCAGTGCCGAAATAGACGATGTTTTTCAGTCTGCCATCGATCAGAGCGCCGGGCTCTGACAGCACCGCATGTTCCGGACGCACGGCAATTGTCACTGAACCGCTTTGAGCACCGCCTGCAGGGCTGCGGGCCTCAACCGTCTTGCCCGAGGGCAGCCGCACCTGCGCTATGCCGTTTGCCTCCGTCACAAGGTCTGCACTGACGAAATTGGTATCGCCGATGAAGTCTGCGACAAACCGCTCGGCTGGGTGGTCATAAATGTCCTTGGGGCCGCCGATCTGCAGGATCCGCCCGGATTTCATCACCGCGATCCGGTCCGACATGGTCAGCGCCTCCTCCTGGTCATGGGTGACAAAGACAAAGGTGATGCCGGTTTCCGACTGCAGCCGTTTCAGCTCAATCTGCATTTCCTTGCGCAGCTTGAAGTCCAGTGCCGACAGCGGTTCGTCCAGCAGCAGCACCTTGGGTTTGGGGGCCAGAGCACGGGCCAGAGCAACCCGCTGCTGCTGCCCTCCGGAGATCTGGCTGGTCATCCGGTCCGCCATCGGGGCCATCTGAACCAAGTCCAGCATGTCTGCGACCACGGATTTGATTTCAGACTTGGGGCGCCCCAGCATTTCCAGGCCAAAACCGATATTTTCGGCCACTGTCATGTGTGGAAACAGCGCGTAATTCTGGAACACGGTGTTCACGGGCCGGGCATAAGGGGGTTTGGACAGCATGTCCTCGCCGTTCACCGTCAGGCTGCCGGAGGATGGATTCACAAACCCGGCAATCGATCGCAGCAAGGTTGTCTTGCCGCAGCCAGATGGCCCCAGCAGAGTGAAGAACTCATTTTCCCTGATTGTAACATTGATGTTTTCCAGTGCGGTAAAGGCTGAGGCCCCGACACCGAAAATCTTCGACAACCCGGCTATTTCAATCATTGTCCGCGCACCATCCTTACCGCCCTCCCTGTCCAGAGCACCATCCGTTTCGAGTGCTCCGTTGACCGAAAGTAAATATGATCAAATTTCACCCGTCAACTAATTTATAGTCGACTTCAATTTTGAATCTGACTTCAAACTTGTACCGGAACTAAGATTGGATATGATCCCCGGCATGGCAGGATTGAGAGAAAAGCAGAAGCAGCTGCGCCGCAGCGAGATGCTGAAGGCAGCCATGTCGCTGTTTGCGGCAAAGGGCTACAGTCCGGTAAAACTTGAAGAAGTCGCGGAAACCGCGGGCGTGTCGCCAGGGACGCTTTATACCTACTTCAAGTCGAAAAACGATCTGCTGCTGGCAGTTGTGACCGAAGATTTTGAACACGGTTTCACGCTGGGCCGACAGACTGTTGATGCGCCACACACAGATGCGTTGACGGCCGTGAATGCCTTAACCGGATATCTGTACACCAATCGGGTGGGCGGCCCGACCTCAGAGATGTGGCGATTCGCCGTGGCGGCATTCATGACGCAGCCACAATCGCATTTTGCCCGCGAGTACGAGAAATGCTTGCAACGACAACGCTGCCAGTTCGCCCGCCTGATACGCAATCTGCAATCTGCAAACCTGTTTCCGAAAACGACAGATGCAGACGACTTTGCCACATTGCTGGAAGGAGCAGCCACGCTGAGCTTTCTGGAGCACATTCGTGACGAGACGGCGTCGGACGACGACCTGATGTCAAAGCTCCATAAGTTCAACGAACAGCTCCTGTCTCAGGTGATCCAGCAAGCCCCTGAAACCACCCCCCAAGTTTAAAAAGCCTTTGTCCGCTTGCCAGTACCACAGGAAACACATCAGACCTATTTCCCTGCTTTGCGCCCAAAGTGAGCAGCGCAGGACATCATGGTAACGGATACAAAACGGACAAATGCAGCGCTGGTGAATTTGCCAAACACCCAACCCATTCCCAATGGCTGCAGTAGAAATGGCACAGTTCACAGGGCGGGTTGCCAAAGCCGGACTGAAGCACAGCAACCAAAAGGGTTTTCCTGGGGTTACCTTGGATGTCTGGCACAAGTGTGAAAATCCAGCTTTGGTCGCTCGCCGCATCGAAACCGTAGCCCGTGTTCGATGCTCATCTCCCAAAAGCAGCCGTCAGTATCTGTTCAACCCAGAAGCTTGGCCCCTGGCCACTTCCCATCTTTGACGGTGCTGACAACCATTTCTTCAATAAAGGCGACTGCACGGCTTTCTTCGGAGAATCGGGGGCTCTGTTTCAAGCCAACAAGACTGATGTTTCGCTTGAAGACATCATCCGGCATATCGACAATACGCAGCAGGTTATGCTCAATCTCATTGCTCAAATACGCGTATGTTGTGAAGGCATAGGCATTGCCGCGTCGCACCAGATCTTTGATTATGGACATTGAATCAAGTTCATAGGTGATGTTGAGATCAACACGGTACTTCTTTGCGATCTGCTCAATGCTCACACGCAGCGGATTGGGATAGCTCGGGAGGATCAAAGGAAGTGAGAGAGCTTCCCGCACATCTACCGCGTGAAAAGGTTGATACGGCATGCCACTTTCAACACCTTGGTTGGGCGCGATCAGCACAATGGATTCCTCAAAGAGCGGCACCGACCAGACATCTGGAAACTCTATGGGTTCTGGCACAACGCCAATGTCCGCCTCACCATCCTTTAGATTTGAGTAGATCGCTGGCGCCAGGGCCTCAATAATCCGGATTTTTGCAGCCGGAAACTGTTTGCTCCAACCTGAAATAAGTGCAGGGGCCACCGTTGCGCCCTCCCCGGCTGTGATACCGACAACCAGGTCCTGCACTTCGGCCTTTGCTTGTTTGGACAAGAGCTCTTTTGCCTGATCCAATTCTGCCAGCAAAGGCACAACGCGCTGCAGCAAGAACTCCCCTGCGCCTGTCAGCTCAATGCCGGCTCTGGAACGTTTCAGCAGTTTGACCCCGAGTTCCGCCTCAAGGTTTTGAATTTGCCGCGACACCGCGGGTTGAGCGATGCGCAGTCTAATGGCCGCTTTGGTTATGCTTTTAGCCTGCACAATTGCAGAGAAGTACCGAAGGCTGCGGAGATTCATGGACGGTCCAAGTTGCATGCATGCCCATACGGCATGGTTTGGATATTTTTATAGCATTTGATTTATGCACTCAAGATTTCGATGCTGACCCGGAGAAACCAACAAAAATCGCCACGGGAGGCACCCATGAACCATCTGCCCAAAGGAAAAATATCAAAGCGGGATTTCTTGCGACTGTCAGGCCGGTATGGGATGTCGTCGGTGATGATGGCAAGTGCTGCTGGCGGCGTACTCAGCCTGCCCGGTCTTGCGAGCGCAGCTGAGTCCACCTACGAACGCCGTTTTGCGAAATCTGCGCGTCATACATTGAAGTTTGGTGCGGCTGGGTTCAGCGCCAATTCAGAGGGCACGCTGGTCACTGGAGGCCTTCATTTCGCGCGCGATCTGGAAGAGCGGACAGATGGTGAAATCCGCATCGAATACATCGGTCAAAACCAAATTTGCGGGGAAGGCAGCTGCGCTGAGAAAACCCAGCAAGGTATTGTGGATGTCTTCACCGCGTCGACGCAAAACTCCGCTGCCGCTGCACCTTACCTGAATATCCTGGACTATGCCTACATGTTCCCGAGCCGCGCGGCTCAGTATCATTTCCTGTATCATCCAGACAGCCAGAAAATCCTGCGTGATCCGCTTCGCAAGCGTCACGGCTTGCAGTTTCTTTTTTCACACTGCGAGTTGCGCGGGCTGATGATGGGGCGCGCCTGGGCCAAAGATAAGCCGATTGTCACCTCCTTGGGCGATCTTGCAGGCACTAAGAACCGGGTCACAGGCACTCAGCTGGGCAGGATTGCAATGGATCTTCTGGATCTCAACCCTGTGCCTGTCGCCTGGGAAGAAACTCTGGATGGATTGAAACAGGGTCTGATCGATGGGGCAGAAACCTGGGCCTCTGCTGCGGCATATGCGAACATGGCACCTGTTCTGGGGCAAGCTGTCGACCTTCGTCTTTTCTGCGGCACTGAAGCGACATCCATGAATGCCGAAGTGTTCGATAGCCTGTCTGGCGAACTGCAGGACGCCGTAATGGAATCCGCCTATCAGACGCAAATCTATGTGCAGAATGCCCAAGAAGCCGCCCTGCTCAACGTCGTCGGCGCAAGCAACCCGCAACTGCCTGGCACAATTTTTGAGCAGCACAACGTCCCCTTTGTCGAACTCTCCAAAGATGTACTGGCAGAGGCTGAGCAGCGCACAGCGCCGGAATTCAACCCGCAGCCCTGGGAGAAATGGCGTGAACGCCTGAACAACTGGTCTGGCGGACAGGACACCTACACCGACATTCATCGCATCGCTCGTGAAATCAGCTCCGATGTCTTGCCTGAGAATGTCGAACCCCGCCGCTGGTGGCGGACAACCTAAGAGGAAAAGCTCAAAAAATGTCGCAACGAGAGTTCACTCACAAAACAACCACTGTAAACGGGCTCGACTGGCACTGGGTGGAAGAAGGCACAGGTCCGGCAATTGTCCTGCTGCATGGCATTCCTGAAAGCTGGCGCTGCTGGCAGCATCAAATCCCGACCCTGGCAAAGCAGTTCCGCGTCATTGCCCCCGATATGAAAGGATATGGCCGTTCCGGAAAACCAGTCGGCGATTATGCCGCAAGCACAGTTGCAGCAGAGACGCTCGCCTTTCTGGATGCGATTGGCGTCGAGAATTTCCACCTGGCCGGGCATGATTGGGGGGTCGTGATTGCGGATAACATCATCAATCTGGCTGCGGAGCGTGTCGAACGCTACATCCGATGCTGCCTGTCGCTGCATAACTATGATGCTCGAAATTCGCTGCACCATCAGTGGAACGGCCGCAATCCGGAAAAAGCCGGTCAGCTTATGGCGAATGCTGATGCCTATGTCCGCGTCTGGTTTGAAACCTCCTGCAAGCCTGAATACCGGCCCGATGAAGCAGAGATGCAAGAGATCATCAAAGAGTTCTCTTATCCGGGGATATCGGACGTAGTGCCGCTCTACTTTGCGCATATTCGCAAAAGCATTCCTGTGGATTACTCAAAGTTCACCATGCCGGTTCTCTACATTCATGGCGAGCATGATCCGCGCCAGCCGGTCGAATATGCGCGAGGCATGGAAGACCATATCCCGGGGCTTGAGGCTGTGCTTGTTATCGATGCCGGTCATTTTGTGACCTGGGAACGACCGGAGGATGTCACAAACGGCATGATGTGGTTCCTCCATTCTATGCTGGCTTCCGGGCTGCCTCTTTTTGACAGAACGCGCCACTACGGACTGCCAACTCGCCCCTGCGGAGAGGTTGAATCCTGGGGAGTAAACCCAGGCATCGCCGTGCAAAAGGCGAGTTGAAAGCACTGCCCACACGGTTCCCTCCCTTCCGTGTGGGCAGATTTCTCAAGGCGAACAAAACCCGAATGATTGAACCTGACATTGCGGCCTACCGGACATGCTATCACGCTTCTGAATTGAAGCGATGCGTACTGATTGAGGAGCAATCCAACCTTTCGATTGCAACCACCCGCCCCGGAAAATCCACCGCACACAGGACATTGCTCGCGAATAGAGCAGCGATCAAATCGCATATTGCACAGCACCCGGATTTCCTAACCTCGCTGGTGCCCGTTTCTTTAGAAGACCCGCTTACCTGCCCTGAAATCATCCAACGGATGACGGAGGCGTCTTGCAAAGCCGGTGTCGGTCCGATGGCAGCAGTAGCCGGAGCGATTGCCGATGTGGTTGGAAAATCGCTCTTGGGAAACAACGACGAAGTGATCGTGGAGAACGGCGGAGATATTTTCTGCAAGGTCGCAAAAAAACGCATCGTTGGCATCTACGCTCAAAACTCATCGTTGAGCAATCGATTGGGCGTTGTGGTCCGGCCGGAACATGGCATCCAGGGCATTTGCACGTCGGCAGGAAACAGTGGCGGCAGTCTTAGCTTCGGGAAAGCTGACGCCTGCTGCGTCATCGCTGAGTCAGCGGCTCTGGCGGATGCAGTGGCCACAGCAACAGGCAATCTCGTGAAAACCGCGTCAGGAATAGAAACCGGACTTGAGTTTGCAATGTCCGTCAGCGGTGTTCACGGCGCGGTGATACTGGCCTCGGATCGCATAGGAGCTCAGGGTGACATCGAAATCCAGGAGTTATAAATGACAAACGACCATACCAATGGCATCAGCAGGATAAACGAGCGTCTGAAACGTGGAGACGCGGTTGTTATGACGGCTCAGGAATTCAAGTCGCATGTGCGAAGCGGGCACAAATTTCAAGTTGGTGATGTCGATGTTGTGACGACGGCAACACACGGCATCATGTCGGGCACTGCCGCATCATTCAGCATTCCGGTGGCTCCTCCTGGCAGCTTTGAAAGAGCAGCGGCTGCTTGGATCAATGGTGTTCCTGCACAGCCTGGTCCCGCGCCGAATGAGCGTCTGGGGAGTGTCGATTTGATGGTCTATGGAACAACGGCCAACGGAGACACTGCGCCCCCTTACGGGGGTGGGCACCTTTTTCGGGATCTGGTGGAACGGCAGGAATGCACAATTGAAGTTTTGTCTACCTGCGGCAAACGTCTAAAGCGCCGCTTTACGCTGGATGATCTTGGATTCGCGCGCATTTACAGCATGCGCAATGCGTTCAAATCCTACATGGCGTTCGGAAACTTCCGATCCACCACCGCCCTAAGGTCGATATTCAGTGTTTGGCCAATGACGGCCACATCGGGACTGACAGTGATCGGATCCGGCGAGATGAACCCGATACAAAACGATCCAAACCTGAATGCCATCGGCATTGGCAGCTTGGCCATGATCAACAACGCACCTGGTGTGGTCATCGGGTCAGGAACACTGGCCTATTCGAACCGCCCGAACCTTTCTCTGGCAGCCGATATGTTTGACATGGACCCATACTTCATGGGCGGTGTTTGCACGAGCGAAGGCGTAGAGGTTCTTAATGCTGTGAGCATCCCGATCCCCATCGTTGATGACGCAGCGCTACAGAGTGTCATCGGTGCATTGGACGAAAACTTGGTTTTGCCAGTCGCCGATGTCAATGACCGTCAACCATTTGACGAAATGACATATGGGGATGTCTGGCAAGGGCCCGACCATGATCTGACCTTTGACCCATCCAAGCTGGATACCGAAGGCAAGGACATTGCACGGGCAGCCGCCATTTGCCCGGTGAACGCAGTAGATGTTCAAGCCAGAGAAATCGACCGGACGAGATGCATCAGATGCGGTGCTTGCACCGTGGAAATCGACAGCGACGCGTTTTCCATGAATATGGGGACGGTGGATATTGGCGGCAAAGAACATCCGATCACATTTCGCACCAGTGACCGCTTCCGGGCGATGGAGCTCGCAGAATCGCTGAAATCCAAGATCCTGTCGGGTGATGTCCCAATACGAGACAAACTATTGGACATCACTTGCAGGCAACCGAGCCCACTAGCGGATTGAAAATCCCGTTACGACGGCACTGATGCCCTTTGCACAAACCGAAATCCCACAGAAAACTATGGGCGGGCTCTTCACGATCCGGCACAGGGCAACAGCTGCATCATCCAAAGAAAAACTCAAGTTGGATGTTTAAGTTCATAATTCCTTCGGCGCAGCTCCCCTCTTGGGTCGATCTGACAAAAGCCGGGCCGCGCAAATTTGCACGGCCCGGCTTTTTTCGTGATGGATACCCGATGACTCAGCCCAGTTTTGGCAGCCAATTCACGATAGCCTGCCCGATCTCATCGGGGCTGTCTTCCTGAATGAAATGCGCCCCGGCTACGGTGACTTCGTCCAGATTAGGCCAGCTGCGCACAAAATCACGGGCATAGCCTACAAGGAATGCACCGGGTTCTGCGTTGATGAACAGCTTGGGCAGATCATCCGATTGCTTCAGATATTCGCCATAAGCTTCGATGATCGAGACAGAGGATTCAGGTGTGCCGCCAATCGGCAGGTTGCGCGGGCCGTCCAGGGTCGGACGGCGGTCTTCACCTGCGTTCAGGAAGGGACGGCGGTATTGCGCATGTTCTTCTTCGGTCAGATCACGCAGGATGGCGGCGGGCAACAGAGTTTCGATGAAGAAGTTGTCTTCCAAGGCCATCTTGTCGCCTGCAGGTGACCGCAGAGTGCCGATCACGTCCTGGATACCTTCAGGGAAGTCGCTCATCTGCGGGAAGACAGCCGGGATGCCTTCCATGAAAGCGATACCCTTGATCGCATCGCGATGGGTGTTTGCATAATGGAAGCCCAGCCCGGATCCCCAATCATGCAGGATCAGGGTAACGTTTTTGGTGCAGCCAAGCTCTTCGAGCAGCGGAAACAGATAGTCTGCATGTGTGGGGATCGAATAGGTGCCGTGGCCGGAGTTTTCCAGCTTTTCCGAGTCACCCATTCCAATCAGGTCAGGCGCGATCAACCGGCCTTTTCCTTCCAGATGCGGCATGACATTTCGCCACAAGTAGGACGACGTGGGGACCCCGTGCAGAAACACGATCGGATCGCCTTCACCGACTTCGACATAAGCCATCTTTTTACCGTTGATGGTTTTGAATTTCTTTTCAGGCAAAGCATTCTTGGGAAATGCAGACATAGTTCACCTCAGTTTTTGGTAGGTTTTTGGATGGACAAGTGATGGGTCCGAGGCAGAAATGTTTCTGCCCCGGGGAAGTGTTAGTTCAGCGTGCCAATGAAAGCAGAAACAGCTGCACCGATGGTGTCAGGATCCTCTTCCTGCATAAAATGCAGCCCCTTTGCCTCGGCAATGGTTTGGTTCGGCAGGCTGCGGGCAAATGCGCGGACATCGCCAGTGATGAACACGCCAGGTTCTGCATCAACAAAGAGTTTTGGGACTTCGCTGGTTTCCAGCCATTGCGAATAGGCCGCGATACGGTCATGCACATCTGCAGGCGCACCGGCCAATGGGACTTCACGGGCCCACATCATGGTGGGCAGGCGATCTTCGCCCGCGTTCAGATACGGGCGGCGGTATTCGTTCATCACTTCCTCAGACAGCTCGGATCCGGTGACGCCGGGCAGCATCTTCTCGATGAACATGTTTTCTTCCAGCACCAGCTGAACACCCGCATCCGAGCGCACAGCCTTCAATGTCGGATGGAAACCCTCGGGCAGATCTTTCCAGTCCAGCGGTTTCACGAAAGTCTCCATGTAAGCGATACCGCGCATTGCATCCTGATGGTGATATGCCCAGTCGAACCCGACTGCCCCACCCCAGTCATGCAGCACAAGTGTCACATCCTCGTTGGCACCAATGGCTTCCATGAACGCATCAAAATAGCGGGCATGGCTGACCAGGCGGTACCGGTCGGTGACACTTTCGGGCAGCTTATCGCTGTCTCCCATACCCATCTGATCGACCACAATGATACGCCCCTGCCCTTCTACGTGCGGGATGACATTGCGCCACAAATAAGAGGATGTCGGGTTGCCATGCACAAACACAATAGGCTTGCCAGTGCCCCGTTCTACGTAAGCCATCTTGTGGCCCAAAACGTCGACAAATTTCTTTTCCGCCTTCCAGGCCTCATCAGCCGCGGCTGGCACAGCAGCACCAAGCAGGCCAATCGATGCGACAGCAGCGGCCACAGCAAGAAGTGTTCGTCGGGACATTTCGGGCATCTTTTTTCTCCTGGTGGAAATATATGACTCAGTCATACAAAGCCGCTTCACCCATGTCCATTGTTTTTTGTGACTGAGTCATATACAATCACCCCCATGAAAAAAAATCCCTATCTAAACAACTTGCTAGGTGCATTCTCCACGACACTCTCGTCCAGAATAGAGCAAAGTATCGCTGAGGTAGGATTGCGCAGTCACAACGCTGCAGCCGCACTGGTCTCGATATTGAACCATCCGGACGACAGCATTCTCGTCCTGCAACGCGCCCTTAATCTAACGCACTCAGGTGCGGTCAGATTGATCGACGGCCTCGCATCCGATGGCCTGGTAGAGCGGCGGCGCAATGAGCAAGATGGCCGATCAGTGGTTCTGCGACTGACTCCCGAAGGCATGGATTGTGCGCGGGCTGTTCTTGCAGCACGAGAAGCCATCACTGAGGAGATTTCAAACCAATTGACTGCGGAACAGGCGCAGGCGCTGTCTTCGACCCTGGAGGAACTGCTTGCCGCAATGACCCATAGCTATGAAAGCGCTCGCAGGAATTGCCGTTTCTGCCACGAAGGCGTTTGCCGCCCCCGTGGATGCCCGGTCGAACAGGCTGTAAAGACGTAAATCTTCTCACCGCCCCCAAGCGATGGGAAATCTGGCGGCAGTGTTATGCCGCCCAAAGAATATAGGACAGGATCAGCAGCGCCAGAAAAGCCGTCTCCGCGACGACAAGCAGGATGGCCTGCCCGCCGACGTCCCTGATCTGCCCCAGGGATGTTTTCATCCCAACAGCCGCGATAGCGATCAAGAGAAAAAACCGCGATATCTCTGTAAACAGAGTGATGACAAAGTCAGGAAGCGGAACAAGCGAGTTTACCAGAGCCAGCGCCAGGAAACCGATAACAAAGAAGGGCAGAACTGGTGTTTTAGCTTGGCCTTCCTCGCCGGTTTTCTTGCTCCATCTCACAAAAATGGTCAAAAATACAACGATTGGCGCCAGGCAAGAAACCCTGAGCAATTTGACGACAGTGGAAACGTCACCGGTCTCGTCAGACATGGAGTATCCAGCTCCAACAACTTGAGCAACGTCATGAATTGTGCCGCCCAGAAACAAACCGGCCTCGGTTGTATCCATGATCAAAAGCTCTGCAACCATCGGGTAGAAGATCATGGCAAGCGTGCTGAGCAGCGTCACTGAAACAACCGTAAAGGTCAGGTTCTGGTTCGACTGATCATTTCTGGGAAGAATGGCAGCAATTGCCATGGCCGCCGAGGCGCCGCAGATTGCAACTGAGCCGCCCGTCAATATTCCAAAGTTCAGACCACGGCCGATCAGGCGGGACAACGCGACTCCAAACAAAATTGTCAAAAGCATTCCAGCAACGACAACGGTAACCGACTGCAGCCCAAGGTCGGACAGCAATTGCCAGCTTACGCGCAGGCCTAACAGTGCGACACCCATGCGCAGAATGGTTCTTGCGCTGAACTCAATCCCTGGCTTTGCGACCGTGTCCTCGTACAAGAAATTCAAAGCAAGACCAAGCAGGAGAGCCATCAGCATTGATGGGGCTCCGTAGTGATCCGACAGGAACATGGCAGACAGCCCCACCATCGAGGCGGCAAGAATTCCGCCTCGGTAAGATCCCAGCGATTTCAGCTGGCTTTCAAAGCTCTGGTTCATAGTGTTCTGGAGCCGCCGTCAGTACATGCCAAATCAATCATCACCACCGATCTTTTTGCCGAAGATGTCGCGACCCAAGCAGGCAGCACTGCTGGAGCCGACGCGACGGCCAGGTCGGCGTCCAATTTGGAAGACATGGGAACCTTTCCCGTCACCTGGCCTGTCGCCGGGTTGCAGATGTCGCAGCGGTATTCAGATGTGCCCGACCAAGCCGCATTGGCGCGCGTATGAGCACTAGATTTCATTGGGATTTCCTTTTCGGTCGGCTGGCGCGCACATCCAAGGTTTGAACCATCAAGACCCATAGGCAACATGCGGCAACCAGGTCGCGAGAGCCGGGAACAGGAAGATCAAGGCAACTGCCATCAGCTGAATAATCATGAAGGGGATGATGCCCTTATAGATTGTCAGTGTGCCGACACCTTCTGGTGCCACCCCTTTCATATAGAACAGCGCAAACCCAACCGGTGGCGTAATAAAGGACGTCTGAAGCGTGACCGCAAAAAGCACGGCAAACCACACCAGATTCACATCCATGTCCAGCAAGACAGGGGCAATCAGTGGCAACAGGATCAATGTGATCTCAATCCAGTCCAAAACAAAACCCAGCAGGAAGGCGACAAACAGGATCACGATGACGACCCCATTGGGCCCGAATGGCAAACTGGTGAGTGCATCTTCGATCAACTCATCTCCGCCAAAGCCCCGAAGCACCAGCGCAAATGCTGTGGCTCCGACAAAAAGCGCAAAGATATAGGAGGTCGTTTTCATGGTGCCACGCAGCACATCCTGGAAAGCTTCGAGTGAAAGGCGGCGGCGAAACAGGGCAAGCAGCGTTGCGCCCAAGGCACCGACCCCAGAGGCTTCTGTGGGGGTCGCAATCCCAAAGAAAATGCTGCCGAGAACTGCGACGATCAACAATGTCGGAGGAATGGTCGATTTGAGGACATTCAGGATGAGCCCAAGCCTGACCGGTTCAGCATCCTTTGGGGCTGGCGCTACTGATGGGCGCAGCCAAGCATAAACCAGGATGAATAAGCCATATAACCCGCCAAGCATCAGGCCAGGGAACATGGCGCCCATGAACAGATCCCCGACTGAGATCCGGATCTGGTCAGCCATAAGCACCAGCATGATTGACGGTGGAATAAGGATGCCCAGGGTGCCAGTGGCGCAGACAACACCACATGCAAGGGTCGCATCATATTGGTGCTTGAGCATCAAGGGGATGCCAAGAATGGCAAGCAGAACCACCGCCGCGCCAATGATCCCGGTCGAAGCCGCAAGCAATACGCCAATGATGACCACAGTTATCGCAAGCCCTCCGCGCACGCGGCCAAAAAGCTTGGACAAGTCAGTCATCAAGTCTTCCGCAATACCGGATTTGTCCATCATGATACCCATGAAAACAAACATCGGCAGAGCAACAAGAACCCAATTGTTCATGACCGCATAGATGCGATCCACAATGATCGAGCTATAGCCCCAATCGACACCAAAGAACGTATCCAAATACGTGTCGGACAGGACAGAAACAGCTGTAAACGCAACGGCAAGACCGCCCATCAGCCAAGCCACCGGGTACCCTGTGAAAATCAGCAGCACGAAGCTGGCGAACAGGGCGATTGCCATGTACTGCGCAGGATCGCTGATCATGTCAGGCCTCCTTCGCAGAGTTTGCAGAACCAAACCGTAGCGTTGCCAGCACCCGGAAGAGACGGGCCAGACCTACGAAAAGAAGCAGTGTGAAACTGATGAGAAGACATCCCTTGATCAACCAGCGCGCCGGCAGCCCATTTGCAGAAGTGGAGGTTTCATTGGTTTGCCAGGAGAGTTCGACAAACGGGATTGAATAGACGATGACAAAGCAAACAAAGGGAAGAAACAGCAGGATCAGCCCGAAGAGTTCCAAGATCATCCGAACCCGCAACGACAACAGATCATGCAGGACATCGACACGCACATGGCCGTCTGAGATGAACGTGTATGACAGTCCAAACAGCCAGGCTGCGGCATAGAGATACCATTGCAGTTCCTCCAGTTCGATCATCCCCTGGCTGAAGACATAGCGTAAAACCACATTGGCAATGATCACCACCAGCAGCAGCAGCCATAACCAGCTGAAAGCCTCGCCGATCACCTCAACCACCTTGTCGATCATGCAACTTATCTTTGTGTCGCGCATGACATCATCGTCATGATGATGCAGATCTACTGCTGCTACGGTATTGGCCGAACCGTCATCTTGTTGCATGTACCCCCCCTGTTATAGTCTGAACCGTTGCTGGAAGCCCGACTTCTACTTTGCGCCGGGCTTCCGCTTTCAAGAAGAACCTAATGTTCAGTCGAAATCACGCGGCAGATATCCAAGCTCTTTCCAGATCTGGTAATCAGCGTGGAAGGCTTTCTGCGATTCCCAGACACGGGCAAAGTTTGCATCCTTGGCCGCTTCTTCCGTCATGACTTCCAGGGTAACACGCTTGAGCTCTTGAATAACCGCATCGGGCAGTTTCGCCGCGGTTACGCCCTTCTCGGGGAAGCTTTTTATCTGCGCACCCTGCAGAGCTTCGCCAGTGGTGATCGCCCGCATTGTTGCTGCAGTGCAGGCCATTTCAAACAGGGCCTGGTCAGAGGACGACAGGCTCTTCCATTCATCCAGATTGATCAGAAGATGTGTTGACGTTGACGGCTGGTGCCAACCCGGGAACAGGTTGTACTTGGCGATTTTGTGAAAGCCGAGAATTTCGTCGATGGCCGGCATTGAGTATTCGGTCGCGTCCAATGTGCCTTTTTCGAGAGCCGCAAAGATTTCGCCGCCCGCCATCAGTGTCGCCGATGCGCCGATCCGGTTCAGCACCTGCCCTCCCAGACCGGAGAACCGGATTTTGAGGCCTTCAAGATCGCTCAGGTCTTCAATTGGCGTGCGGAACCATCCTGCGGTTTCCGGTCCAATTGTGCTGCACAGCAACGGGTGAACATTGACGTCGTGATAGATCTCTTCCGCAAGGTCAGACCCCTCGCCTTCGAACCACCATGCTGCATATTCCCAAGGCTCCATGCCAAACGGCACAGCCGAGAACAACACAGCCGACGGAATACGCCCCTGATCATACGCCAGGTAATTGTAGGCCGCAGGCAGATTGCCGTTACTGATCGAAGGCGTGATCTCCAGCGGAGGCACGATCTTACCAGGCTCAAAGACCTTGAGTTTGATGCGCCCGTCAGTCGCTGCGTCCAGCGTCTCAGCCACACGTGCAATCGGATCGCCCAAGGCCGGCCAGCCCGTGTTAAACGTCGCTTGCACTTTCCAGCGCACTTTTTCCTGCGCGTCTGCAGCTGTTGCGGCAGCACCACCGATGCACAGGGCCGAGAGCGCAGCAACGCCCAAAGTTCGGCGTCCAATGGCAAAAGCTGCCTTTGTAAACTTGGTCATGATTTTTTCTCCTCTGTTGTGTTTCGTTTTCTTTTATGGCCCCGGAAAAAACGGCAGTGCTGTCAGCTCCACGCTTCGAGATACAGATCGATGATTTCCTGGGTGTTCCCGATGCGCGGGTTATTATTCGGTGCTCCCGATTTCACTGCATCTTCAGCCATTTTCTCGGCTGCGGAACGATATGCGGCCTGGTCGATGCCAAAGCCTGACAAACTGGGGACATCCAGTTTTTGATTGTAACGATAAAGCCCATCTACAAGCGCATCCGCCGCCTTTTCATCACTGGCTGTGTCATCGGCTATGCCAATCACGCGCGCACAATCCGCATAGCGTTCAAGAGCAGAGGCTTTGGAAAACTTGGTAACTGTTGGCAACAACATTGCGTTGCTCATTCCGTGTGGAACATGAAAGAGACTGCCCAATGGCCGGCTCATTGCATGAACTAAGGCAATCGATGCGTTTGAAAAGGCCAGGCCACCAAAAGTGGCAGCCAGCATAAGCGCTTCACGCGCTTCCAAGTTTTCTGGGTCGGCATAAGCAAGTTCAAGATTTGCGGCGACCAGCCGCATACAGTCCAGAGCCATGCGGTCGGAATAAAGCGTCGCCTTGCGGCTTACATATGCCTCGATCGCGTGGGTCAGGGTGTCCAGCCCATTGTCTGCAATGAGCCTCTTGGGTTTGCTCAATGTCAGATTGAAGTCCACAATCGCGGCGCCAGGGACGAACCCTTCGCCACGGCAGGAAATCTTCTCACGGCTTGCATCATGGATGATCACAGTATGATGTGTCACTTCAGAGCCGGTCCCCGCCGTCGTGGGAATGGCCAGCATCGGAAGCCCCGCATCGTCTGACTGCAGAGGCGGGCGATAGTCCTGAATGTCACGGCTGCCCGTGGCCATAACGGCGATGGCCTTCCCTGCGTCAATTGGGCTGCCGCCACCAAGTCCAATCACTGCATCATGGCCGCCGGTTTCCAACATCTCAATTCCTGCCAGAACAACCACGTCCGTGGGATCAGGCAGAACGGAATCAAAAACCGCAGATTGCAGCCCAGCTGTGGTCAACAGCTTCTGCACTTTCGCAGCCATTCCGCTTTCGCTCATGAATTTATCAGTAACAATCAAGGGGTTCCTGATCGGCCCCATACGGCGAAGCACTTCAGAAATTCCCTCTAAAGCACCACTCCCGATCGCCATGAATCGTGGGGCACAGACACGAACACTCATTGGATATTACCTCCTCCAGGTCTTCAGCACAGGCTGTAGGTCTTCCAAAACCTATGTTCAGCCCTGCTCACCTGTCAACTAATTGATAGTTATTTTCTCATTTAGTTGACCTGAGGGCTAAACTTGGGCAGGATCAACGCGACCCAAAGCGGTCAAATTGGGTGGGGTTTCAGGATGAGTTCGCGTATCCCTACGCTTGCGCATCAAGGTCAAATGCGGTCATGACACTCATGAGCGATTGGATGAGGGTAAGAAATTGAAAGAAAAGAAGAACACTCGGAACTCCCCCCGCAGAATTCTCGAGATTGTTGAAGCCATTTGCCTCAATCCAGAAGCTGCAACAGCCGCTCGCCTGTCTCAAACCCTCGAGATCCCGGCGCCAACCATCTACCGTTGGCTTGATGCACTGAGCGAAGAGCGCTTTATCGCCCCAACCGCGTCAGGACATTACGTTCCTGGCGAGAGATTTAGAGATCTGATTCTCAACAGCCTGCAGTATGAGCCCAGCGTCACCGAGCGGCGTTCGATCCTGCGGGATCTGTCAGAGCAACTGAATGAAACTGTAAGCCTGTCCATACCTCACGGCACCAAGCTGATTTACTTTGACCGCCTGGAGTCCCATTGGCCCTTCCAGGTCAATCTGAAGGTTGGAGCGCCCTTGCCGTTACACTGCTGTGCCTCCGGCAAGGTGTATCTGTCGACAATGAAGCCAAAAGCTGCATTGGGGATTTTTGACAGAATTCAAGAAAAGAAATCAGCTCGAAACACGATCACAAGCACCTCTGCCTTTGAAGAGGAGCTGGAGCGTGTCCGCCAAGCGGGTTACGCGATCGACCGGGGGGAGTGGTTTGATGATATGGTAGGCGCTGCAGTACCCATCTACGGCAATTCAGGCTCCCTGATTGCATGCCTGTCGACCCATGCGCTTACAACTCGGAAATCCATTGCTGTTCTAGAACAGGAAGTTCAGCTCATGCAGGTCGCCGCAGACAAACTAAAAGCCTGCCTCATGGAAGGTTGAACAGCTTCGGGTTTCCGCAGCATCGAACAAGCCCTTGTCTGCGGGCCTGCGCCATGCCCGCCATCGAATAGACCGGGAACCGGGGCATGACCTTGCCCCTTATTCAGTCCGGACAACCCTTGCGGATGAACGCGGAAATCTATCGGCCTAGCCCCTGCAAAAACGGAAGGATTACCTGATCCACCCCGTCTGTTTTTGCAGGCCGGCCAATCGGTTACCCATTCACAACAAAACCACCAGCCTGATGGGCCCAGAATTGCGAATACCTGCCGCCATTTCCGATCAGTACTTCGTGGTTGCCTTCTTCGATCACCTGCCCTTTTTCTATCACTAGAATCCGGTCCATTTCATTGATCGTTGACAGCCTGTGGGCAATGGCCAGCACGGTTTTTCCGTCCATCGCGCGCTGCAAGGCGGATTGTATGGAGGCCTCCAGCTCTGAATCCAATGCAGATGTCGCCTCATCAAGCACAAGAATTGGCGCATCCTTTAGGATCGCTCTGGCCAGGGCAATGCGCTGACGCTGCCCGCCCGACAATTTGACACCGCGCTCTCCTAGATGTGCGTCATATCCTGTCCGCCCCTGCCCGTCCTGCAAGCTGAGAATGAATTCATGGGCTTCGGCCTTTTTTGCCGCCGTAATCATTTCGTCCTCTGAAGCAGAGGGCCGCCCATACATAATGTTCTCTCTGGCAGAGCGATTGAACATGGCGGTCTCTTGCGTGACCATGGCGATCTTTTCTCGCAGGGAACTTTGGGTCACCTGGGACGTATTCTGACCATCGATCCGGATTGCGCCGCTCTCCTGCTCATAGAGCCGCAACAAAAGAGCCACCAAAGTGGATTTCCCTGCCCCGGATGACCCCACGATCCCAAGTTTTTCTCCGGGCTGAATAGTCAGGCTGATGTCCTTAATCCCGCCCTTTTCATTGCCATAGGCAAAGCCCACATTGTCGAACTCGATACGGCCTGCAGGAACAGTCAACGGCTGAGCCCCGGGCGCGTCTTCTATGCGCTGCGAATGCGTCAGTGTCTTCATGCCGTTTTCAGCCTCTCCAATACTCGAATATATCGACATCAAAGAATTGCTGAGCCGGCCGGTCATCTGGGCGATGCGCGCTGAAACCACGCCAACCGCAACGATATCTCCCTGGGTGGCTGCACCGCTCTGCCAGAGAAACAGTGTTTGGCCAAGCATCAAAACCGGCAGCACGCCGGCCAGACACATGAGGAAAAACCGGAAGCTTGCTGAAAGATTGCCGAAGTGAAGCGATTTATTCCGGAATAAAACCAATGCCTGCTTTGCGGCGTGATCTTCGATTTCCGCATGCGCAAACAGCTTCACCGTTTTAATGTTCGTCAACGTATCGACAATCTGGCCAGAGACCATCGCCCGTGCGCCCGCCCGGCTCCCGGCTCGCGCCCGGATACGTGGCAGGAACCAGCGGATCAAGGCGATGTAACCAGCCAGCCAGACAAGAAAGAGAGCGGAAATCCGCCAATCGATCCCCCCAAGCAGCACCAAGGCCCCCAGCATTGATGCGAAAGAGAAAGCGACAACATTGATGATTTCCGTGACGACAGAGGACACAGCCGATGCAGTTTGCATCTGTTTTTGTGCGATTCTGCCCGCGAAATCGTCGTCAAAAAATGAAACGGACTGCCCCAACGACCATTGATGCAGCCTGGTCATGATCAACGGGCTGAGGTTCGGCTGAAGAACAACCGCATTGGACACCGCCAGCATTCCCAGCAATGCAGGCCGCACGGCAAGAAAAAAGAGCAAGGCGAGCGCAATAACACCAGCATTCTCTGCGCTGAAAAAGACCGGCGAGGCCGCGTTTGACACCGTGTCAAGCAGCAGGCCCATAATATAGGCTGTGCCGACCTCCATCATTCCGGCCAGAACGGAGAAAACCGATGCAAACATGAGTGCAGGCCAAGTTCCGCTCAGACACCAGAGTAGAAACGCCCCTAGTCTTTGGGGCGGCGGCGCATTTGCCGGGCGGAAGGCATCAATCAGATTTCCAAAGGTCATTCACGAACCCAATGCAATACAGGCCTGGCAAAAGGATCTGCCAGACCAAAGTAAGAGTATCATCGGCTGAAATTCCGCAGGTTTGGCAACCCTTCGCATTTGCCGCCAAACCTGTTTTCCGGGATATATTTCGGACCGAATTTGCAGTTTCACATCTCAGTGGTCACAGACGCACGGAATAGCTCATCCCGGACTGCCCGAAACTGATAATGGATGTGACATAGGCCTCCTGGCGATCTTGCAAAGCATCGAGCAGAACATGCCCTTCGTCTTTTGCAACCGGGATATTGTCGGCAATAATCACGGACCCCGGACGAAGACGCGGCTCAAGCAGGTCCAAAACGGGCACATACAGATTTGCAGCGCCATCCAGAAAGAGAAAATCAATCTCTGGTCCCTCACCGGCCAGGGTTTCCAGCGCATCCCCGACCCTGATATCAGCTTCCAACCCAGCCGCTGCCAAATTGGACAGGGCACGGTCAGCTTTTTCGGGGTGGAATTCTGAACCGGTCACCCGACCTCCCGTTTCGGCAGCTGCAGCAGCAAGATAGAGAGTAGAGATGCCGAAAGAGGTTCCGAACTCAACAATCTCCTTGGCGCCTTTTGCCAGGATTTGCCCGTACATAAACCGCCCTTCTGCGGGACCGATGGACAGATAATTCGTCCGGTGAAAGTCAGATATGCGAAAGTCCATTTTCTGCGGGTTCATGCCCGCAGGACGTCCGCTTGCTTCCCAAGCTGCACGCCGGTTTTTCTTTTGTTCCAAAGATGCAGCATGCTCTCGTTCAAGCACTGCTGACAGTTTTGCATCGTTCAGTTTGACCATTGTTTTTCCTATCTCCGCTGCCCAATCAACACAGTCACAGACCAGCACACTGGCTGGCCTGTGATCCAGTCCGAAATCTCGCTGACCTCAACCGTTCCGGTTCCAATAGGCCCGCACATAGGCGTCTTGCGGATCCTTTCCCTGAGCCCGGAAGAACTCTCTCATCCGCATCGCATCCTGGCGCTCGGCGGCAAACCACAGGAAGTGATCAGGCGCTGCGCTGCATTGCTCTTTTGCGAATTCAGAAAGATGCTTGTCTTTGCCGCGTGTGATCCAATTGATCGAAATGCCTTCTGGCGCAACGATGGGATAACCGCAGTCCGCGCCGTTCTCTGCTTCCAGAGTCACAGTGCCCTCAGCGCCGGCAGGGAGTTTGTCGAGGATATGGGCGATAGCCGGAAAGGCCGTCTCATCCCCGAACATCAAAACCTTATCGTTATCCAGCAGACCGCCGCCGTTGCTGCCGCGTCCGATCATTGCCATGCGGTCACCGGGTTGCAGTTGCTTGATCCATTTTGAGATCCGTCCGCTTTCATGCAGGAAGACGTCGAAATCCATTTCACCGGCTTCAGGATAAAGCGTCCGGGATGTATACACCGGGCGGTGAAAAGCCTTATCGCCTTTCGGCCACACTGCATTTCCGTTTTCATTGACATATGGCCACTCAGGGGCATTGCCGGTCTCCGGCGGCAAAGCAATGCCGAAATGAATGCTGGTCTCGTCGATGAAGGACAGATTTGGCACCTGCAACCGGACCCGCACAAAGGCAGAGCCAAGAGGCTCCACAGACAGAACTCTGGTCAACTGAAGATTGGGCGGCAGTGCGCCAACATCGGAGGCGTTGGCCCATTGCAGTTCCTGAAATGTATCTGGCTGCAATTCTTTCAGGATCTTCCCGATAGTGCCTTTCAGCTTGAACAGTTTGTCGGGCCGGTCAGAGGCTGCGGTAAGGACAATCGCGTCCTTCTGTTCCTTGAGATACATGTAACCGCTTTTCATACGCACCGAGAGGCCATGCTCCGGCGTGTGTGTCACTTTGTGGTGCGGTTTTTTTGCCCGTTCCTCAAAGCTTTCGCGCAGGAAGCTCATATTCACACCGCAAATGGTTGCATGGTCGGTGAGTTCGTGGGGGACCTGATTTGTCATAGCTATCTCATGTTTTGTTCAGCGCCGTCATCAGACGGAGGTGCGGGTTTGCTAGGTCTTCATGCGGGCAAAAATCCAAATCTCTGCCGCTACGGTTGGTTTATTCAGGGGCCTGTGTACGTCATCGGGTCAGTACAACGGGGCATTCACGGACAGGATGTTTCAAAACGCAGACATCCTGCTGATAAACGGTCGAGATGTTATCTTCCGTCAGCACATCCCAAGGGGCACCTGTCGAGACAAGGCGTCCGTTCTGCATCAAGGCAACCTGATCCGAATAGGCAGCCGCCAAATTCAGATCGTGCAGAACTGCAATAACAGTTGCTCCTGCGCAGGCCTGTTCACGCGCGGATTGCAGAACGCGCTCCTGGTGACGCAAATCCAATGCCGCAATCGGCTCATCCAGCAGCAGCACCTTTGTCTCCTGCGCCAAGACCCGGGAATACGTCGCGCGCGCTTTTTCGCCCCCGGACAGGGTTTGTGCATTCCGGCCAGCCAGGTGCTGAATCTCGGTTTTATCCATCGCCCAGGAAATGACGGCATCATCCTCTTCTGGGGGCAAGTCGCGAAAAGCACGAGACATCGCGACAATCTCCTTTACCGGATAGTTGAAACGGATCTCGGAGCCTTGGGGGAAAATCGCCCGTTCCTGGGCAAACTCCCGAATGGACAGTTTCGCAATCGACCTGCCATTCAGCCAGATTTCACCCTGCTCCACATTTCGCTCGCCCGCTATCAGGGAAAGCAAACTGGACTTCCCGGCGCCATTGGGACCAACAAGCGCTGTCACGGTCCCAGGATGACAGGTCAGATTGACATCCTCAACCAGCGTCTTCCCGCCGATTTCGAGGCTTACAGAGTCGATTTTAATCATTGCTTTTCATCGCCCTTTCCCGCGCTGGATCATCCACAAGAAGAAAGGACCACCTAATGCCCCCATCAGAACTCCGATTGGCACTTCCCCAGGAGGATCCAGGGTACGGGCGGCAATATCTGCAAGCATCAGCAGCAGCGCGCCACCCAATGCGGACAAGGGCAGCAGATAGCGATGCATGGGGCCGATCGTCAGCCGGACAATATGCGGAACAATCAAGCCAATGAAACCAATGGTGCCGCTGAACGAAACCGCCGATGCAACCAGCAATGCAGTGATCACAACCAGCCAGCGCCGAAGAGAGATCACATCAACCCCCAGGTGACGGGCCTGACGTTCCCCCAGTGCAAGAAGGTCCAGCTGCTTTGCCCAGATCTGCAGGAACAAGAGCCCGACGACAGCTGGCACAATTGTGATGCCCACAGTCAGCCAACGCGCCGAGGACAGCGAGCCCATTGACCAGAAGGTCATCGACATCAGCTGGTCCGTTGTGGCGAGGTAGGTCATCAGACCGCTGATCGCCCCGCAGATCGAGTTGATTGCGATCCCGACCAGCAAAAGCCGGGAGCTGTCCGCGCCGTCGCCATCGGGCCGCGAAAAGGCATAGATCACCATTGTGGTGATCACCCCGGCGACAAAGGCGCCAAATGGCAGCGTCCAGACACCCAAAGAGGAAATCCCCAACACAATAACCAGGATTGCCCCTAGCGACGCGCCGGATGAGACACCGATAATGCCGGGGTCTGCCAATGGGTTACCAAAAAGCCCCTGCATGGCGGCGCCACAGGCAGCCAGGGAGGCGCCGATGATAACAGCCGTCACAGCACGTGCCAGACGCAGATCCCACACCACCGCCGCATTAAGCTCTTCGATCTCATTCAGTTCAGCGCCTGTCAGACGCGACGCCAAAGCCGAGAGCACTTCTGCCATGGACAGGTTCAACGGCCCCATGCCAATCGACAGAAGAAAGGTGAAGAGCAGCGCAGCAACTGCCAGTACTGCTGCAGGAACCTTGAATGACGTGCGCCTGCGCGACAGGTCCAGAGAAAGTTCTTTTGCCATCACGGAAACATTTTCTGAAGAGCGTCAAAGAGCGCGGTGGTTGCAATGCCGCTTGAGGCGGCATCCGCCCGAACATGCATGTTCCGCATCAGCACAATCCTTTGGTGCTTGCCTGCAGGTGTGTAGGTCAGACCTGGAAAATCAGACCACAAGGTCTCCAGATCGCCCACAGTATCGAGTTCGACCGAGGCAAACAGGATCGCATCAGGGCGCATCTGAATGATGCCTTCCTGGGTGGCACGACGATAACGGTTGAGCCCAATTGCAGCTGCAGGGTTTTCTGCGCCCACCCGCCTGATCAGATTGTCGACCGGTGTTTCCATTCCGCCAACACTAAAGTTGCCACCGGATCCATAACGGGAAACATGGATGAGTTTGCGCGCCGCGCCCTCTTCCAGCTTGCTTGCAACCGCCTCGTAATCCGACAGGATCATCGTGCTCAGCTTTTCACCTTGCTCTTCCATGCCCAGCACCGAGGCAAGGTGCATCACTTTCTCATTTGCAGGATTGCTTTGGTCAATCAGCATCGTTTTGACGCCCAATTGCTCTAACTGCTCCCGCAGCCGGTTGTACCTGGGGTTTGAGGCGATAACGACGGCCGGCCGCATGGCCATAATGCCCTCAACACCGGGGCGTTCCTTAAAGACATGAGGAATGGTGTCAGGCACCTCCAGGTCGCCGACCCGTGGGCGGGCAACAATCCGGTCGAATGCCCCCAGCGCGCCAGCGATTTCCAACAAGTCCAGATCCAGCAGGACAATGTCACGCTTGGCTTCTGTATTCTGCGCCAGGTCCGTACTCCCCGAAACATCCGGGTAAGCCGGTATGCCCGAGATATCAATCGTTTCGGAATTTGCGATCGACCCGGCAACAACCAAAACAGAAGCCAATAACGTTCTCATACAGGTTTTCATGATTTTGTCCTCAGGTGACTGCCAGCCACCGTTTAACAGTGGCTGGTAACATGTGCGTTTTTGTCAGAACGATGTGGTCAGCCCGACGAACAGCCGGCGCCCGTCAAGGGTCGTTCCGTCAACGGACTGCAAAACTTCCCGATCGAACACATTGTAAACTGTTGCGTTCAATCGCGCGGCATCTGTCACTTGGTAGCTCACACCCAGATCAACCAAGGTGCGGGCCGGGCTTACCGCCGGATCCAGCAACTGCGATGTTGCTTCACTGCGATACGTGAGGCTGCTCCAAACATTTGTTCTTTCGTTTGGCGCCCAGCCAAGGCGCAGGTTGAAAAGATGATCCGGCACTTCGTTAAAGGAATTGCCCGCATTTTCTCCCGTCAGATATTCGCTATCCGAATAGGTATAGTTTGCACGGACATCAAAATTCCCCAACGGGATATCAAGCGTTGCCTCAATCCCCTGCAGCTCGGCTTTGTCAACATTCACATATTGGCGAATAAAGTCTCTTGTTTGGCCATTAAAGGAGCAAGAGGCCGGAGTGCCGACAGGCGTTTCGCAGATAACTTCCTGATCAATTTTATTGTCAAACTTTGTGTGGAAGGCGGTCACGCTCGCCTGCCAGCCCGCGGCACTTTGATAGGCAACCCCAACTTCGAAAGTGTCTGTTTCTTCCGGTTGCAGATTGGTGTTTCCGATATCCCAAGCGGCGCCGCGCGCAGCCTGTTCGACAATGTTGTCATCTGCCTGCTTCAGCTCCGGGGTCAGGAAGCCTGCACTGTACCCCCCTCGCAGCGTTACCGCGTCATTGAGACGATACACAGCATAGAGGCGCGGGGTGACCGTGCTGCCGTAGTTCTCGTTCTCATCAAAGCGCAATCCGGCCGTGAGCGTCAGATCCGGAGTGATTTCCCAATCATCTTCTGCAAAGACACCAAATTGCCACCGCGTCAGGTCAGTATTGATCGACCCAATGAAACGGGCCCGCTCATGGCTGGTCGCTTCATACCTGTAATCGAACCCGAATGTTGTCTTGTGGTCCTGCCAGCCGACCGTGGTTTTGCTGTTCAGGATCGTCACATCATAGCTGGAGAGATACGCCGGCTGCAAAGCCGCAACAGCTGGATCCAAAGCGCCATTGTCAATATCAACGCGCTCGTGGGACAGGTAGCTGACCGTTTCAGCCCCGTTGTCCCATTTAAACGTATGGGTCAGCGCGCCATACGTCCGCTCTGTATCCACATAGCTGTTCGTGCGGCTGCTGGTCACAGACGTAAGCTCGTAATCCAAATCCGAACGGCCGATTTCGAACGCCAGGTCCTGGCGGTCTGACATAATCCAGTTCAATCTTGCGCCATGAGTGTTCAGTTTCCCCTCGGGGAAACCACCAACATAGCGGTCCTCGGCACGCTCGGTTGTGTCACCGAACAAAGAAAGATTCAGCCGTCCCGCAATCAAAGGCCCTGTCAGATAATATTGCAGTGTCTTTTCATCGCTGCTCTGGCTGTTTTCCTGAAGCGTGTATCCAAGTGTCACTTCACCGGTCCACACATCCGATGTTTTCTTGGTGATGACATTCACAACGCCGCCCATTGCGGAGGTCCCATAAAGAGAAGACATGGGGCCGCGGATCACTTCGACCCGTTCGATCATCGCATTGGGAGGCAAGAACGTGGTCCGCTGACCCGCGCCCCATCCGTTATAGTAAGCACTCTGAGAAGCGCCCAGGGGCTTACCATCCACCAGCAGAGCAACGTAATCTTCGCTCAAGCCCCGGATGGTTATATCCCCACCTAGCAGCTTGCCCTCCTGCTGAATGGAGACACCAACGGAATCTCCGATCAAATCTACGATGGAATCGCCTGGACGGCTTTCAATTTCAGAACGATCAATCACTGTAACCGATGCAGGCGCATCAGAGAGAAGCTGTTCAAAACCAGTCGCCGTAACGAGAATCGGCTCAAGCTGAAGCACTTCCCCGGAGCCGGTCTCATTGGCGTTGCCAAACCCGTTGCCATCAGAAGTCTCCGCCAGAACCAGCGTCGGGAAATGCAAGACGATACTTGCAATTGGAATTAGCGCGTGCCGTGAAGTAAAGAGAGTCATTATGTCTGTCCGCCAGCCTAGCAGTATCTTGAATGCTGCAGTCGCGGTTGCGACGGCTTAACACTCAGTTTCTTTTCATGGCTTGCAAACGCGGTGACGGTGGCTAGCTTTTCGAGGTGCCGTGAGCAGCGCACCCGGAGTTCGATCCAAATCAAGTGTTTTAGTCAGGTTTCCTAGGTCGGATCGACTAACGGCAAAAAAACGCCGGCGAACGACACCCCTTGTAAACCTCAAGTCTTTCGCACTGACGATGATCGTTGGTGACGGAGAACTTCTACTAGCAGCTAAATTCCCAGCTGGTCTGAACGGATCATTGTCTGGCCCGGCTTGTTCCGCATCTGCATGCCAACGCCCATATCATCAGCCACATGCTTGCGCGTCAGACCACGCATCAGTGCAATACGCACCGCACCCTAGCGGAAATCATCCAACCATTTCAGCCCTATAGACGGTCTTCTTTGTTGCGGTAGATGCAAAACAAAACACCGGCATCAGACGGCGGCAAGCCCCGAATAAAGCATGCGCCGCTGTTTCACGGCTCTTGCCCCCGCCGCGCGCCTTGCAGCACACAGCGGAAATTCACCTCAACCGAAGGGGGCTTGCACGTCTTGCGGCGGCTATCTTTGATCCCCAGATCAGCCGCCGGTCTGCCGGGCCCGGCTTTCGTCTCTTCCTCACGCCCAGATGGATCAGACAGGCTGGAAACCTTACGCCCAGCAGCTCCCGATCAGGCCCGCAGGTGCTGTTGCCAGACATGCTCTACCTGGCAAACTGGTTCGCCCGTTCGTAGGACTGACGCAGGTGTAACCGCTGCCAGGGTGGCGGCGCAGATCAGATGACGCTTTTAATCGCTCAGGCAGCCCCGCCCAGCAGAAAATCCTGAACCACGCTGAAAATCGGGGATCTGGCAAAAGCCGGGGCGGTCTTTGCAACGAGTCTGGCTGGCAGATCAAGACTGCCAGAAAAGGGCCGCACCAATTCGCCGTTGTCCAGCAGCGGCTGCACCAATGCCTCATGCGCGATCAGCACGCCGCCGCCGTGACGGGCCTCTTCCAAGGCCACGGAGAACAGCGAATGCACAGTGCCGGCGCGGGCAATACCATCGGCATCCGGCTGGGCGCTCAACCACATGTCCCAGTCCTTGGCCCAGGCGCCATCGTGAAGCAGCGTTTCCTTGTTCAGATCTGCAAGCCCGGTTAGGCGGGCTGCGATCTCCGGGGCGCAGACCGGGAAAATCCTGTCGCGGGCGACTTCCATTTCATTGGCGCCCAGTTGATCTGCCCCATAGAACAACGTCAGGTCAAAAGGTTCGCGGGTCAGATTTGGCGGCGTTTCCATCGCCACCACGGAAACAGAGATTTCCGGTGCCGCCCTGCGCAACTGCCCCAGTCGCGGCGGCAGCCACAGCTGAGCAATGGACGGCAGCGCTGCCACTTTTACCTTGCGTGGCGCCGCCTTGGCGCGCAACGCCTGTACCGCCATTCCAAGCTGATCGAAGGCCGATGTGAACCCGGGCAGCAGCTCCTCGGCAAGCGGTGTCAAAACGACACCGCGGGCGTTGCGAACAAACAGCGGAGCTTCGGCCCAGGCCTCCAGTGATTTGATATGCTGGGTGACGGCGCCGGGCGTTACCGCCAACTCATCGGCGGCTGCGGTGAAACTGCCCAGCCGGGCTGCCGCCTCGAAAGCGCGCAGGGCATTCAAATGCGGCCCTTTGGGCCGTGCCGGAGCAAGGGACATGAGTTTTAGCCTTAGTTTTTCTAAGGTAAAATAATAGCAATACTGATTTGCTGTAAACAGGTCAAAACCCGCATTCTTTGGGCAGTTTTACATGTGATGCGGAGGAGCCCTCATGTCGCAGCATTTCACCCAATCCGTCGCCGCCACCGACCCGCTGGTGGCCGAAGCCCTGGCCAACGAGAAATCTCGTCAACAGGACCAGATCGAGCTTATTGCCTCGGAAAACATCGTCAGCCGCGCAGTGCTGGACGCGCTTGGCCACGAGATGACCAACAAGACGCTGGAAGGCTACCCGGGCAACCGCTTCCATGGTGGCGGCCGCTTTGTCGATGTTGTGGAAGACGCCGCTATTGATCGCGCCAAGCAGCTGTTCGGCTGTGACTACGCCAATGTGCAGCCGCATTCCGGCAGCCAGGCCAACCTGGCCGTGTTCTTCCTGCTGCTCAAGCCCGGCGACAAGGTGCTGTCCCTGGATCTGGCCGCCGGCGGCCACCTGAGCCATGGCCTGAAAGCCAACCTCTCGGGCCGCTGGTTCGAACCGCACCACTATGGTGTCGATGCCGACAGCGAAGTGATCGATTATGACGCGCTGGAACAGCAGGCCGAAGAGATCCAGCCCAAGCTGATCATCACCGGCGGCTCCGCCTATCCGCGTGAGATTGATTTTGAGCGCATGGGTAAAATCGCCAAGAAGGTTGGCGCCTGGTTCCACGTCGATATGGCTCATATCGCCGGTCTGGTGGCTGCGGGCGAACATCCCTCCCCGTTCCCGCATGCAGATATCGTCACCTGCACCACCACCAAGACCCTGCGCGGTCCTCGCGGCGGGCTGATCCTCACCAACAACGAAGACTGGTTCAAAAAGCTGCAGTCGGCAGTGTTCCCAGGTGTTCAGGGTTCGATCCACAGCCAGGTGCTGGCGGCCAAGGCTGTCTGCCTGGGCGAAGCGCAGACGGATGAATTCAAGGCCTATGCGGCTCAGGTGAAGGCCAACGCAGCCACGCTTGCAGCCACCCTTCAGAAACGCGGCCTGCGGATCGTCTCAGGCGGCACCGACACGCATTTGGCATTGGTTGACCTCAGCCCCAAGGGGATCACCGGCAAACGCGCCGAGACCGTTCTGGAGCGCGCGAACATCACCGCCAACAAGAATGCCATCCCAAATGACAGCCCGCGGCCGCCAGAGTGGGTTGGCCTGCGTCTGGGCGCTGGTGCCGCAACCACACGCGGCATGAAAGAAGCCGAGTTCGAGGCGTTGGGTGAAATGATCGCGGACCTGGTGGAAGCAGAAGCGGCCGGGGATACAGATGCCGCCGTCGCACGCTGTGCCGCACAAGTGGCAGAGCTTTGCGCCGCTTTCCCAGTCTACCGCGACTGACCTGACGCACTCCCCAGCAGGCAGTCTATCGCCTGCTGACCAGGCCCCGCCGCGCTGCTATGCACGGCGGGGCTTTTTCATGCCGCAGACACCATGCCTGCCCACGTTTTTCGGGAAAGATGCGCCCCCAAACGGCACATTTCTGTCTGCAACCCAAGGGAACGAGGGCATCGATAAAATCCTGCAGCGCCACCGTGGCGAAATGGTGCAGCAGTAGGCAGACAGGGACACAGCGGCGGTTTCGGCGCGTCAGCATGACGCGACCGGCCACGGATGCTGCTGTCACCGGCCAAAGGACGGCTCGAGCTGGCGCAGTCGGTCTAGGGGCCAGCCAGCGTCAGAACTCATATGTGATGTGGACTATTGGCGGGAGCCAGATGTCGGGAAACGAGGATCAGAGCTTTCTGCCCAAAGGCCGCCTTTTGATGGCAAGAAACCAGCAGGGCCGGTTCAGCCGGCAGCGCCGGTATAGCGCAACTTGCGGGCTTGGGACGGCATTTGCCCGTACCGCTCCCGGTACCAATGCGAGAAATTGGACTTGGAGGCAAAGCCACTGGCCACACAAACCTCCAGTATGGGAAGGTCGGTCTGGTACAAAAGCTGATGTGCGTGCTCAAGCCGGATGTTGCGGTAAACTGCCATTGGCGTTTCACCGAATTTTCTGCGGAAACTGCGCTCCAACTGACGTGGTGAAACTGCCAGCGCCGCCGCCAGCCTGCGGCCCGGAATCGGGCTTTCAATGTTCTCCTGCATCATCTCCAGCCCGCGCAAAAGCAGCGCGCTGCCTTCGGCCTGGCGCATGTATTTGCTCTTTTCAGAGTGGGAGCGCGCGCATGCGTCCAGAGTGAGCCCGACATCAGCGGCAACGGATTGCGCGACAAAGGCGCCCAGGTCTTCGGCGACCATGGCCAGGATCATATGCATCGCAGCAATGCCGCCAAACGCACTATGGACATGACCGTCCCGCCAGATCGGTCCGGGATCTGAACAGATGGCAAATCGGCTCTCCCGCGCGGCAAACTCAAGCCGGGGATGGACGGTCACTTCACGCTGTTTCAACCCGGGCACATCCTGCAGCAGGAAAACCGCGCCACCAACCAGTCCGATACGATGAAAGCACGGCAGTTTGCTGCGCAACGGTCCTCTGATTTCTTCGGATGCCTGCCAACGCTCGCGACTTTGCCCGAACAGGATCAGTGTCTGGTTCCGGCCGCCACTGCTGACCCCGCGCAGCGGCTCAAGCCCGGAAACAGTTTCAAAACGATAGTAGTCCTTCCCAACCAGCTCATTTGCACTGTCAAGCAATTCGGTACAGGCGCCAATGGCGGAATTGGAATTGCAGGACTGCACCAGAATTGAAACATTGTGCTGACCGATGGAAACTGAGCTGTCAGAGGGATCACAGACGGCTTGATCATACATTCGGATTCTCCAGCAAAAAATGGGCGGGAATTGGTTGATTTTCGCTGCCACGCGGGCGCGGAGCAAACCAGAATTTCTGCTAACTTGACTTAGAAAAAATGAACCAGACGAACCGGTGCTGTTGATTGTCACTGAGATCTGACCCGGTATCCCCATAAACTGTCACTGAGCATTGCCCCATGTGATCACATTGCCCTGACAGTTTGGTCAGGGAGACATGGAGTGATCGACATGGGATTTTTGCGTGTCATTGGACGTTGGGCATTACGTGACAAAATGCCGATTAGGCTCCAGACTCATTGATTTTCGGTGGGTGGCGTGATTCACGGTTCGAAAATAGAGCGGAGAACATGTCAGATCTTTTCTGGCTTTCAGATGCGCTGATGGCGCGTCTTGAGCGCTTCTTCCCGACGTCCCATGGCAAGCCGCGCGTCGATGATTGGCGTGTGCTGAGTGGGATTATCTTTATCAATCGCAATGGCTTACGGTGGCGTGATGCGCCTGCAGCCTATGGCCCGCACAAGACGCTCTACAATCTCTGGAAGCGGTTGAGCGACAAGGGGGTTTTCGTCCGATTGATGGGGGGCTGGCTGCTGAGCACGGCGAACAGAATACCGTCAAGATCGCCTCGACCTATTTCAAGGCCCACCGAACAGCGATCAGCATGGGCGTCAAGTGAGGAGGATTAGGAATTGATCCAGTGGACCAATTGCCCGAGGAACGGAGGCGTGGACGCCTGATCCCTTGCCCGACAGAGCATTGCGCAGCGATATCCCGAGAGGGGACGTACCAAAGTCGGCATGGGCCCCAAATAATTCCCACCTCGCGGAGAGCCTTTGGGTTCGATTTGATGGCTTTACGCGGCCAGTTTGTCCATCGTTCTTTTCTCAGAAAATTCTCTGGGCGTCAGGTTGCCGAGCGCCGAATGTGGTCTGTGGGTGTTGTAGTTCTCCTGCCATTCTTCCAGCGTAGCACGGGCTTCGGCCAGTGAGCTAAACAGTGTTTCGTTCAGGCATGCGTCGCGGAGCTTGCCATTAAAGCTTTCGATGAATGCGTACTGGGTTAGCTTGCCTGGAGCGAGATAAGGCCAGTAGACGCCGGTTTCCTGCACCCATCTGAGCACCGCTAAACTGGTAGATTCGGTTCCATAGCACGTCGGGAAGATTAGCCGCTGAGAGGTTATGGCCACGCGCGCAGCCCTCAAATCGCGCAGCGGGTGGCCATAACCGGGTCTCGGGTCTCAACAGTGGTTTTGCGTAAACCACACCGCTGAGGAGACCGGCTATGACCGCCACCTATTCTACTGCGCCGACCTTACTGGTCGCCATCGACATTTCCAAACACCGCCACGAAGTTCTGATCGGTGCTCCCGGCAAGAAGCGCCGCCGCCGCATGACCATCACCAATACTCTGGATGACTTCGGGCGTTTGGTGGCGGCTCTTTCCGGTTACGGCCTGCCGGTTAGGATCGGGTTCGAAGCAACCGGCAACTATCATCGGGCACTGGCGCATCATCTCGGCCAGGCGGGGTTCGAGCTGAAGCTCGTGTCCTCCGTGGGCTTGGCCCGGACGCGGGAGGCCCTGCACAACAGTTGGGACAAGAACGACCCGAAGGACGCCCAGGTCATCCTTCACATGCTGGAGATCGGGGCCGTGCAGTTCTTCCACGATCCGCTGGCCACCGGAACCGCTGACATTCAGGAACTGTCAAAGACCCATGAAATCGTTTCGCGGTCGAAGACCGAACTCTGGCATCGCATCCTGACCCATTACCTGCCTCTGTATTTTCCCGAAGCCGAGCGGTTTCACAGAAGCTCCCGGACGGTTGGTTCCTGGCGTTTCTCGAGAAGTACCCGTCGCCACACATGATCTCGGCCATGAGCCGGCAGGCTTTCATCGCCGATGCCTGGCAAGTCGTCGGCCGCAAGGTTTCCAAAGAACGCCTGCTTTCAGAGATTTACACGACTGCTGCGGGTTCAGTCGGGCTTCCAGTCCGCCCGGATTCCGACGCCGTGCGTATGTTCCGCCTCGTTCTCGCCGAAGGCCGCAGCCTGATCCGGCAGCGCGATGAGATTGAGGCCCGATCCGTCGAGCTCCTGTCCGATCTGCCTGACTATCAGCTGCTGACGACCATCCCCGGTATCGGCCCGATCAACGCAATGACCATCCTGGCTGAAGCAGGTGATCTGCGCCGTTTCCGGCATCACCGCCAGTTCCTTAAGTTCTGCGGCATGGATCTCGCCACCGTGCAGTCCGGATTGTTCCGCGGACAAAGCAAGATCTCCAAGTATGGCAATGCCCGGCTCCGGCGCAGGCTCCGGCGCAGGCTCTGGATGGCGGGTCAGACCGCCGCGTCAAAGAAGACCAACAGCTTCCGCGACAAGTTCGAGCGTTACATCTCCAAGGACCGTAACCGGCGTCAGCGCCCCACGTTGTAGCGCCTATCCGGTGCTGCGAGATCTTGCACAACTCATAGTGGGGAGTGCGTTTCGCAATGTGCGCTACAAATTCGTTTCTCAAATCGTTGGGCGTCGAGATCTACGCGTCGGGTCACCGGCGGTGGCCGGATGAAGCCAAGGCCCAGGCAGTGGCGGATACGCTCGAACCGGGCGCGACTGTGAATGGCGTGGCGGCGCGGTATGGAGTCTTACCAAACCAGCTGTCGGCTTGGCGCCGGCTGGCGAAGCAGGGGAAGCTGATATTGCCAGCGGCGGAGCTGGACGAACCGGTCTTCGCCCCGCTGGTGGTCTGCGATGTTCCGGAGGAACAGCCGGCGCCGGACATTGCCGCTTCAGCAGAGGTGATCCGGATCGTTTCGGGCGAAGTCAGGATCGAGCTGGCGCCCGGCACGCCCGCGACCCGGATTGCCGAGATCGTGCATGCGCTCGGGACCCCGCCATGCTGATGCCCTCGCAGGGCCTCCGGATACTGGTGGCGACAAAGCCGGTGGATTTCCGCAAAGGCCATGACGGCCTAGCGGCGCTCGTGCAGTCAGCGCTGGCGGAAGATCCGTTCACGGGCACGGTCTTCGTGTTCCGCACCAAACGGGCGGACAGGATGAAGATCCTGTTCTGGGAGTTTGCGCCGGCCTGCGTGAAACGCAGCAAACTGTCCGGGGGACAGTTTGAGGCAAGAACGGGCGGAGCCCAGCGGGCTTGTGATGGCTTACAAGCGGCTGGAGGAGAACAGCTTCACCTGGCCCGCCATCCGCGACGGGGCGATGACGCTGAACCGCGCCCAGTTCGAGGCGCTGTTTGCCGGGCTGGACTGGCGGCGGGTGCGGTCCCTGGAGGCGCGCCGCCCGGCTGTGGCAGAGTGACTCGGGCTGCGGAAAGCCTGCTCCCGGAGGGGCAGATCAGGGTATGATCCGGCCATGTCCAGCGCCCCGCCCATCGACCTCTCTGCCATTCCCGAAGACCAGCGTGACGCTGTTCTGGCAGTGCTGCGCGAGCGAGATGCACTCAGGGAGGCCAACAAACGCCTGGAGCACCTCGTTGCCGAGCTGAACCAGGCTGTGCATGGCAAACGGTCGGAAAAACTGAGCGAGGACGAGCGGCAGCTGGCCTTCGAGGATCTGGAAACCGCAGTCGCCGAGGTTGAGACCCAGCAGGACGAACAGGCTCCGCCGCAAGCGTCCCCGCGCCGGGCAGTCCGGCGCAATCGTGGCAATCTGCCCAAGGACCTGCCGCGGATCGAGAAGGTGATCGAACCGGCCAGCCTGAACTGTCCATGCGGGTGCGGGACAATGCAGCGGATCAGCGAGGACCGCACTGAACGACTGGATATCATTCCGGCGCAGCTCCGCGTCATCCACTGCCCGGCGGTGCATGTTCACATGCACGAGAGGGGTCACCGTCCGGCCCAAGTATGCCTGCCGCGCCTGCGCCGAGGGTGTCACCCAGGCACCGGCCCCCGCGCACTTGATCGAGGGCGGGCTGCCGACCGAGGGCGCCATCGCGCATGTGCTGGTCAGCAAGTTCTCGGATCACCTGCCGTTATACCGCCAGAGCCAGATCCTGGCCCGCTCCGGGATCGACCTGCACCGCAGCACGCTCGCCGATTGGGTGGGGACAGCTGCCTTCCACCTTGGCCCGGTGGTCGACCGGCTCGCTGAGCACCTGAAGGGCTCAGGCAAGTTGTTCATGGATGAAACCACGGCGCCGGTTCTGGACCCGGGCCGGGGCCGGACAAAGACCGGATACCTTTGGGCGCTGGCCCGGGACGACAGGAGATGGGGCGGCGATGACCCGCCCGGTGTGGTGTTCACCTATGCTCCCAGCCGCGCCGGGCAGAACGCGGAACAGATCCTGCAGGGCTTCGATGGCATCCTGCAGCTGCCCTCTCGGCAGCATCCCCCGGATGCGCCTGCCGGGTGACACACGGCTATACCGGCTACAACCGGCTGACGCGCCCCGCGCGGAAAGGCGGCGCGCCGGTCGCCGTCGCGCATTGCTGGGCGCATGCCCGCAGGAAGCTGAAGGAGGTTTTAGACCGCGACGGCCTCGTGCTGGAAGCACGCCTCCGGCATGATGATCGCCGCCGAGGGACTGCGCCGGATTGCGGAGCTCTACCGCATCGAGGGTGAGATCCGCGGCATGGGTCCCGGCCAGAGGCTGTCGGCCCGGCAGGCCCGCACCGCGCCGCTGGTCGCCGAGTTCGGAGGATGGCTGCAAAGCCAGCGCCGCCGGATCTCCTCAAAGTCGCGTCTCGGGGAGAAGCTGGCCTACATCCACCGCCAGTGGGACGGGCTGCAGACCTTCCTCCACGACGGCCGCGTCGAGATCGACTCTAATGCTGTCGAGAACCTGATCCGTTCAATCGCTCTGACGAGGAAGAACGCACTTTTTGCCGGCCATGATGAAGGCGGCCGTGCCTGGGGCCGCATCGCTTCGCTCATCGCCACGGCGAAGATCAATGGCGTCGAGCCCTTCGTCTACCTCAAGGCCACCCTCGAAGTCATCGCTGCGGGTCACCCTGCCAGCCAGCTCGACGAGCTCCTCCCCTGGAATTTCCAGCCGTCAAGTTGAAAGGCCGGTGCCCTCCAGACGCCGCTTACCAAGGACCGGCACAATGCCCATCTGCGCCGCAAGGCCTATACCGCTATCGCGGCCAAGATGGCGCGCACCGTACACGCCGTGGTCAAACACGGCGAACCCTATCGCCCCTTCTTCGAGGGGTGAGCCCAGGCGGAAAGACCTCTCTCTGACAAGGGCCGTGGAGGCAGTTCGCTGACCTCGTAGATAATGTTCGGGCTTTCTGCTTGGGATTTGGGATCTCGTATTAAGGACGGTGAGGGCCGCCAAGGCGCGTACCCTGTGTTTGCTATGGAAGAGATCAATTCTTGACGGCAGAACCCGTCTGGGCAAACCTGCCAGGGCGTCCGGGACTCCGGATGCTCCATAACCTGCTGACCTAAGCAGCCGGAATTTCCCGACATAGGACGTTGTCAGACACAATTGCTCCCGGCGCCCCGCGCTCTGCAATCAGCCGGTCCAGTTCTCGCGTAATCTGCAAGCCTGAAAGTGATGTATCGGCCCACCAGCGCCAGGCTCTCACGCGTGAGATCATCCACCACGGTCAGGATACGGAAGCGACGGCCGTCAGTCAGCGCATCAGATACGAAGTCGAGGCTCCAACGTTGGTTCGGCCCATCCGGTACTACCATCGGCCCTCGCGTGCCCAGGGCCCGCTTTCTATCGTCTCTGCGGCGCACTTGGAGCTTCTCTTCGCGATAGATCCGACGGAACTTCTTGTGGTTCACTTGCCACCCCTGACGTTCGACCATCACATGCAGCCGCCGATAGCCAAACCGGCGACGTTCCTTGGCGACCGCATTCACGGCATCGCGCAGGTTCGTGTCATCCGACCGGCGCGATTGATACCGCACCATTGAGCGACCCACATTCAAAGCAGAGCACGCCCGACGCTGGCTCACCTTATGGACTTCCACCAGATGCGCCACCGCCTTCCGCTTGGCATCGGGCGTCACCACTTTTTTTGAGTTAACTTCCCGTAGCATTGCGTTGTCCAGCATCTGCTCGGTCAAAAGCTTCTTCAGCTTCGCGTTCTCGGCTTCCAGCGCCCGGAGCTTCTTCGCATCCGATGTCTCCATACCGCCATACTTGCTTTTGTATTTGTGGAAGGTGCCTTAGCTGATCCCATAACGCCTGCACACTTCAGCCGTCTTCTCGCCAGATTCCTGTTTCTTGATCATCTGAATGATCTGTTCGTCGGTGACTCGCGTCTTCATTTGTCAGTCCTTTAGTTGGCCGGACTCTACACAAATCTGGAGGAGATTCAGGGGTTCAGGTCAATCCTGCCAGCCGAGTTCGGAAACTCCATTCTTTACGGCAGATCATCCAACGGCAATGGGTACAATAGATTCTGCGCCCGAGCGCCCGTCCCGAGATAGTCGACCCAGAGATTGGTCGCTTCATTGTATTCCTGATAACGCGCGACCTTGTCGTAGAGCTGGTTGATAATCGCCGCCTGCTCGGAAAACGACATGTCCAGCCAATCCTCCTCGGTAATGTTCATTATCCGAGAGCGGTAAGGCAAATCCTCGATATACTCATCAATTGCTGCCGCTTCAGCGAGCGTTGGGTCGCTGCGCCGCGCTACTTTGTCAGGATCACGGCTCATATCAGCCGCCGCCCCTAGAACCTGCCCGAAGAATTGGGTTGGATCGATGATACTCTGCTCGCCTTTCTCGATGATGATGTTGAGCGCATCGTACAGCGCCGAAAGCTGAGCCTTGGAGATCAGGACACGGATCGATAGCGGTTTCAGCCCGGTACGGTCAAAATCACGGTCCGCGACAAATGCCTTGAATACATCCGGTGCTTCTTCCCCGGATTGGCTGCCTAGATAGGCAAGCTGCATGGTGCGCCCAGCAGAAGCCAACCCATGAAAACGGTTTTCTGAAGATATTGGGCCGTCGGTTATCTCACGTTCCTCTCGCTCTGTCAGGATTGCGTCTGGATTCTGCCGGAATAGCCCCACCTGCGCAGCAATCACGGTGCCTAGATCTGCGGCGGCTTGACGGAATTGTGCCGGATCACCACCTTTGATCGGGAAGTAGAACGGCGCCTGATTTGCGAAACCTGAAAGCTCGCGGTAAGCAGCTTCTGCCCGTGCGTGGTCCTTGGCCCCTTTTGGAGTGCGCAGATGCATCACCGCAACGGCACCGTTTATCCGTTCGCGAACCAGTGTATTCAACCCTTTGCCCGAAAGTCCCGTGATCGAAAGCTCGTCACTGCTTTCACGCGGGCCCGCATCTGTCACCAGCACGATGTAGCGGCCTGCGTAACCGGCCCAATTCAGATTGCTTAAAGCATGTTCTACGCCAGCATAGGAATCTTCACGGAAATTCCGTGATGAGGCCTCAGCTTCGGTCATCTGGGATATCCCTACGGCAAACCCCTCTTGCGTGGCCCCTTGATCGAAGTCCAGAAATGTGCGTGCTGAATACTCCAATGAGGGGGCCGCTGTCAGGTTGTCACGGTAGCCGATTAACGCCACCGACATCGCCCCTGTAAGCTGATTTTCCTCCAGCGTGGCATAGACCGTTTCCATGGCGCTGCGAGTTGCCCGGATATATGGCTCCATGGAAATCGTGGTATCCACTACAAAGGCCACCCCAACTTTATAGTCCTCGGGCATTTCTGTGCTGCCTTCGGTAATCGGGCGGGAGACTGGTGAGGACGGAGAGACAAGCTCCGGCGACTTTGTTATCCTGCCCGCAGTGGCGCGTGCCACAGCAACCTGCAAGAGGTTCACAAAAGCACCATTGTCAAAAATCTCTTCCTCGAAATCGAGGATTGGCATCACGTAGAAATTCTGACTTTGGTCAATTCCCTTGCGTGGCCCTAAGGCGACGACCACTTCAGATGTTCCTTCCCCACGTTCCGCTTGCTGCGCCTCTTCGCGGTAATGCGCTGCGGCCGGGCCGGGACTTTCCAGCTCCAGAAGGTCATAGATCGGATCGATTTCCTTAAAGAACAAAAGCCTTTCCAGATTTTCGCTGCCTTCAAAAGTGGCAACGATATTCTGGTTCCAGTCCACTGCAGCAGTCTCAGAGATCCAAAAGAGATCATTGCCTTCTTCATCAATCCCAACTTGCAACCAGCCGTCCGCATGTTGATAAACAAAGAGCGGCGTGAGCGGCGCTACCCGAGGGCCGACAGCCCCATCCGGCGTATCAAACTGGCCGGTGCTGTCGCGAACTAGAACCCGTTGAAAGAGACTGTCCTTACCTTCAATCAGTAAAGGAACATCTTGTGCCTGGGTTGGCCCGACAAAAGCAGGTGCCATCGTCCAACAAAGCGCAATGGCCGCCATTATCCGCGTCTGTTTCATCCGTTTCTCCCGTCTCAAAACGCAAATCTCACTGCGTCAGCCGTGCCAGCGCCGTCAGCGCTTCGCTGCTGCCGAATTCAATCGCCAGATGGTAAAACCGTTTTGCCGCCTTGGGGTTCGCCGCCGGGAAGGGTGACCGGGCCTTGTCATAGGTTAAGGGGTCATACATCCGCGCAATTTCAACAGCTGCCAAGGCCCGCACCCGATCTGCCAGTCCCTCATCCTGAGACAAGGCCATCAGCGCACCAAAAGCAGCATTCAGATTATCCTCACCTCCCGCGTCAACCAAAGCTTCAATCTCGCTCAGCGGGTCGCCGGAAGCGGCTGCCTGTTTGGCAATCGCCGCTTGCCAACCCGCTTTGCTGCCACTCAATCCGCCCGTTCCAACGCCCCAAAAAATGAGCCCGGCAAGGACGAGAACGAAAACAAGTGCCCCGCCTGCCAACGGAAGAACCCGCTTCCGGTTAGATCCGCCCTGCCCCGCCTGGTCGCCGCGGTCCTCTTCGCCGTCAAACAAATCTGCAGAGCCGATTTGTGCGGCAATGCGCCGTGGCGCTTCGGCATACCCCGCCACTGGCATCGCGTTCAATTCCTCAATCGCCCGCTCCACGAGAACCAACGGCTCTCTTGGACGACGCGTCGGTTCTGCCCTTAGCATCGCCTCCAGTACCTGCCGCAAGGGTTCTGGCAGGTCTGCGCTGCTCAACTTGATGTCATGGCGCCGGGCATCGATTGCATCGGCAAGCTTTGCCCCCAACCCGGGCACCTCCTGCCCGGCTGTACGCAGCAGGACAAGCCCTAGAGAATACAGGTCGGACGCCGCCGACACCTGTGCAGTCCCAACCCCCAACTGCTCTGGCGCGGCATAGCTGATTTTCCCGGCGAAGCTTTGGCCAATCAGGGTCTTATCTGTTCCGATTGTATCTGAGGCGACGCCGAAATCGATCAACTTAGCCGCGAGGATATCATGCTCCGGAATCATTATATTGTCAGGTGATATATCCCGATGCACAATGCCAAGACGGTGGATCGCAGCCAAGCCGTCCAGCAGTCGGCGCGCCAGTTTCAGAACATCAATGGGAGCAAGCCGTGCCTTTCGCTCCAGGAAATAGGCCAGCGGTTTTCCTTTGATGAATTCCATCACAAGGACCATCTGTCCAGTCTTATCCAGCAACGACGTCTCAAAGCCTACGATGGCATCGTTTCTCAGCGTGCGCATCAGGTTTGCTTCGCGGCGGAAAAGCTCTGCTGCCTTGGTGTTGCGGGCAAATGCAGGAGTCATCACCTTGATGGCAACCTCATGACCTGTGGCCAGGTTCAGGCCCGCATAAGTCGCCCCCATGCCTCCCTCTCCCAAGAGCCGTTCAATCCTGTAACTGTCCTGAAAAACGGCCCCCGGTTTCAGGCTGGTGCTGACTTGGCTCATGCGCAGTGTCCTCTGTAACAAAAATGTGCGCTTCAGCGCTGTTTTTGCAGGCTCAGTGCCGCATGTTTGGTGAAGCGGCGAATGTCCATTATTGCAAAGCAAACACCAGCAAAAACAAAGGACATGGTGACACCGAACACAATGATCAGAAAACCAACCAGTATGAGCGTGATACTCGGGCTGCCAAAGCCTCCGGAAACTTGGAGGAAAACGCCGCCACCAACACACGCCCCCAATATCATCAAACCAGTCACAACCCAGATCAGCGCTTCGAGTGCATTGTGCAAGATGTTTCTCATGTGTCTCTATGTCCTTGAATTCGAATTCATTGTTTCTGAATGGCGATTGCAATCGTCTGGAAATCATCGCGCATCGCCGCTATATCCGCGGCCCCGAGGGCAAAGCGGGTTTCGAGGTGCGTGCGTAATATGCCGTAGCAGGCGTCCCGCCGTTCTGAGAGCCCCATTTGCCCCTCGCGGATGAACTCTGCCTGCTCCCTGATCGCCTCCATACTGTTATCGGACGCGACCCCTTCAATAAGGTTGGCGTATTCGACCACATCCCGCTTCAAGCTGTCGCCCAGCCGAGCAAGTGCCGAACGAGCTTCCTCCTTAGCCTCCAGCACTTCGCTGAGAAACGCCTGATCCCCCGCCGCACGGGCGTCCTGCTCCAAATTCTCCAGATCCGAAAGCACCGTCTGATTGGCGAGACTCGCCGTCAAATATCGCTGCACCGCCTGATTGCAAAGCAGCACAGAAGAGGTCAGGATCAGCCGCAGCGCCTTATCCCTATGGGCGTTCCGTTCAGCGGTCGCTGCCGCCAGCATGTCGGAGACAATTTGCAGCTGGCCACGCTCTTGTTCTGTGATGGCCTGCTTTTGCATCCGTTTCAGCAGCGAACGGACTTCTTCCTCTGATCGCGCAGAAGCCGATGCAGGATCCGGGCGGGCCAATTTGTCCAGCTCTTCCACCAAGGCACGGCGCTGATCCTCCGAGGTGATTGATATCGCCGACATCACAAAGCGAGCCCCAGTGTACCTATCGGCCTGCGCGTCCAGTCGGCGGGCATTGTATGGCGCCATCTCAAAGCGCTGAGCAGAAGTGATCTCTGTCAATGGCCAGTTTGCCCCGCCGCCCCGGCGCACGATACCACCTGCTTGCCCATGCAAGCGGCCATGCCGCACCAGTGCAAAGGGGCTGCCTACGATCTCCCAAGCGTTGCCCAGCATGTCATGCAGACCAAGCTGGTTTGGTTTCAGTGTGCCGATCGACTGTACTTCGCCCGAGGCACTGTCAGAGCCTCCATGCGCAATGTATTCGCTGTAGCTCTCGCCATCAGGGATAGGCGGGCGGCCTGCCCGGAATTCGGCTTCAGCAACAGAAAGCCCCCCACGCGCCGCGAATTCCCACTCCTCTTCGGTGGGCAAACGCAGAAAACCCATAGTATCACCTTCATGAGGAAGGAACTCCGGAGCGTTCTGCATCAGCCAGATCGTGTAACGCTCAGCAAACTGGTCGAGCTGCGACTTCGTGACTCCGACTGCCGGTAAGCGCCCCTTGCGACTGATCTTCCTCGGGCAATCAGCCGGATCGTCCACAAAAGCAACATCCAGCTGCCCTTGGCTCAGCTCGTATTTAGCCATGTAGAAAAAGCCGTATGCAGAGCCGTTCTCAGACGTGAAGCCTCCAGACACATATGACCGGCGCAGGCCATCCAGATAGGGCTGATCGCTGCCCTGCTGGCCAAGGATCACCGGCACATCTCCTGCCGCACCTCCAGTGTTAGGTGTCATCACCTTACGAAACACCATTGCCCCGCCGCAGTTCATGGGCAGGATCACGTCATCCGCAGCCGGCACGGGATTATAGATCCGGTCACGCCAGGTTACCCCTTCCGGCACCGTCGGAGCCTCTTGCGCCCTTGCTGGCAGCGCGGAAACAACTACTCCAGCCGCGAACGAACACAACCATCTCAAAGCTCTAGCCATTCCGCAAAACCTCACTCATTTCCACCGTGTAAACTGCTCGTATTGCCCAAGAAGCTGCCGTCAGTGCCGTCAGGCAGCCAAGCAAGGCAGTGCAAGCAACATCCCAAAACCCCAGGTAGGCAACCGGGTCGCTACCTGCAGGCTGAATAACAGAATTGATTGCCCCGATGCCGAGCCAAACAAAGCCTAGGGTCAGCAGCACTCCAAGCCCAACCAGGCAGAAACTCTGGATCATAGGCACCTGTGCACAATGGCTACTGCGCATCCCAAGCAGCCGTAACAGCGAGAAGACAACACGCTGGCGCTCCACCATGCTGCGCAGGTTGGCAGCCATTGCCGCCCAGAATCCGAAACCGGCAGTTACCGCAATAAATACGTACAGCACGTTGAGGTTGTCACGGAAGCCAAGCAGTAGCGCGACGTTCCCTGCCCTCGGCCGTGCTTGAATCTCGAGGGCCTCGAGATCCGCTAGAAGCCCCGAAAGTGCCGTTAAATCTGTTGCATACATTCGAAATCCAGCATACTTGACCGGAGGCTCGGCCCTGCTGTTGTAGCGGTCCGCACTTACACTTGCCTGATCCCTGAACCTCTCGGCTTTCAGAAGATCCTCCAGCGCGATGTAAAGCCCATGCCGACCATTTAGCGATTCCGGTACCACACCGGCCACCGTCATTGTCTGACGGGCAATTTCCCGCGTCCCGTCAATATCGCGCCCGATGAGAATCTCCAATTCGGCACCGGCGCCTGCATCCATAGCGCGCGCTGTTGCGGTTGTGATCCATACCCTGCCCTCCGTTACTGGCGTCCCATTCACTATCGGATCGCCTGCACCCGAAGGGATCAAGGGTACCCCGCGTTCCATGTTCCGGTTCGCCGAATTGCGGACTGCAGTGGCCTGTGCATTGATGCGGCGGGTCGCGGGCACGATGAAGGCAACGTCTTCACGCTGCGCCAGCTCGGCCAGGAAGGAAGCATCGTAAGTTTTGACCCCGATAGGAATAATCTCGCGGTTTGCAGGGTTTTCAACCAATCGGTCCACCATGGTGCCGATAACCCCGTTTTTGAGTGCAAGCAGGATCAGCAATGGCGCCAGAACGCCGGCCAGCGCAAAGACAAAACAGCCTGCCGAAAGCCATTCCTGCCGCAACTCCCGAAGAGCAAGTCGAATAGCATGTCTCATGCGCGGGCCCTAACTTGGCCTTCTGCCATCAGTATCGGGTCTGAAAAGACCGAGTACGTCGCTCCCTCATGTGCAAAGCTCCGGTGGCTGAGACGCCGGGCAGTCGAAAAGAGGCCGGATTGGGCCTGGTGCGAAGCAAGAAGCACCGCTGAACCTGCCTCTTCGGCCAGAGTGGAAATCAGGGCCTCGACCTTAGCGGCATTGCCAACATCCAGAGATGCAACAGGTTCATCCAGCATCAGCAGAGCCGGGCGCCCAAGCAACGCCCGCGCAACCGAAACGCGCTGCCTCTGCCCGACCGAAAGCGTTGCAGGCATACGCCCGATCAGCCGCAGAAGGCCAAGACACTTGAGCAGATGAGCCCGCCACTCAAGGTCCTCTGAAAGCTCTGCCAACCGAAGCGGCAGACAGATATTGTCCAGAACATTTAAGTAAGGCACCAACGTGTTCGTCTGCAGGACATACCCCAGCCTGTCAGGCCCTGCACGCTGCTCGCGCGGCAAGCCCGATACCATATCATGCCCCATGAGCAAGTGGGTCCGCCCGGGGTAGTTGTCGTAGGTAATTGCCCCTGCGATTAGACCAAGCACTGTGCTTTTTCCGGTTCCGCTTTCGCTGTCCAGCACAAGCCGCTCGCCTGGAGCCAGATCCAGCGCTTCAATCACTACCGCAAAATCACGGCTCAGCTGGACACCCAGATTGCGGATATGAAGCACAAATTCAGCCATGAAACATATTGCTCCCTACTATTTTATCGCGACAGCTTCAGGTGCAGATCCGCCAGGCGAATATCAGTTGCACTGTTGATCTGCCTGACAAGGCCCGGCCGCAGCCGCTCTCCGGCAACAAATGTGCCGTTTGAGGATCCCAAATCCTCAATCAATAGTTTCCTGTCCAAAATTTTCAGCCGGGCATGCTGGCGACTGAGGTTTTGCGATTCAACGACCAGCGTGCAGTTGCTATCCCGTCCAACCGTTACCCCGTCGGCAAGGTGTTGAGCCGTCAGCGGCTGGCTTTCTCCTCCAATCCGGGCAGTCAGGACAACCCGCGCCATTCCTTGTTTGTTTCCAGCCTGAAACGGCTTGCCGCCCTTTCTGCTCTGATTACGGGGTGAGGACCTATAGGCAAGAATGACACCTCCGGCGAACAATCCCGCTATTCCCGCCGCGCCCACTATCACAAAGATCATCTGGACGTTCAGCCCGCTACTGCAGCCACTGCTGCTGGCCGCAAAATCAATGTTTTGCATGCTAAGGTACTGAGCGATAGCAGGACCAGACGATGCCCAGAAGGTTCCTTGGGCATTGCTGCTCGAAGGCCCGGCTGTATTCAGCCCAGCGACCCGTCCGCAGCTATCCAACAGCGGCCCGCCGGAATTGCCTGGATTGATGGCCGCCGTATGCTGAACGATCTCGCGTTTTATTTCCTGCTCTCCTAACTGTCCGTAAGAAACTTTGGACACACTTCCCCGTGTCAGAGTGCTGGTGAAATATGCGGCGTTACTCAGCCCTTCTTCGTTAGTGAAATCGGCGAAACCCGGGAACCCCAGCGCGGCAACATCTTCGCCTTTTGCCATTTTCCGAGTGCTGATTTCCAGTTGAGCAAAGTCATGGAACCCGTTGCCAGGGTTTTCTCGGTCTGGCCGCAGCGACAGTACAGCCATGTCCGATTGTCGGGACACATGAACAATCTGAGCTTCATAAATATACCGCTGATCGTCTTGCAAAAACACCACCAACAACCCACTGCTGCCAGCCACCACATGGTGATTGGTCATGAACAGCAATGCATCATTGCGCCTGCCAAAGACAAAGCCGGACCCTGTTCCTTCTCCGTTAGGGTAAAACACTAAAACCCGACCCACAGCACGGTCTGCATACTGTGCAACAGTGCTGAAGTCCTGCGCGCCAACGGGGCCAGAAACCACCGCAGCACAAGACAAGTACAGCGCCCAAAACAAAAGGAACTTCAGTTGCAAAGACTGTAAAAGAGAAGACCAGCAGGATATCACGACTGCAAAATCCCGAATAGTGCCACAGATCCAGCCAGACCGAGGATAATGATCGCCATGATCAAGATACCACGCAAACGCGTGCTGCCTTCGTCTTCGCTCAAGTTGCGCAATTCCTCGCCCCTTAGGTTCCGCAAAACCGGTTTTTTCGCCATAGGCTCCAGCCGCCCGCCTTGCACAGAAGCCAGCGTCACAAATCCGCCCAGCTTGTCCGCCATACTGCGGGCATCTTGCACACGTTCTTCCGGAAGCAGCACGCATCCTGCATCGATTGCATTTAAAAGCACATCAGGATAATCCGCTCTAACACCATTGCGCTGCATGTTTGCCCACACAGGTAAAATCGGATCCCTACCGTCTTGTTTCAGTTTCTGGAAACGCTCGCTCGCGTCGGGCGGCAGGCTGCCGGACACCAGATCATACAGCAAGACCGACATCGCAAAGATATCGATTGCCGGACCGTCATCAGCCCGGCTGCGAAAGCCGGTAAGTCTGGAGGGAAACTGTTCCAATGCCGCGTAACGCCGACTATACATGGACGCCAAGTCGCTGCGGCCATGGGCTGGCCGTGCAGCCCCAAAGTCGATTAGCACTGGCTGTCCGTCGCGCCCAATCATAACATTGGCCGGCTTGATATCACGATGCACGACCCCAGCCCCGTGGATAGCCTGCAAAGCACACAGCAGCGCTTCGACGAGGTTCTGCATCAACGGCAGCGGAAAATGCCCACGCTTGGCCAGCACTTGGCTGGCCGCCATATGGAGCGGCTGACCGTCTACGAAATCCATCAGAGCGTAAACCGTGCCGAATTTTTCAAAGGCCCCGTTGAAACGCACAAGACCGCGCTGTTTCGGCAATGCCTTTAATGTCCGCGCCTCGCTCAGAAACGCCTTGTAGCCCATTTCGAAACGGTCTTTACGCTCCAGACGTGCCCGCACTCGCGTAGCATCAACGCGCATGGCGTCGTCCACCGGAAAATACTCTTTTAAGGCTGAAACCACACCGGATGCGCTCCGCACCCGATAGGTGATACCAAACCCTCCCTGCCCCAGGACCGCTTCCACTTCGTGGCCCGCAAGGCGCGTCCCGGCTGGCAGAGGATCAGCCGGTATGATCGAATTGCGGGTCATGCCTGCTCCGGCGTGCATGTCTCTGCCGAAAAAAGAGATCCGGGGCATTCCCCTGAGACCCCGGCATCCTGTTCCGGAACTGCCCGTTCTGCATCCTGACCCTGTTCGCCTTCATCCGCCTGCGGCTGTCCGGATTTGGCGGCGGGCGGCAAGATTTGCGGCAGAGAGAACACACCGCTGCCTGAGCGTCGGCGCGGCCGGAGCGAATTGGTGGTGCTTTCGTCTGGATTCGCTTGCGGCAATCCCTCCGCTGCTACCGAGGGCTGCGGGTCCGCAGATTCCCCCTGCGAGGAACCGTCCGTTATCTCTCTTCTGCCTAGCGGTTCATCTTCAATTCCGACAGAACCGCCCCCACCGCCAACGCGTTCGATCGGACGATTACGGGCAGTGTCTTCCGAAGCCGCTGCAGTCGGGGCAATAGCAGGCTCAGTCGGCAGCGGCGGCACCTCCTTCCGATTAAGTGCGTAAGCCAGCACCAGAACCGCGCCCAAGGCAATCGCTGAACCGCCAAAGATCAGCGGCACAATTGCAGCAGAGAACCTCCGCCCACTCATATTCATACCGGTCGGCTCCAGCAACCCCGGCTGTCCGAAAGCAGTATGTTTGTAAACCAGAACCGTCGTGTTGTCCTGACGGGGTTTTCCCTTGGCCTCCACGGCTGCTAAAATGTTTGCCGCCACTGCATCAGCGGCTGCATTGGCCGACCGCTCGATCTGGTGCTGAAGCTCCTGCAGACTGAGCGTTTCAACCCCATCAGTAGCCAAAATCACGCAATCGCCGGGCTGCAGGTCAATAGAGTTCAGATCCACTAGCGGTATCTCGGTCCCCAGCAACGCCGAACGCAAAGCGTGGCGTTTGGGGTGAACGTCCGCCTCCTCCTGCGTCAGTTTACCCGCCCGAACACCTTCAAGAAGTTCCGCATACAGAGAATGATCTGCATTGATCCGCCAAAGCCTTCCCGCACGATGCAGATAGGCAGGGCTGTCACCAATAGAGACCCAGCTTAATCTGTTTTCTACCTTGAGCACGCCAACCAGCGTGCAGCCCATGCCCTTAAGCTCTCGCTCTTCGGCAATTCTGGAACCAAGGCATTTGTTGGCAAATTCTGCAGCCGCCTGCAGCCTGTTCTTGGTCCGGTGCTCCGTCGCCCTTCTCACAAAATAGTCTGCGAAACTGTCGCAGACGACCTGGCTGGCAATCTCTCCGCCGACATGGCCGCCCATGCCGTCGGCTACAACCATCAGAACATCTGACCCAGGATCAGCTTGGTCCTGAAACTTCAACACAAAACTGTCTTCTTGCTTGTCCCGCCTGCCCAGGATCTGCTTGCCGGCTACTCTGCTCATTGCATTCATTTGACGATCATGCGTCGTTTTCAGACAAATCCGACCAGTCAAAATCCTCGCCGCAGAAACAAACAAACCGGACGCTTGTATGTTTGGACAAATCAATCACCGAGAGATTTGAAAGCGGCATGGTCTGTGCAATGACTTGAGAATTGATCCGCGACACATTCCTGCCAGAACCAGGGGCAACCAGGAAAGATCGGGATTGGTCATCATAGATGACACGCAGGTGGTCCTTGCTGGAAATCAGTTTATCCCCGAATTCCAGACTGACTTGCTCGCTCGGATCACGGCCGATGCTGTTCATCCCTCCGCCCAGATTGACGGCTTGCCCCAGCCCAGGCCCCTTCACGACGACAAGCCAGCCGACGATGGGGTCCACCATGGGATCAAATCCAACCTGCTCGTCCATGTGGATTTCGGTCTTTTCCGCACCAGGCTCCAGGAAGGTACGCATTCCGTCTGTTGCGTCCGCCCCAAAACCGGATGGAAGATGCGTGGGGCCTACCTGGCCATCCGCAGGCAGGCTCTCGGTAAAGCCACCGCCGACATCCGACAGTTCGTCATCATCATCGTCGAGGTTGAGCCAGCTCGTCTTGTCGTTTCCCATGTCTAATTCTCCGTTTTTAGAAGGCCGCCGGTCAGGGCAGAACAAGTTTGGTCCGCACGTTTTTGCCTAGGCCGACTGTGTCGCCGATGCGCAGGCGCACTGTTCCTGAGACCTTCTGCTCATTGACAAAAGTACCGTTGAGACTCTCCAAGTCTGAGATCGAATAGCCCCCGTCTCGGTTTTTAAAGAGTTCAGCGTGAACACGACTAATCCCATGATCAGAAAGGACGATCCCGTTGCTTGATGATCGGCCGATCGAAAGCCGCTCACCGCTCACAGGCAGCTTCTCACCGGTATCAAGCCGTAAGAGATAAGCTGCAACTGGGCTGCTGGGTACCCGAATAGGCTGCAGAGGCTGTCCGCCGGCCGTGTCGTGAGGGTTTTGCCCAGCAGCGATCTCCAGATCTGCATCCTCATCCTGGGGCATAAGGTCATCCTGCCCAGACCGTGCAGAGCTGCGCAAAAGGAAAAACAGCAACACCAGAACCAGAAACCCGATGCCGCCCGCAGAGATGTAAACATACAAAGCTGGAAAGCCGAACATCAGAGATTCTTCGGCTTTTTCCGGGAGGAGGTCAGGGTTGGCCGTCCCTTCAGCTGGAGAAAACTCCACTTTGTAGGTCTGCAGCCGTGTTGCACTGTCTTGCCCAGGCTCAGGCACCCGCATTTCAACGGTGATCTGCGCAGGAGCCGGCCGACCGTCCGCAAGGATCAGCCCGGACTGCCCAGCGGAGGTTGAGACCAGCGCTGCAAAACTTTGCGCCTGAGCCTGTTCGTTTCCTCTCTGAGCCAGGAACACCGAACGGTTGAGCCCGCCTTGCGGTGCTGTAATCCTACCTAGAACATCCAATCCGCGTGAACTGGCAGAGTTCCCTTCCGGACGCCAGAACATTCCCAGTGCGGAAAGCGACACATTCTCCCTTGCTGCGGCGTCTGCAACGTCATCAAAGGTGCCGACCCCTTCCTCGTCACCGTCGGAAACCAAGATGATATTCTTAAACAGCGCATCTTCACGCCCTTCCAGAACCTCAATGGCTGCCAGGATGTTCGATGTCAGAATTGTGTTGTTCTCGGAAAGCTCCAACTGCCGAACTGCAGTCACTGCTGCACTGCTGTCGCTGGAAAAATCCGAAATCCGGACCAGTTCGGCGCCAAAGCCGTAGACAGCCAGTTCGCCAGGCATCGAAAGACGTGAAAGCATCGCCTCAATTGCTGCGCGTTCACGTTCCCAGCTACGAAGGCGGCCGCTGTTTGCACCGCGTGACAGATCGATCAAAACAATAGTCGACGACAGAACCAGGCCTTGCGGCAAGTCTGAGGCGCTTCGCGCAATTTTGAAAGCTGCTTCACGGTTACCTAAATCGCTGGAGCTCAGCTTCTCAAGCTTATGACCGGCAGGAACCCGGATGACACAACTGTTTTCAGGGGCTGGTGCCGACGGGGCGCAATCCAATATCGCAACCCCCTTCTCAGGCACCCGGCTTGGCGACATGCCAAAATCTTGAGCACCAGCTTGCGACGCAAGAAGCAACCCCAGCCCCAAGAACAGTTTCACTGCAGAAAACCAGATGGCTTTCACCATGGCGGACTCCCAACAATCTGTTTTTAAATGTTTTTTTTGAACAGACCGTTGAGAAATGCACTCCGGTCCTCTGAGTATCAGATCGACAACAAAGCGGAACGGATGCGCCGCAGCTCCGCCTTGGCCACACTGGGGCTAGCAGTCCCGGATTTCACTTCACTTTCGACACTGCGCAATTGCTGCTCAAGCACGGACACACGTTGAATTGCTGCTGTGTCACCTGCCGAGCTGGCACGAGCCTGCTGCGCCACGGCTTTAGTTTCCGCAATATCGTTTCGCAACGATGCGATTGTGCGAGAGTTGCTTGCGGCCTGGTTTTCCAACCCGGAAATCCGACTTTCAGCCGCACGGTTATTTGCCAGGATCGCTTGCGCTCGGGCTTTGTTGCTCTCGATCTGACGATCGTATTCACCAGTGTTCAGGTTGTGAATGTTGTCGAAAAGGCTGGCTTCTTCCGGATTTGTGGATCCGGTGCAAGCGCCCAACGCAGTCAGCACTCCCAGAGCCGCAATCTTAACCTTCTTTTGCATGGAAAACTCCAAACTGTGTTCCGCCTGAGGCACGTTTAACCGTCCCCCGGGGTCTTTGAATTAATCGATCGCCTTAATAGTGGCGCGCGTCCGCGCCAGACGGCGTCGGTTGCTTTCGGCTGCCTGCGAAGCCTGCGCCAGCCCCGGTTGCCCCTGCGAACGCGCCTGGGCGATCTGCCCTTTTGCATTGACCATATTCTGTTCGGATTTAGCCAATGACGCCTGAACCGCACTACGGTTGGAGTTGATCGCCCTCACACGGGTCTTATAAGCAGATTCGGATACTTGCCCTGCTTGCAATTGCCGCTTCAGAGATCTGATTTCTGCGCTTTGGGAACTCAGAACATTGCGCAGTTTGGCCTCAACGGAATTGAGACGTGTCGAGACTTGGCTCAAATTCGCTACCACTTCCTTGGTGCGCACAATCTCTTCGTTCTTCTTGGCCGTTTTAGCACCCACGGCGTGGCCACCGACACCGCCGACCACTGCGCCGGCAGCGGCCCCAGCCGCACAATCACCGCCATCTCCGCCCAGCAACAACGCCAGACCACAGCCCGCAAGCGCACCAACAGCAGCGCCTTCAAGGGTGTTCTTCACAATAATGTTGCGTGAAACCTGATTGAGGTTTCTCGCTTCTGCTTCCAAGGCACGTTCTTCCGGCGTCTTCCAGGTACCGCTCCCCAAAGCGCCAATTTGCATGCTTTCTTCTGTGCACGCACCCAAAAATGTAAGAATAAGCATTAGCTTTGCAATAATAGTAAGACGCAATCCACCGGCGTTGTTGCACAAAGGCCGTAGAGGATTCACTTTGCGAATCCCGTAGGTTAGATCGGCGGCATGCCGAAGCCTGCCTCTTCCCGCTATCGAACAACGAACTGGTCCAACTATAACGCATCACTTCGAAAGCGCGGCTCTCTGCTGGTCTGGTTTGACCGCGACATGACCTGGTTCGCCGAGCGATGCGGCAAACGCGGACGACCGGAGACCTTCTCCGATGCGGCCATCCAGTTCTGCCTTAGTGTGAAGGTGTTGTTCGGCCTGCCATTGCGGCAAACGTCCGGTATGGTTGCGAGCCTGCTGAAGA
>NZ_JBNAFX010000031.1:0-57503 GCF_049800895.1 Leisingera sp. S232 | reverse complement strand
CCTCCGTGTCTGTTGGCCTTCAGCTTTCGCGGAAGGCTTTGACGAAGTAGTCGGACAGCGGCTTGATGAGGTAGGCCAAGGGTGAGCGGGCGGCGGTGCGGATGTAGCTTTCCACCGGCATCCCCGGGATCAGCACCGTGCCCGCAGGCAGGCGGCCGCGTTCGCCGGGGTTCAATTCAATCTCGGCGCGGTAATAGGAAACCCCGCTGCCCTGGTCGTCAAAGGCATCCGCCGAGACCTGGGTGACATGGCCAAAGAGCTCTGGCGTCGTGCGCTGGTCCAGCGCCGAGAACCGCAGCGTCACCTCCTGGCCGGTGTAGAGCTGGTCGATATCGGTGGGGGCGACCTGTGCCGCGATCACCAGAGGCCGGTCCTGCGGCACCAGGTACAAAACCGGGTCGGCCGCGCGGATCACCGAGCGCGGCGTCTGCACCTGCAGCCCGTAGACAATGCCCGACACCGGCGCGGTGATGTCCAGCCGCGCCAGCCGCCCCTGCAGCGAGCGGCGGTTCTCGGCCAGCTCCAGCTCCTGGTAGCGCAGGTCGCGCAGCCGGCTGATCGCCTCCTCGCGCTGGCCGGTGGCCAGTTTCAGGATCTCGATGTCGATTTCGGTGATACGGCCCTCGGATTGCGCTTCCGAGGCCACCAGCTCTCCCAGGCGGCCCTGCAGGTCGGCCTCGGTGCGGCGCAGGTTCAGGACCGTCGCCGCCTGCGCCAGGCCGCGGTCCAGCAGCGACTGCTGGCTTGCCAGCTCCTCGCCGATCAGCTCCAGCTGCACCGTCATCGACTGCTGCTGTGCCTGGATGCCACGGATCTGCTCCTGGATCTGGCTGCGGCGCTTCTCCAGCTGTTCGATCTCGCGGGCGGTGGTGTCCTTGCGGGCTTCGAACAGGCGGCGCTGGCCCTCCACCAGATCCTTTACATCCGGCAGCTGCTCTGTGGCCTGCAGAAGTTCCGGCTCAAAGGTGATTGCGGCGGCGGTGTCGCGCTCGGCTTCCAGCCGGCCGCGGCGCGCCATCAGCTCGAACAGCTGGCCCTCGATGATCACCAGCTGCGAGGTCAGCTCATTGGCGTCCAGCCGCAGGAGCGTGTCGCCTTCGGCCACGGTGTCGCCTTCGTCGACCAGGATCTCGGCCACGATGCCGCCATCCAGATGCTGCACGATCTGGCGGTTGCGGTCGACCTCAATGCGCCCTGTCGCCACCACCGCGCCGGAAATCGACGACAGCACCGACCAGGACCCGAAGCCGCCCACCAGCACCAGCAGCGCCAGCAGGCCGATGATCAGCGGCCGCCGGGCAGGCCATTTGCTTTCGATGCTCATCGCACGCCTCCTGCGCCGGTTGCCTGGCGGATGTTCTGATGGTTGGCGACCATTTCCTGCAGCACCTTGTCCTTGGGGCCAAAGGCGGTCTGGGTGCCGCCGTCGATCACCAGCAGCATGTCGCATTCCTGGATGGCCGCCGGGCGGTGGGCCATGATCAGCACCGAGCGCCCTTCCGCCTTGATCTGCTTGATCGCCTGGTTGAGCGCGATCGAGCCTTCATTGTCGAGGTTGGAGTTGGGTTCATCCAGGATCACGATCACCGGATCGGCATACAGCGCTCGGGCCAGCCCGACCCGCTGCATCTGACCACCCGACAGCCGCCCGCCGGTGGCGGTGACCCTGGTGTCATAGCCTTCGGGCAGCTTCAGGATCATCTCATGGGCGGCGGCCTTCTTGGCGGCATCCACCACTTTGGCGGCATCCGGCTCTGGCTGCAGCCGGGCGATGTTCTGGGCAATGGCGCCGTCAAACACCTGCACCCGCTGCGGCAGATAGCCGATATGGCCGCCCAGCACATCCGGCGCATATTGGTCCAGTGCGGCCCCGTCCAGCCGCACCGAGCCCGCCGCTGGCGGCCAGACCCCGGTCAGCGCCCGCGCCAGCGTCGACTTGCCCGACCCCGACGGCCCGATCACCCCGATCGCCTGGCCCGGCTGCACCCGGAAGTTGACATTGCGCAGCAAGGGCGTCTTGCCGCCCGGCGGCACCGCCGCCATGCCCTGCACTTCCAGCAGGGCCTTGGGTTTGGGCAGCGCGGTGCGGGTCTCTTCCTGCGGCACCTTGGCCAGCAATTCCGCCAGGCTGTGCCAGCCCTTCATCGCCCGCTGCACCAGCGGCCATTGGCCCAGGCCCAGTTCAATCGGCGCCAGCGCCCGCCCCATCAGGATCGAGCCTGCGATCATCGCGCCCGGCGTCACTTCGCCCTGCAGCACCAGATAGGCGCCCAGCCCCAGCATGGCCGATTGCAGAAACAGCCGCAGCGTCTTGGTCAGCGTGGTGAAGCCACCACCGGTGTCATTGGCTGTCACGCTGTCGCTCAGCGCTGCGTCCCGCGCCTGTTTCCAGCGGCTGAAGGCGGCGCCGCGCATGCCCATCGACTGGATCATCTCCGCCTCGTTGCGGATCTCCTCGGACATCAGATTGGCCTTGTGGCCGGTTATATTGGCCTGCTGCATCGGAGCTCGGGTGAACAGCTGGTTCATCAGCGCAATCACCACCAGCACCGCACCGCCTGCCAGCGCCAGCAGCCCCAGCCAGGGGTGGAACAGGGCGATGCCGGCCAGGAACACCGGCGTCCAGGGCAGGTCAAAGGCGGCGCCGAGCACCGGCGAGGCAATCAGCCGCTGCACCGATTCCAGGTCCTGCAGCCCGGTCTGCGCCACCGGATCCTGCGCCACCGCCGAGCGGCGGGTCATCGCATCAAACACCCGTTTGTCGAGCGCCGACTGCAGCCGCGCGCCGACCCGCGCCATGATCCGGCCGCGGGCGTAATCCAGAAACCCCATCATCGCGTAGAGAAACACCACCAGCAGCGACAGCGCCAAAAGCGTCGCCTCCGACCGGCTGCCCAGCACCCGGTCGTAGACCTGCATCATATACAGCGGGCCGGTCAGCATCAGCAGGTTCACGAAAAAGCTGAATATCCCGGTGAACCAATACAGACCCCGGCTCCGCCGACGCACCTCAAGCAGTTCATCATATCCGTTCTTGTAAAGGCTTTTATTCATCATCAGGAATGCCTGCCTTCTGTCAGGGGATCAGGAGCTGTGTTCAGGATCTGCGACCGGGTCCGGGCGGCTGCAGGACGGTGGCATCTATGCGGCAAACCGGCAGCTATGAAAACCGGTTTTTGCCAGCCCTGCGGTTGCGGGCGGTGGCAGGGCTGGCATTCCGGGGGGAAACGCGGCATTGAACCGGAGAGGGGGCCGGCCCCGGGACGCGGGTCCGGGACGGCCTGATGCACAGCAGACCGGAGGCTGAACCGTTGACATATCCCAAGCTCACGATGACGCTGCTGGTGCGCAATGAGGCGGATATTCTGGAGGATAACATCCGCTTCCACCATGCCATGGGGGTCAGCAGCTTCATCGTGATGGACAATCTGTCCACCGATGCCACGCCGCAGATCACCGCGGCGCTGTCGCAGGAGATCGACATCGAATACCTGCATCAGCCTGCGGATGACTATAATCAGCGGGATTGGGTGACGGCGATGGCGCGCAAGGCCGCGGAGGAACACGGGGCCGACTGGGTGATCAACAATGATGCGGATGAGTTCTGGCTGCCTGCCAGTGGCGATTTACGCAGCTTTTGCGCATTGCTGCCGGAGCGCACCGGCTGGGTCACCGTGCCGCGGCATAATGCGGTGGTGCCGGCGCTGCCGGGCGATGTGCTGGGCGGCGGTGCCGGGCCCCGGCTGACGGATGTGTTCGAGCGTGACAGCCGCAACGGCGAAGGCAAGCCGCTGCCGGGCAAGGTGCTGCACCGGGCATCGGCCTCTGTGGAGGTGGCGCAGGGCAATCACAGTGTGGCCCATGTTGCGGGCCATGCCAGCGCCGGGCAGGGACGAATCGCTATTCTGCATTTTCCGTGCCGGTCGCTGGCACAATACAAGGACAAGATCCGCCTGGGTGGCGCCGCCTACAGCCGCAACACCGCTTTGCCGCCCGGGGCCGGTGCGGCCTGGCGCAGCCAGTATGACGGGCTGGAGACCGGCGCGGTGGAGCGGTTTTGGCGCGATCAGGCGGTGGCGCCGGAAGAACAGGAGATTGGCCTGTTGCGCGGAACCCTGATGCGGGACGCCCGGCTGGCCGGCTTTTTTGCAGACCAGGCGCAGGCCGCGGCGGCACAGGAGCTGCAGGCGGCGCGACGCGGGCTTCTGGCGCAGAGCCGGGCGCTGGCAGAGACGTTTTCGCGTTCGCAGGCAGAGCTGATTGCACGGGTGCCGCGGCTGCAGCGCCGGGAGCGGCCGATGTATTACAACCTGCGCTTTGCAGTGCGCAGCGCCGAAGAGCATGTGGCGCAGCTGGAGGCGCTGACGGATGCAGCGGATGCGACGGCGCTTTGCGCCCGGTTCGGCGCTTTGCGCGATGTGTTCTCGCTGTTTCCCCGCAACAGCCATTTGCCCGCCTTCCTGGCCCGGCTGCTGGAAATGACGGCGGCTGAGGATGTGCAGCGGCTGCGCGCCGATTGCGCGGGCAAGCGGGTGATCCTGCACACCAGTTGCCATCCGCGGCTGCAGGAGTCACGCCGCAGCGTGGCGTCCTTTGCGGCGCTGGGGCAGGGGGACTACCGTCATATCATCCTGCTGGGCGCGCGCACTCCGCGCCCGGAGCAGGAGCTGGGCCTGTCGTTCAGCTATGACGGGGAGGTGCTGCAGGTGCCGGCGCCGGACAGTTATGAAGGGCTGCACCAGAAGCTGTTTTATGCCTATATGCTGCTGGATCTGCTGACGGCGCCGGCGCTGGCGGTGAAAATTGACGACAATATTCTGCTGAAGGATGCCGACCGTTTTGCCGCCTGCCTGGACCGGGTGGCGCGGCAGGGGGCGGATTACGCCGGGCGGCGGGTCGGCACAAGGCGGCATCAGGATCAGTGGCACGGCTGGCATCTGGGCAAATGCGCGGATGCCGGAATGGAGATGCGCGGCTATCAGTACCCGCTGCCGCGCGACTATGCGGCGGGCGGATACGGCTATGTGCTGGGCCCGGAGGGGCTGGCGGCCTGCAGCTACATGTATCTGGCGATGAAAGAATTTTTCGCGATGCCGGCCGTCGGGCTGGAGGATGCCTGTGTGGGCCATGCCATCTATGCCCAGCGGCTGGAGCTGATGGATATCTCCCAGGGGCATGGGCTGCTGGCGATGCCGGGGCTGACCACCAAGGAACGGCAGCGTCTGGCGGCGGACTGGGCAGAGGATGGGGCGGAGGACAGGGTGCCTCCGGAGACCCCGGATCCGGTCTGATCAGGGCTTGCGCTCCGGCTTTTGCCATTTCATGTGCAGCAGCTTGCGCGCCAGCACCGCCTCCACCAGCTCCGGGTCGAAGGGCTCCCCCAGAAAGGCAAACAGCGGCTTCCAGGCTGCCGGGTCTTTGGCATAGCTGTTGTAATGCATCGCCAGGCAGCGGCCGGGATGCGCGGCCTGCCAGCGGGCATAAAGCGTCTCTGCGGTTTCCAGCTGCTCCAGCACCGTGGCGCGTTTCATGCCGCGCCACCAGCCGGAGTGGCGCACCTCCTCATGGTTGCGCGTGTTGAAGAGGAAATGCGCATCCGGCATGTAGCGGGCGAGAAACGCCAGCATCGGCTGAAACAGCGCCGGATCCTCGTGCCAGCGGATCTCCTTGAAGCCCAGAACCCGTGTGTCCGGCTCTGGCCGCAGCACCTGGCGCAGGAAGCTATCGGCAAGATCTTGCCCAAAGCGGTCCGCATCGATGGCCTCGTAGCCGTACCAGGGCTGATGCGGGCCAGAAGGCGTGCCACGCGCCCGCATCGAGGCGGCCTGTTCCGACTGCCGCAGATCGTCCCAGGCGCGTACCAGGGGCGCCAGCAGATTGGCGTTTTCGCCCCGCAAGCTGTAGCCCGGCAGCGCGTTCAGCATATTCTGCAGCAGCGTCGAGCCCGAGCGCCCGTAGGTGATGATGAACAGAGTCTTTTCGACCCGCCCGCACCGGTCCTGTGCCATCTGCCGTCTCCCTTGGCGCCGCCTGTGGTTCCAGGCTCTGTTCCTAGGCGGTGCTGCGGCAAAACCCAAGCCCGGAATCGGCCCCGCCGCCCGGCCGGATGCAGGGCGGCGCACACCGCCGGAAACCCGGCAATAGCCCGCCCCGGCTGTCCCCGCTGCCCTGCAGGCGTGGCACCGGAGCAGGCGCGGGCCCTGCAGGGCAGAGCAAATCTGCAGGCCACGGCCCAGCCCCACCGCGCCATGCCTACCACAAAGGGGGTAGCAGATTCGCGGCAGGCCCGGTTCTGCGGATCAGGTGAGGAAAACCTTACCCCGGTTGCAACGTTATCCACAGGGCAGCGCCCGCGGTCCGCCCCAGGAATCCCGGCCATTCAGGGAGGCGACTAAATAGAGATTCAAACCTTTTCTGCAAAGCCTGCAGTACCCGCGTCGAATCCCTTGAAAACAGGCTGCAAAGCGGTTTTAGTGGCCGCGCGCAATGCCGCCGTAACCTTTATGCCGTCTGCCGGGGACAGCAAAGTGAGCAGTTTGGGTGACAGTCCCTATGCGGGTGCGCGCAACTTTGGGAGCAATGCTTGACATAGAAGCAAGGCCCCTGATAGCGGAGGTGCAAGCGCCCTTTTGGGGTAAAGCGCTTTCTGGATGAACAAAGATAGCTCTCAAGCAGGAGACTAAAGACTATGGCAATTTTCAACGGGACACCTGGTAGCGACCAGATTGCAGGCACCAACGATGACGACATCATCACCGGCCTGGCTGGTGCGGACGATATCAATGGTGCAGACGGCAACGATACCATCGATGGCGGTGCAGATGACGACAACATTCTGGGTGGTGCAGGCGATGATGAAATCACCATTACCACTGGTGAGTTCACCGCCGCAGAAGTAATTGATGGCGGCGACGACACCGACACGCTGATTACTGACCTGGCCGCTGGCGATGATCTGTCTGTTGCTGGTGCTGCTGGTGGTGCGTTCAATCTTGGCGCGGTAGCCGCCCTCGCCGTCACCAGCATTGAACGAGTGCAGGTTTCTAACGCCGGCGACGCTGTGCTCAGCCAGACCAGCGGCGACAATCAGTTCTTCATCTTCGACGACGACGCGGATATTGCTTCCGCCGATTTTACAAATGCGACGGTTACCCTTGAAGGCAACACCTTCAACGGCACCTCCGGCGCGGTCACGCATGATGACGTCACCTTCTCCCAAGCAGCGGGCATCATCATCGATGGCGTCACCTATGAACACGATGACAGCTTCGAAACCGCAAACGGCGGCACCATCACCGTCAATTGGGATGGTACTGACGCTGATTGGCAACTGACCTATGAAGCCCCGACCGACATCGGCACCATCGCGCTGGGTGACACCTTCGAAGATGACACTCTGACTGTTACTGTCGAAGACACTACGGGCAACACCATCACCCGTGATATTGCTGTCGACATCGACTTTGGCGTTAACATCAACGTTAATGGTGGCAATGCTACCTTCACCACCGATGTCCGCATCGAAGGCACCTCTGCTGCAAACACCATCCAAGATGGTGCTGGCAATGACACCATCATTGGTGGTGACGGTGCTGATAACATCGACTTGAACGACGGCGACAACCGCGTATGGGCCGGTGCCGATGATGAAGGAAATGATACAGTTGATGCCAATGGTGATGGCAATAACATCATTGCTGGCGGCGGCGGCGATGATGATCTCGACATCAACGGCAACGGTAACAACGAAGCCTGGGGCGGTGACGGCACCGACACCATTGATATCGGTACGACCCTGACTGCAGATGGTGCTGGCGACAACACCGTTGGCGGTGGCGCAGGAGACGATACCATCACCATCAATGGTGATGGCGCCAACACTGCCTGGGGCGGCACTGGTACCGACACTATCGTGATTGGTACTGCAGATGGCGACGCGGCTGGCAACAACACCACCGGCGGCGGCGACGGCCTGGATGACATCGATGTGAATGGTGACGGCGACAACATCATCTACGCTGGTAACGATGACGATGCGGACACCATTGATATTCTGGCAACCGCAACCGGCAACAACACCATTTTCGGTGGCGGTACCTCCGCTGGCGGCGCTGCAGGCAGCGACAACCAGATCAACATTGCAGGCTCCGGCAATAACATCGTTTATAACGGTGGCGGCAATGACGATGTCGACGTGTTGGCCACTGCAACCGGTGATAACGTGCTGTACGGCGGTGCTGGGGACGATGTCTTCAACTTCGCTTCTGCCGATGCATCGGCAACCATCATCTTCGAAACCGGAAACGGCGCGGATGTAATTGAAGGCTTCATTGCTGGCGATGCAGACCACAAAGTCGACCTGTCCGCTCTGGGCTTCGCTGATGCAGACGATGTTCTGGACAGCATGACCGATGACGGCACCGATGTGACTCTGTTCATCACCGCAGGCCAGACCATCACCTTCGACTCTGTTGATCTGTCCGCTCTGCAAGCTGCCGATCCGGCTGACTGGCTGATCCTGTAATCCAGACAGGATTTTGAGAGAGCTAGAGAAAAGGGCCCCTTCGGGGGCCCTTTTTGCTTGGGAAAGACAAAAAACCGGGGCGCGGCAAAACCGCGGGGCAGGGCCAGAAAGCAGGGCTCCACAGGGCAGGGCGGGCGTCAGACGGTGCCGGCTTCTTCCGCCGCGGCCGCAATGCGGCGCCACCAATAGTCCAGCGACAGCCGCTGGCGCAGCGCGGCGCGCGCCGCCCCGTCCATCCGCGGGCAGGCCCAGGCGTGCCAGCGCTGCAACCGGTCCAGGGTGATGCTGCCCGGCAGCCAGCCCGGCACCTGGATGGCCGGCAACAGCCCGTAAGCGCCGGCCAGGCTGGGCGCATGGATCAGCGGCACCGTGCCCTGGATCAGCGCTGCCCAGGCCTTGGGCGAGGGGTCCAGCCCGCCACCCTGCGCACAGATCACAAAGGCATGGGTGCGCAGCAGCCGGGTGAACTCTGCCTCTGTCACCTCATCCTCCACCACCGTGGTCCAGCTGCGCCAGGGCCCGCGGGCCAGCGCCGTGACCTGGCGGCGCACCTCCCATTGCGGCCCCTCGCGCAGCCGGTGCGCGCACAGCACCCGCACCGGGCGCGTGGCCAGCGGCGGCACATCCGGCCAGTCCAGCGGCTGGTCTGTGCGGCCGTCATCAAACACCAGCCCCAAGGGCAGCGGTGCCATCCGGGGGTGGCTGGCGTCATCCAGGTTTTCGGCAAACCAGCGGATCAGCAGCGGGCTGTCCAGGATCGCTTGGATGGCGGTCTGCTCTGCAGCGTTGTATTGGCGCCAGCGCTGGTCGGTCTGGCGCGGCAGGGTGATATCCTCGGAGCCGCTGACCAGCACGAAAGGCGCGGCAAGCTGCGGCAGCACCTTGTGGGCGAAATGCAAGAGCGCAGGGAAAGGCGCGCGCAGCGACAGGAAGATATGCCGGGGCGCACCGGGGCGCTGCTGCACCAGCCGGATCTGCGGTTTCTGCCAGTCCGACAGCAGCACCCAGTCGCAGCGCGCCGCCAGCCCGGTGATCCGGCAGGCGTCCGCCCCCTGGCCCCTGGGAAACAGGCGGGTGGAAAGAACCTGCCCGGGTGTCATCTGCGTCTCATGCCGCCCGGGCGGCCTCGCGCAGGGCGGCAAGAGTGCGGGCGGCCTCTGCCGGGATTTCCAGCTCTGCCGCCGCGCCGCTGTTGCGCGGAATGCTGGCGTCAAAGAAGGCGGGGCTGTCCGGCGGGGTCAGCCCGGCATGGGCGATCAGCCGGGAAATGCCTGTGCGCATCGCTTCGGGATCGGAGGTGAATTCCATCACCGGCACCCCGTGCTGGCGGTGCAGCTGCAGCAGGCGCTGGTTATAGGCGTTCCAGATGGCAAAGCCCTTGTCCAGTTCAAAGCCGTTGCGCCCCTGGATCGACAGGGCGACTTCGCGGGGGTCGCGGAAGATGCCGGCACCGGTCCAGTCCGGCAGCACGTCGATCCACTCCTGCGCCACCAAGAGGGTGCGCGGCTCCTTGAAACCCCATGTGCCCTGGCCGCGGCGGGAGTCGATGAACAGGTCGCGCACCGATTTGTGCAGCGGCTGCCAGGTGATCTGTTCCGGCGGCTCGTGCCAGGCGCCGCCATTGGCTTCCAGCAGGTTCTCATGCATGTAGACCAGCGCCGAGGGTTCCTGCAGCCCCTTGGGGTTGAGGCCGAAACTATGGTCCAGCACCCGGCCCATATAGAGGCCAGCTTCGCGGAAGCTGCCCGCCAATGCGCTGGTGCCGCTGCGGTGCATGCCCAGGATCAGGACGCAGCGCCCTGGGTGCGGCTCTGGTGCAGAGCCGGTTTCAGGGCTGGTTTCAGGGCCTGGCCCGGAGGCTGGACGGATCTGGCCGGCCCGCAGCCTGGAGAGAAAGTCAAAGATCATTGCAGGCACGGATCAGATATTGCTGGCGCGGCTGAAGACGCCGAAGAAGTTGCCGAAGATATTCGAGATCGTCAGCGCGTCGTTGATCGGCGATTCGGTGGCCATGACCAGATCGCCGGGGTTGATCTGGAACTGGCGCGCTGAAAACAGCCCGTCGGCGGAGGTCAGGTCCAGCGAAAACACCACCCGCTGCTGGCGCGGCCCGCGCACGCCGGGCGCCACCGCGGCCGCGGGATATTCGCGCAGGATCAACAACCCCTGGGGGTCGGCCTTGCCGTCCTGAAAGCCGCCTGCAACGGACATGGCGTCCATCGCCGACATCTCATCCTTGGAGAAAATATGCAGGTCTTCCTCGCCGGTGGCTCCGAAGGAGAGAAAATAACGCTCGTCCTCTTCGACAAACACCCGGTCGCCGCCGCGCAAGAGGGTGTCCAGGCGCGGGTTGTTCAGGAGGTTATCGATCGAAGTGCCGTAAATGCTCTGTCCGCGCACCAGACGGATCTGCGGGTTGTTGAGATTGGCGCTGATGCCGCCGCCTGCGGAGATCAGCCCCATCACCGTGTAATTGCGGTCGGGCATCGGATAGGTGCCGGGCTGGGCCACGCCGGAGACCAGATCAACCGAGTTGTTGCGCCCCTCGGCCATCGCCAGCTGTACCTGTGCCGAGGGCACCACCGGTTCCAGCGCGTCCTGCAGCTTGCGCCGCGCCAGGTCCGGGGTCAGCCCGTTCACGTTCACATCGCCCACATAGGGCATGAAGATGGTGCCGTTGGAGGCCACTTTCATGTCCTGCAGCTGCACCATTTTCTGCTCCGCCGCAGTCAGCAGCGAATTGGCGTTGCTGTCCCAGATGCTGAGGGTCAGCTGGTCGCCAGGCTGGATGATCTGGGTCTTGGCGCCCTGATGGCCGTGCAGCCAATTGAGGCGCTCCTGCTTGCCGGTGGCGGGCCATGCGGCCACGGTGGGCAGCAGTGCCCGGTTCACCGAATAGAGCGCGAAATTGGCATCTGCTTCGCCTGCCTCTTTCAGGATCTCCTCGCTGGCCGGGGCACCGCCGGGCAGGCGGGAACAGGCTGCGGGCAGAAGGCAAAGGCCGGCAGCCGCCAGCCAGGGAAGAAGTTTCAGCATGAGATGTCTGCCATTCAAGCGCTCGGGATCCGCCATGGCCTGCGCCCGGGGGGAACCGCTTTGATTTTTGTCTGCGCAGAGGATACTGGGCTGAGCGAGAGGGTTCAACAGGAACGGGCAGCAGCGATGGCGAAACCCGCCGTATTGGTTCTGGGCGCAACAGGGCGCATCGGGCAGCTGCTGCAGCTGTGCCCGCCCGCCGACCTGTCCCCTGGCCTGTCTGCTGGCCCATCTGCCGGTCTGGCGCTGCGGCTGCAGGCGCGCCGGGGCGCGGCGGACCGCTGGGCTGAAAACGGGCTGGGCGACTGGCGCGTCTTCGATCCGCTGGCGGAACCTGCGGCGCTGGCCCGCGCCGCAGACGGCGCCCATGCCATTCTCTGCCTGGCGGGACCGGTGCCGGGCAGGGGTGCGGGCCGCGGGGCTGGAGATATGGCAGACCATATCCGCCTGGGCGAAGCGGCGGTGCGGGCCGCCGCTGGCGCAGGTGCGGGCTGCCGGGTGCTGCTGGCGTCCTCGGCGGCGGTTTACGGCGCCCGGTCCGGGCTTTTGGCTGAAGAGACCCCGCTGCAGCCCGCCAATGCCTATGGCGAAGCCAAGGCAGAGATGGAAGCGCGCGCGGCTGCGCTAGCGGCAGAGCTGGCGGTGCCGGCCTGTGCCTTGCGGATCGGCAATATCGCCGGCTTTGATGCCGCCTTGGGGGGCTGGCAGCCGGGTTTCACCCTGGACCGCTTCCCGGACGGGAGCACGCCCCGGCGCAGCTATATCGGGGTTCAGTGCCTGGCGCAGGTGCTGGCTGCGCTGCTGATGGCGCCAGAGCTGCCGCCCGTGCTGAATATTGCGCAGCCCGGCACGGTGGAAATGGGCGCGCTTTTGCAGGCGGCGGGTAAACCCTTTGCCCTCCGCCCGGCGCCGCCCGCGGCGATCCCGGAGGTGGCGCTGGATGTCTCCCGCCTGCAGATGCTGCTGGCGGCAAGGCTGGCGGCGGCGGATGCGGCGGCCATGGCCGCCGAATGGGCTGCATTAGAGCCTGATATGGTGAATGAATAACCTGATGAAAGAGACAATATGACCTGGCGCAAACGGCTGTTCGACCTTTTCTTTGCCAGCCTGCTGATTGCGGTTCTGGGTCCGGTCTTGCTGCTCTTGATGGGCTGGCTGTTGTGGAAAGAGGGGCGGCCTCTGTTCTATGTGGCGGAGCGGATGAAGGGGGTGGATCAGCCGTTCAACTTATGGAAGCTCAGAACCATGACGGTGGTGGAGACCGACACCGGTGTGTCCGGCGGCGACAAATCGGCCCGCATCACCAAGACCGGCGCCTGGCTGCGCGGCAAGCGGCTGGATGAGTTTCCGCAGCTGTGGAACATCCTGAAGGGCGACATGTCCTTTGTCGGGCCGCGCCCGCCGCTGCGTCAATATGTCGAGGCAAACCCTGCGCTTTATGCCGAAGTGCTGAAATCGCGCCCCGGGGTCACTGGCCTGGCTTCGATCACCTATCACAAGCATGAGGCGGCGCTTTTGGCGCGCTGCGAAACCTCTGCCCAGACAGATGCGGTCTATTCCCGCCTTTGCGTGCCGATGAAGGCGCGGCTGGACCTGATCTACCAGCGCCATCAGAGCATGTGCTTTGATTTCGACATCGTGTTTCAGACCATTGGCAATATATTCCGCCGGGGATAGCATATAGGGCGTATTCTTTCCCGCCCTGACTGTTTTTGCGGCCCATGCCGGAGGCCGGCCTGCGATTGCAGCGCAAGTGTGGCAATCGCGGGGGAGAAGCGGCGGTTTTTCGCCGTTTCGCGGTTTTTTAGCAGAGGAAAACCGGGTAAGAGAGAGAAAACCGGTTATGATAGGAAATGCGTTTTAAGAACGGTGCGGGAGGCCTCTGCCGCGCTGCATTGGTTTTACTATTTTCCCTGCTGCCTGGGCTTTTGTGGGCAGGCACGACAGGGCCGCAGGATAAACAGGATCATTAAAGTGCAGGCAGCAGCACATGGCAGTTGAGGACGGGCAGGCATGTATAATCTGATCAGTGCGCTATCGCGCAGGCAGAAATCCTATGTCTTCCTGGCGGTGGACCTGGTGCTGCTGCCGCTGGCGCTGCTGTTCACTCTGGAAGTGCAGCCGCTGCCAGATCCGGCGCTTGCGACCCTGGGGGCGCTGCTGCCGGTCCTGCCTTATGTGATGGCGTCTGCAGCCGCCCTGGCGCTGTGGCTGGGGTTGCCGCATGTGCAGCTCAACGCCTATGAGCGCCACGCCGCGGCGCAAAGCGCCCTGCTGGCAGGTGGCACGGCGCTGGGGCTGGCCCTGCTGGCAGCGGGCTTCGGGCCGCCGCTGGGTTTCGGCACCTATGTGGTGTTTGCAATCTGCTATTTCCTGTTCATGGTGGTGACCCGCGCGGCAATGCTGCAGGTGGTGCTGGCGGTTTATCGCCGTGCCCAGCCGCGCTGCCGGGTGCTGATCTACGGCGCCGGCACCACCGGCACCCAGCTGGCCCAGGCGCTGAAATCCCATGACGGCATCGACCCGGTGGCCTTTGCCGATGACAATTCCTCCTTGCAGGGGCTGACGCTGGTCGGGCTGCCGGTTTTTGCGCCCACGCGGATCTCTGAAATCGTGCAGGCGCGCCAGATCCGCCGGGTGCTTCTGGCGATGCCCTCGCAGAGCCAGCAGCGCCAGGCCAGAATCACCCAGCGGCTGCAGCAGCTGGGGCTGGAGGTGCAGGCGCTGCCCTCCTTTGCCCAGCTCATCGGCGAAGAAGCCCTGGTCGACAAGCTGACGCCGGTGGCGCCGCAAGCCTTCCTGGGTCGGGCCGCGCGCGATGTGCCGCTGAAGGAAGCCGCCGGCTCTTATCAGGGCAAATCGGTGCTGGTCTCCGGCGCTGGTGGCTCGATCGGTTCGGAGCTGTGCCGTCAGGTGCTGGCCTGCCGCCCGTCGAAACTGGTGCTGTTCGAGCTGAGCGAACTGGCGCTTTACACCGTGCATCAGGAACTGGGGCCGCTGGCCGAGGCTGCAGGCATCGCGCTGGTGCCGGTGCTGGGCTCGATCACCGATCCGCGCCAGATGCGGATGGTGCTCAATGCCCATGAGGTGCAGGTGGTGCTGCATGCGGCCGCTTACAAACATGTGCCGCTGGTTGAGGCCAACCCCTTGCCGGGACTGGCCAACAATGTCTTTGGCACCCAGACGCTGGCGCGCGCCGCGGCGCGGGCAGGCGTCGAGCGCTTCATCCTGATTTCTTCGGACAAGGCGGTGAACCCGGCCAATGTGATGGGTGCCTCCAAGCGGATGGCAGAGCTGATCGTGCAGGACCTGGCCACCCGCCACGGCCAGAACACCGTGTTCACCATGGTGCGCTTTGGCAATGTCCTGGGTTCCTCCGGCTCGGTGGTGCCGCTGTTCCAGGAGCAGATCAGCCGTGGCGGCCCGGTCACCGTGACCGACCCGAATGTGCGCCGCTTTTTCATGACCATCAGCGAGGCGGTGCAGCTGGTCTTGCAGGCGGGCGATATGGCCCAGGGTGGCGAGGTCTTTGTGCTGGATATGGGCGCGCCGGTGCCGATCCTGCAGCTGGCCCGCCAGGTGATCGAAAGCACTGGCCACACGGTGCGCGATGCGGACAACCCCGAGGGCGACATCGCCATCGAGATCATCGGGCTGCGCCCCGGCGAGAAGATGGAGGAGGAGCTGACCTTGAGCGAGGAGCTGATCCACACCCGCCATCAGAAAATCTTTTGCGCCCGCGAAACCGTGCTGTCGGAGATCCAGGTCGCAGGCTTCCTGCGCAGCCTGCGCCAGGCAGTGGCGGCGGGCGACGAGGCCGCGGCGCTGCAGGTGGTGCGGCATTGGGTCGAGGGCTATTGCCAGCCGCTGGCGCCCGGGCGCAAGACCTCCTGATCCTGGGGACAGTCCGGTATCGGGCCGGTATCGGGCCGGTATCAGGGCCAGTATCAGGACTGGTGCCGGGCGGTCTTTGCAAGACACGGCGCGGGTGCGGCGCCGGCGCTGCAGTGGCCGGGAAACTTCTGGCGCCAGGGCGGTGGCAATTGATCCGGCCCGGCCATTCATGTTCTAAGCAGGGCAACAGGTGAGAGAGCCGGGCAGCAAGACCCGGCGCAGGCAGTTCCAAAGGCAGGTTTCCCGTGACCCCGATCCTCCCCCTTTTGTGCAGGACCGCAGCCCGTGGGCGGCTTTGCGGTATGCGGCTGGCGGCCCTGGCCGCCGCGCTGTGGCTGATGGCACTGCCTGCCAGCGCCCAGCATTGGGCTGCGGGGCCGGAGATCACCCGCGCAGGCCATGACGCGGCGCCAGGAACCGAAGCCGCCGCCCCGCGGCTGAAGCCGCTGCCGCCCCCGAGCCTCAATTTCTATGGCAGCCCCGGCATTATCGACACCCCCAGCGCGGATATGCTGCCGGACGGCCAATATGCAGTCACCTATTCCTGGTTCGGCGGCACCTCGCGTTACAACATCACCTTCCAGGCGCTGCCCTGGCTGTCGGCCAGCTTCCGCTACAACGGCATCCAGGATCTGAACCTGTTCGGTTTTGACACTTATTACGACCGTGGCTTTGATGTGCGTGCCCGGCTCTGGCGCGAACGGCGCTGGCTGCCTGAGGTCACGATGGGGCTGCAGGATTTTGCCGGCACCGGGGTCTATGCGGCGGAATATTTCGTCGCCACGAAACGGTTTGAGGCCGCCGCTCTGGGCTGGGGCCGCGCTCCCGGTCGTCTGAAGGTCTCGGCAGGGCTGGGCTGGGGGCGGCTTGGCAGCCAGGGCGCCATCGGCAATATCGGCGGCAATCGCCCGACATTCGTGGGCGGCAGCACCGGCGGCGAACTGTCCACCGACCAGTGGTTCCGCGGCGATTTCGCGCCTTTTGGCGGCTTCGAGTGGCAGCCCGATGAGCGCTGGAGCCTGAAGGCGGAATATTCCACCGATGCCTATGTGACCGAAACGCAGATCTCCGATGTGTTCGACCGCAAGTCCTCAATCAACTACGGGGTGGAATACCAGTATTCCGACCGGCTGCGCCTGGGCGCCTATTACCTTTATGGTTCGGAAATCGGCATCACCGCGCAGATCCAGCTCAATCCGAATAACCCGCCCACGCCGATGGCGGTGCCCGCCCCGCACCCGGTGCAGCCGCGGGTGCAATGGGCCGGTCCAGCGGATAGCTGGAAACAGGAGTGGATGGCCAGCACCTCCCAGAAACAGAAGTTCCGTGATTTGGCGGCCGAGACGCTCAAGGCCGATGGGCTGGTGCTGGAGGCAATCACCCTCACCGGCACCACTGTCGAGCTGCGCTACCGCAACAACCGCTACCGGTCGGCCGCGCAAGCTGCAGGGCGCGCCGCCCGCGCCCTGGCCCAGTCGCTGCCGGCCTCGGTGGAGACTTTCCGCCTGGTGCCGGTGCGCCGCGGTATCGGCCTGTCCACCATCGAGATCCGCCGGTCCGATCTGGAGGCGCTGGAGTTTGATGCGGATGCTTCGGATGCGCTGTTCGCTGCCGCCGGTGTCCACGCTGCCGGACCGCTGCCTGAGGATGCGATCTTCTCGGGTGAGCTGTATCCGGCTTTTGCCACCTCCATCAGCCCCTATACCCAGCCTGCCTATTTCGATCCCGAAAAACCGTTCCGGCTGGATGCGGGTCTCGATTTTGCGGCCTCTTATGAACCGGCGCCGGGCTGGCGCATTGCCGGCACCATCCGCCAGCGGCTGGCCGGCAATGTGAAGAACGGCCGCGCCTCCAATTCGGTGCTGCCGCATGTGCGCACCGATCAGAACGAATACGCCCAATTCGGCACCACTCTGGAAAACCTCTATGTGAGCCGCCTGTGGAAACCCGGGCGCAACCTTTATGCCCGCGCCACCGCGGGCCTGTTCGAGAGCATGTACGGCGGCGTCTCCGGCGAGATGCTGTGGAAGCCTGTGAACAGCCGCATCAGCTTTGGGCTGGAGGCTAACTATGTGGTGCAGCGCGATTTCGACCAGCGGTTTTCCTTTCGCGACTACCGCACCTTCACCGGCCATGCTTCGGCCTATGCAGAGCTGGGCAAGGGCTATCTGATGCAAGTGGATGCGGGCCGCTACCTGGCGGGCGATTACGGCGGCACCTTCAGCCTGAACCGGGAGTTCGACAACGGTTTCCTGGTCGGCGCCTTCTTCACCCTGACAAATGTGTCCGCCGAGGATTTCGGCGAAGGCTCCTTTGACAAGGGGTTCCGCTTCCGGATTCCGGTCGACTGGCTGCTGGGCAAGCCGTCGCGGTCCGGTTTCGGCCTGACCATCCGCCCGACCCAGCGGGACGGCGGCCAGCGGGTGGCGGTGCCGGACCGGCTTTATGGATCGGTGCGCGCGGCCCACCGCAAGAACCTGGAAGATCAGCGTGCGAGGTTCTGGGAATGAGCATGATCCGTTTCCTGCCCGCCTTGGCGGCGGCGCTGCTGCTGCTGGGGGGCTGTGCCCGTGGCCCAGAAAAGACACCGGCGGAGCTGGAAGTGATACAGGCGGTGGCCGAGCAGTTCCGGGGGCGCCGCAAGGCGCCGCCGCCGCCCAAGCTGACCCGGGCACTCCTGGACGAGCAGACCCTGGCCCATATCGAGGTCACCATCGAGAACCGCGAGGTCACCGCCTTTCTGACCCCGTCACTGGCGCGTCGCGACAGCCATCCCGGCAGCATTGCCATCTGGCGTACCCAGGACAATGTATCGCTTAGCCTGCGCCAAGGCATGGTCATTGCCACCCGGGGCCTGGGCGGTGGATTGTTGTCCGCGCAGGTGCCGGCCGCAGACGGGGTGGCGGGACCGGCGCGCGGCGGTGCCCGGCGCTACACCGTGCGTGCCGACGGCAACGGCCAGACCACGCTTGAAATGGCCTGCAGCCTGCACGACCTGGGGGCCGCGGCCGTGGAAATCGTCGAAGTGACCCACCCCACCCGCCATCTGCAGGAACGTTGCAGTCTGGAAGGCGCAGGCGGCGGCACGGTGGTCAATGACTATTGGGTCGATTCCCGGCCGGGCCGGGCGCAGGTCTGGCAGTCGCGACAATGGGCCGGGCCAGAGATCGGCTACATGCGGATTCGTCTGCTGCGGCTGTGATCTGGAATGGGAGAGCCGTGATCTAAGGCGGATTTCGGCCCGTTTTCCGCGGTTTTGCAGCAACGGAGCTGAAAAATTAACGCCGCAAACTGTATTTCAACAGTTTTGCTGCTATTGCGTACGTTGAAATAGAAACCTGCCTCCCCTAAGGTCGGCTCCGATACCCTCTTGCACAGTTCTCCAAAGGAGTTTTGAGATGAAACAGATCCTGACTGCCCTGGCCCTGACCGCCCTGGCCTCCACCGCATCCGCCCAGACCGCGACAGCACCTGCCGCCACCTCCAAAGCTGGCATTGCAGGCACCGGCCTGACCGCAGGCACCGCAGCGGGTATCGCCGCAGGCCTCGTATTTGTTGCTGTGATTGCCGATGACGGAGATTCCAGCGGCACCACCACCACCACCACTACCAAGTAATTTTGACGGCGCTGCTGGCGCTGACGTGATTGCAGAAAACGGGTCCTTTGGGGCCCGTTTTTTTATGCGTGCCCGCGGCTGCGGCACGAGACCCTGCGGCGCCTCCAGGCAATATTGCGAATGCTGGAAGCCTCGCTGGCGCCGGGATTTTCGGCGGGATTGCAACATCTTTCCCAATGGGCATTTGCTGGAAAGTTTAGGTAAAAATTTACTTTCTGAAGAAACACGCTAAAAATAACGCTTGTCAGGGGGGAATTTCAGTAAGCAGTTCTATGTCGTCCCAAGTTGTCCTGATGTGTTGTTTTGGGTAGTGGGTATGAAAAATGTTACTGAGTATCAGGGCCAACTGAAAAATTTTGAGATTTCGGGGGGCCGCAAGGGGATAGAGACAGCCGAGCGGATGGTCTGGGAGGGGCTGTACCGCAGAGTAGGAAAACGTGTATTCGATCTGTTTCTGGCCGCAGCGCTGCTGCCGCTGATTGCGCCGCTGATTGCCATTCTATGGCTGATCACCAGGTGCGGCGGCGGGACTGGTTTTTTTGGGCACGCAAGGGTCGGCCGGGGCGGCTGCAGCTTCAAATGCTGGAAGATCCGCACCATGGTGCCGGATGCCGAAGAGAAGTTGCAATCTTATTTGGGCGGCAATCCGGATGCGGCAAGGGAATGGGAGGCCAGCCGCAAACTGGCTCATGATCCGCGGATTACGCGGTTCGGGGATTTCCTGCGCAAATCAAGCCTGGATGAGCTGCCGCAGATCTGGAACGTGCTGTGCGGGGACATGAGCTTTGTCGGGCCACGCCCGGTGACCGGCGAAGAGCTGGGGAAATACGGCGGCCGGTCGGGATCCTACCTGGCGCAGAAACCGGGGATCACCGGCATCTGGCAGGTGTCGGGGCGCAACAGCGTGTCTTACGAAGACCGAGTGTCCATGGATCACCGTTATCTGCGCAACATGAGCTTTCCACTGGATCTGATGATCCTGTTCAAAACCTGGCTGGTGGTCATCAGGCGCACCGGCTGCTGAAAGCGGAACAGGAGGTCACCCGGCTGGGTGCAGGCGGGGCTGGTACAAGGCGACCGGGGGAGCCAGCGTTAACGGCGCTGCTTGCGCAGGGCCGGGTCGCAGGGCAGCACGGCGGTGCAGATCACATAGCAGACAGCAACAAAAAACGGGGCGCCCAGCAGCAAAGCCGCGGCGGCCAGCCACCAAGGGGCGCCGAACAGCATCAGGACAACACCCGAGGCAACAGCAAAGCTGGGTGCGCTTACCGGCAGATGTCTCATACAGTGGTCTCCATTCAGAGTTGCAGAGATTCCCCCGCAATCAATTATTGCGATATTTACCGCCATGATCAAATCATATGTGACCACCATCGGTACCGCAAGATATTGTGTATCTTGTTGCTGAAGACACGCTATCTTCCAGGATCAGCCGCAATATGGCGGTGTGCTGCCTGTTTGGGATATCTTTGCGCGGCCTCTTGATCGGCTTTCGAATATGATTCCCGGCTCCGGTGCAATCCGCTTGCGCGGCGGTGACCCATATCAGCAGGATCTTGCTTGCGGCAGGTCGGTTCAGGTAGGCCAGTTCAGGTAGGCTGGTCCAGACAGCCTGGAAGGGCGGCGCAGACCGCAAGCGGCTACGAGGTGCCGTAGAGGGTCTGTTCACGCATGCCGAAGCACTTGCTGGCGGCGCCCAGATGCAGGGCGCCCCGGATCAGCCAGAAGTTGCGCCTGGCCCTGCTGCCGACGGACAGGCCGCTCATGGCCGCGCAGAAACAGCCTTTGGCCAGGGCGGCAAACAGCAGGCTGAGACGTGTTCTGACCGGAACCGGGGACGTCAGGATGCGCGCATGCGCATGGCTTTGGCCGGCCCGCAGCCGACGCTGCAGCAGCCAGCCCAGAGACAGGCGCTGGGGGGCCACGTCTTCATAGACGACCGCCTGCGGGGCAAACCGCAGCTTCCCGCCTCTGACGAACACCTGACGGAAAAAGACCGTGTCTTCACCGCCGCAGCGTCCCAAGGCCGGGTCGAAACGCAGCCCGGCGACGCTGGTGGCGGTACGCCGGATCAAAACATTGGCGGTGCATCCGGTTGTGAGCTCAGCCGGGCCGGGTGGCGGCTTTGTGGAGTGGTAATCGCCATCGATCATCCAGGCTTCGGTGCCCTCGGGATAGACTGAGACTGCGGGACCGAACACCGCATCTGCGCCGCTTCGGACGGCTTCGCCATGCAGCTGCAGCAGCCAGTCCGCCCCGGCCTTTTCGTCATCGTCCAGGAAGGCCAGGAATGTACCCTGCGCGGCCTCCAGCCCGGCGTTGCGGGCAATCGAGATATTGCGAGCAGGCGCATGGATATATGTGACAGGGAAGGGCAGGCAGGCCTGTTCCGCAAGGGCGCGGGCCGATGGCGTGTCGTCATTGTCGACCACCAGGAGATACAGGCTGCAGCCCGGCGGCGGTTCGACCTGGCGCAGCGACTCCAGCGTCTCGGCCAGCATCGGGCGGCGGAAGGTGCAGACACAGATGTCAATTCTGCAGCTCACCGCGCATACTCTCGCCGCCGGGCTCCGAAAAAGCCGGAGATGACCCCGGCGCCGCGGGCGATCAGGGCGATGCCATCCGCCAGCCCGGCCCGGCCCCGGACCAGCCCGCGCGACAGGGCGACCACCCCCAGGCCGACCATGGCTGTACCGCGCAGGCCGCAGTACAGCCCGGCATAGCCGCGCGGCTTGCGCAGCAGCACCGTATTGGCCCGGGTGATGCCATAGCGGTACTGGCGCAATGTGGCCCATTTCCAGGTAAGACGGCTTTTCTTCTGGATCTCATAGACCATCGCATGGGCGGCAAACCGGCCTTCCCCCCCGGCAGCCACAATATCCTGGAAAAACAGTGTGTCCGAGCCGCCGTCGAACTGCAGCGCGGCATCGAAGCAGCAGTTGTGCTTGGCCACAAAAGCGAGATCGATCAGCACATTGTTGGTCCAACTCTCCTGCCGCGGGCTGAGATCCGAAAAGCGCTTCTGGCGGAAGAACCCGCTTTGCAGCCACCAGCGGTCGCGCGCGTCCTCGACGGTCATTGTCAGCGGTCCCTGAACAAAGGCGGCGCCGGTCTTGCGGGCGGCGTCCATCAGCGCGTTCAGCCACAGAGGGTCGACGGTTTCATCGTCATCCACAAAGGCCAGGTAATCATCGCCGCTTGCGGCGCGGAGCGCGCGGTTGCGGGCAAAGGGGATGCCGGCTTGCGGCTCATGGACATAGTCAACCGTCCAGGGCAGCCGGGACTGAAAGGCTGTCACCAGCGGTTCAGCGCTTCTGCCGGAATCATTGTCGACGACGATCAGCCGCAGCTCGATGCATGCATGGACCTGCAAGTCCTGAAGCGACAGCAGCAGCTTTTCCAGATCCGCCTGGCGCGCATAGGTGCAAACCGCGATGGCGACCTTATTGCGAGGCGCAGAGGCAGGCTGCATGGCAAAACTTATTTGAAACTGACATCAACACACCTTTGAGCGGATGAGGCGGCTGCCCTGCAAAGCATGGCGATGTGCCCCTCTCCGCGGCAAACTCATTCCGAAAAAGAAGCAGCACTCCAAACCGGTCCGCCTTCCGGCACCCAAAAGCGCTGCGCAGGTTCCGCTGCGGCGTTCTCATGCTGCCAGCCCCCTCGTTGCACTGCAGGTAACCATACTCATTGTTCTTGCGTCAAGCGCAGGGCCCGGATCGGGCGGCTGGCGTGCCGTGTCGTGCAATTTCCTGAGACAACCCGGACATTTGCCCTAGATTTCTTAATCGTATGCCTGATCCGCCCCTTGGGAGCTGAATTGGGCACCGGACAGTTTTATGTGTACCCCCCCAAATTTGCTGCGGGATTGATATGGATGATTCAGGAATGTTTGGAACTGTTCCGCAGGCGGATACTGCCGGTGCGGTGCTTGTCGTGGACCTTGATGGCAGCCTGATACGGACAGATATGCTGTATGAGACCGCCTGGTCGGCGCTGTCCAAACGCTGGGCCAATGCGCTGCCGATGCTGGGCAGGCTGATCCAGGGCCGGGCGCAGCTGAAACGGTTTCTGGAACAGGCCGGACCGGTGGATGTGGCACTGTTGCCCTACAATGCGGATGTGATTGCCTATGTGCAGACCTGGCGGCAGCAAGGCGGCCGCACGGCTCTGGTCTCGGCGTCGGATCAAAGGATTGTTTCGCGCATTGCAGACCATCTGGGGCTGTTTGATGAGGCCCATGGATCGGACGGCAAGGAAAACCTGAAAGGCGCCACCAAGGCGGCCCGGCTGGAGGCGCTCTACGGGGCGGAAGGCTATGCCTATATCGGCGATTCCCGGGCTGATCTGGCGGTCTGGCGCGGCGCGGACAAAGCCATCACCGTGGGCCTGTCTGCGCGGCTTAAGGCAGAGGCTGCGCGCGCGGCAGAAGAGGTGCTGCATCTCACGCCTGCAGAGCCACGCCTGCGGCCGCTGCTGCGGGCGATGCGGCCGCATCAATGGCTGAAGAATGTCCTGGTTTTCCTGCCGCTGATGGCTGCGCATCAGCTCGACCTTATGACCCTGCTGCAGGCGCTGACGGCCTTTGCCGCCTACAGCCTGATTGCCTCTTCGGTTTATCTGTTGAACGATCTTCTGGACCTGGCAGCAGACCGGCAGCACCGGCGCAAGCGGCAGCGCCCCTTTGCCAGCGGGCAGCTGCCGCTCTCCTGGGGCACGGCATTGGCACCGGGGCTATTGCTGGCGGGGTTTGGCATCGCCTTTGCGCTGGGGCCACTGTTTGCGGCGGTGATGGCCTTTTATTATGGGGTCACCACGGTCTATTCCTTCCTGCTCAAGCGCCGTCTTGTGGTGGACATCTGCACTCTTGGCGGGCTTTATACCCTGCGCATCATTGCCGGCGGCGTGGCCACGGGAATCCCGCTGTCGGTCTGGCTGCTGGCATTTTCGATGTTCTTCTTCTTTGCGCTGGCGGCGATGAAGCGGCAGGCCGAACTGGTGGCCGAAGGCGATGCGCAGAGCAAGAAGGTGGCCGGGCGCGACTACCGGACATCGGACAAGCCGCTGGTGGCCAATATGGCTGTTTCCTCCGGCTATATGTCGGTGCTGGTGATGGCGCTATATCTCAATACTCCCGGTGTGCGCGAGCTTTATGCTTTTCCCGAGGCGCTGTGGGGCATCTGCCTGGTGCTGCTGTTCTGGCTGAGCCGGATGGTGATGATCACCCATCGCGGCTGGATGCATGATGATCCGGTTGTCTTTGCAGCCAGGGATTACATTTCTATTATCTGTCTTGGGCTGATTTTCCTGTTTGCCCTGGGAGGGACGATGCTGTGACACGCACGGCGCTTGTCTTGCGCTATACCGTCTTTGCGGTGCTGGCGACATTTTCCAATCTGGCGGTGCAGCGGCTGGTGCTTGTTGTGGCGGGCAGCACCGGGGCAGGCTTTGCTGCGGCGGTGCTCTGTGGCACGGCTGCCGGGCTGGCGCTGAAATACATCCTCGACAAGCGCTGGATCTTTGCCGACACATCGCGGGGGCTGGCGGCACATGGGCGGAAATTCACCCTGTATACCGCTATGGGCCTGATCACGACCGCGATCTTCTGGGGCAGCGAGACCGCATTCTGGCTGGCCTGGGGTACTGATGCGATGCGCGAGACGGGCGCGGTGCTTGGGCTGGCAGCAGGCTATGCCATCAAATATCAATTGGACCGGCGCTACGTATTCAACCAGGCGGCAGCGGAGCGGCCTGCCTGATGGGGATGCAGGAAATCTCGGGCTGGGGCCGCTTTCCCCGCCGTTTTGCCCGGGTTGCGGCGCCGCGCGGCGAGGCGGCCTTGCGCGCGGCGGCCGGCGGCGGCGGCGCGGTGGCGCGCGGCAACGGGCGGGCTTATGGCGACAGTGCCATTGGCAGCGCGGCAACCATAGAGATGCGTCGCTTCAACCGGATACTGGCGTTTGACAGCAGCAGCGGTCGGCTGGTGGCTGAGGCCGGAGTGCTCCTGTCCAATATCATTGATGTTTTCCTGCCCCGGGGCTGGTTTCCCTATGTGACGCCAGGCACCAAATTCGTCACCCTTGGCGGTGCCATTGCCGCGGATGCGCATGGCAAGAACCATCATTGCGAGGGCAGTTTCGGCGCCTTTGTCGACTGGATTGATGTGCTGGGCGCGGATGGCTCTGTCACCAGAGCAAGCCCGGCCAGCAACTCCCGGCTGTTTGAATGGACGCTGGGTGGCATGGGGCTGACCGGCATCATCCTGCGCGCCGCTATCCGCCTGCGCCCTGTCGAAAGCGCCTGGATCAGCCAGAAGACCCTGCCGGCTGCCAATCTGGACGCCGCGCTTGCTGCCTTTGAGACCGCCCGAGAGGCGACCTATTCGGCGGCCTGGATCGATTGCCTGGCCAGCGGAGACTCGCTGGGGCGGTCCCTGCTGATGCTGGGGGAGCACGCCCGGGCTGCAGACTTGCCACCGGCGCAGCGCGCAGCACCGCTGCAGGCCCCGCTGCGCCGCAAGCGGCGGGTGCTTTGGAATGCCCCTTCTGCGCTGCTCAATCGCTGTACGGTCAAGGCGTTCAATGCGCTGTACTGGCGCCAGGGCCTGCGGCGGGCAGGGGAATCCCTGGTGGATTGGGACAGCTTCTTCTATCCGCTGGACGCGGTTCTGGGCTGGAACCGGATCTATGGGCGCCGGGGCTTTGTGCAGTTTCAATGCGTGCTGCCGACGCAGAGCGCCCGCGCGGGACTGGTGGCGTTGCTGTCTGAGACGTCGGCGGCGGGGCAGGGGTCATTCCTGGCGGTGCTGAAGCAGTTCGGCCGTGGCCGTGGCGGCCTGTCTTTTCCGATGCCCGGCTATACGCTGGCACTGGATTTCCCGGCCACGGCGCGGGCGCTGGCGCTGCTGGACAGGCTGGACGCGATCACGTTGGAACATGGCGGCCGGTTTTATCTGGCCAAGGATGCGCGGATGGCGGCGGCTTCGCTGCACCGGTCCGACCCGCGTGCCGCCCGGTTCCAGGCCATGCGGCGCAAAGAGGGACTGGATACCGCCTTTGCTTCCGCTCAATCTGAAAGGCTGTTGCTATGAATGAACCCAAACCCGGCGTGATGATCCTGGGCGGGCGGTCGGATATCGGGCTGGCGGCAGCGCATGCCTTTGCCCGCGCGGGCCACCCGGTGATGCTGGCGGCCCGGGAGGCGCAGAGCCTGGCGGCGGATTGCCAGGATATTTCCCTGCGGTACGGTGCCGGGGCACAGGCGGTTGAATTTGACGTGCTGGCGTCATCGGCGCTGCCGGAATTCGCCGGGGCAGGCGAGGCGCCGCCGGGGATCGTTGTCTGCGTTGTCGGCCTGATGGGCGATCAGCGCGAAAGCGAGCTGGATCCGGCGGCGGCGGCGCGGGTCATGCGCAGTAATTTTGAAGGGCCGGCCTTGATCCTGGGGCTTTATGCGGAACGGATGGCGGCACTGGGACGGGGCACGATTGTCGGGGTCAGCTCGGTTGCGGGTGATCGCGGGCGGGCATCGAATTACGTTTATGGCGCCGCCAAGGCCGGCTTTACCGCGTTTCTGTCCGGGTTGCGCAACCGGCTGGCGCGGCAAGGGGTGCAGGTGATCACGGTCAAGCCCGGCTTTGTGGCCACCCGCATGACCGAAGGTCTGGACCTGCCCAGGGCGCTGACCGCCGCGCCAGAGGAGGTGGCGGAAGCGATCCTGCACGCCGTTGAACGCGGCCGCGATGTGGTCTACGTGCGCCCGGTTTGGCGGATGATCATGGCGATTATCCGGATACTGCCGGAACGGCTGTTCAAGAAAACCAGCCTGTGAGTGCGAGAGAGCAAGCCATGGGCGCGAGGCCGGACCACACAGGACAGCTGACAGCAGAGGCGCCGCGCGCAGCGATCGTGATTGCCGCTTATAATGCTGAAGCCACGCTGGAGCGGGCGCTGCGCTCGGCTTTTGCCCAGACGGTTCCGGTCGAGGTTCTGGTGGTCGATGACGCTTCGCAGGACGGCACTGCAGAGCTGGCTGAGCGGCTGAGCGGCCCGGTGCCGGGGGCCGTGGTCCTGCGCCAGCCCCGCAACGCCGGACCTGCCGCCGCCCGCAACCGCGCGATTGCCGCCGCTGCTGCGCCCTGGATCGCGGTGCTGGATGCAGATGATCATATGGCGCCGGACCGGATTGCCCGGCTGGTGCAGGAGGCTGAGGCAAAGGGGCTCGATTTCCTGGCAGATGATATCTACCAAGTCTCCGAAACGGCCCCGACGGCAACCGGGCAGCGGCTGTGGAGCCCGCAGGATTTTGGCCGAATGCAGGTCTCGCTGGCCTTTTTTGCCGAGGCCAATACCCATGGCAGCCGCGGACGGCGGAGCGAGCTGGGCTTTGTCAAACCGCTGATGCGGCGCGCTTTTTTGCAGGCGCATGGGCTGCGCTATGCCGAGACCCTGCGGCTGGCCGAGGATTACATGCTGTATGCCCAGGCGCTGGCCGCCGGGGCTGCGTTCCAGCTGGTGGATCCGCGGGGGTATTTTGCAGTGCACCGGGAAAACTCCCTGAGCGGGCAGCACAGCACGGCAGATCTGGGTGCGTTGGTGCAAGCGGACCGGGCGCTGCTGGGGCGGCCGGATCTGGAAGCTGCCGCCCGTGCAGCCATCCGCCGCCATTGCCGCCAGGTTCACAAGGAATGGGCCTGGCGGCGGATGATCGACGCGGTGCGGGCAGGCGATCTGCGCAGTATCGCGGCGCTGGGACTGGAGCCGCCTGCGGTAACGGCGGCCCTGATGGGAAAACTGCTGCAGCAGGCCTGGCTGCGCAGCAGGCGCAGGTTTGCGCCGGGTGGCGACAGGGCCCGGCGCAGCTAGGGCAGTGGCCCTAGCTGCGTCTCACCAGGTATAGGCGGCGGCCGACAATATGCTGTTCTCGCGCAGCCTGCTGTCCTGTGCGCCGCCCCGCAGCCGCAGCCCGGTTGCGGCCAGCATCCGGGCCAGACGCAGAGTTTCGGCCGGATTGCCACGGCCGGCCGCCCGGCGCAGGGACCACAAGAGGCCGCGCCCCAGGCTGGCGGCAATGGCCCGCCCGGCCGCGCCGCTGCTGCGCAGACGGTTCAGGCGGCGGCGGTCATCCGGGCCGAAGGCAACCCCGTGCTTGCCCGAAACCGCCCGGCGGCAGATGGCGGTTTCAACCGCTGCCAGCGGCGCTGCAGGCTCTGCCGCAGCGGCGGCTTCGAAATCACTGAGGGCGTCCTGCCACAGATTGTGCCGGGCAAAGGCGCCGCCGCGCTGCAGACAGGCGGCGCGGCGCAGATGCGCCCTGGATGCGCCGCTGAACATCGCCTCCATCAGGGACAGTGGCAGATGATCCCGCAACCCCTGGAACACAACCTTGTCCTGTTGCGCCCAGACGCTGTCAGCAGCACTGGCCGCATGCCGGTGGCCGGCCGGTCCGCGCAGCCCGTCATGCTTGCGCTGCAGGAACAGTTTCTGGCTGGTCATCCGTATTGGAAAGCGCACCGCCAGCCGCACGATCATGTCATAATCGATCGAGCGCGGCAGGTCTTCGCGGAAAGGGCCCGTCCGGCCATAGCACGCGCGCCGTACCAGGGTGGCATTCTGGAACAGGAAGATATCTTCCAGCAGATGGCGCAAAGGGGTGCCCGTGCTAAGATCGGGCCAGTAGCCAGGGCCGGTGACCTCGCGGCCCTCCGGCCCGTCACGGAACCGGTTGTAGCACCCTCCTGCGACCCCGGCTTCAGGATGCGCATCCAGCAGCCCCGCCAGCTGCTCTGCAGCATCGGGCAGGGCAATGTCGTCATCGTCGCAGATCCAGATGTAATCGCCGTCGGCCAGTTCCAGCGCCGCATTCAGGGCAGCTGCCTTACCTGCATTTTCCGCCCGGCAATACTGCAGCCGGGGATCGCTGAGCGCAGCCACCGCCGCATGGGTGCCATCCGAGGAACCATCGTCCCAGACAATGATCTGGCTGACCGGCCGTGTCTGCTGCTGCAGCGCAGCCAGGGCTTCCAGGAGGTAGTCTTTGCGGTTGAACGTCGGAACGATGACGGAAATTGCGGACACAATGCAGCCTGCTGAAAAGAGTACTGCAGCCACTATCCGGGCCGGGCGGCGGTTTGTCCACAGCGGATCCCTGCAGGGGGGCCGGCGTTCAGGCGCGCCAGCGCCGCGTTTGCAGTTTGAAACGGCTTCCAGGCCGAACACCGTTGCCGCGCCCATCCGGCGCCCTAGTCTTCTATGGCAATGATGTGTTCCTGCGGCTCCGGCCGGGAGGGAAGCACAGCGTAAAGGTTTATTCCGGGGACCGGTTGCGGTGAAACAGATTGTTCTTGACCCAGAGGAGGCACAGGCCTCCTTTGACGGGCTTGCGGCCCGCCGTGGCCCCGATTTCATTATCGGCGGCGCCCCCAAATGCGGCACGACCTCGCTGCATTTCATTCTGGACCAGCATCCGGCGATTTCGCTTCCACAGGATGAGGTGCATTTCTTTGACGCAGACGATCCGGTTGCGCATCCTGATTTTCTGAGCGTGCGTGCGGGCATGCTGCAATGGTGGGATCCGCGCCCAGGCGCAAAGGCGAACCAGAATTGGTATGCCGGTCGTTTCCCGTCGGCCGTGCCGGGGGGGCTGACCGGGGAGGATTCAACCACCTATCTGATGTCGGAGCTGGCGGCGAGCCGCATTGCGGCGCAGCTGCCGGAGGCCAAGCTGGTGTTCATGCTGCGCCATCCGGTGCAGCGCGCGTATTCGCAATACTGGCATCTGATCAAGACATCGCGCGCCACCGAAAGTTTCGAGGCCGCGATCATCCGCTATCCGCATATCCTGCTGGGGTCGAGCTATGCAGCCGGCCTGCAGCGGTTTTTCAGCGCGCTGGGGCGGGAGCGCGTGCATGTCTGCCTGTTTGAGGATTTCCGTGCCGATATGCAGGGCTGTGTGGATGCGGTGACGCAGTTTCTGGGAGCCAGCCCGATGCCGGTGGATCCGGCGCGGGCCTGGTTTAACCGGACCAGATACCCGGCCCGGCCCCGGCTGCACCGGGCGGCAAACCGGCTTGGGCGACAGCTGGTCCGGGGCCGCTACCGGCGGCATATGGGCGGGCCTGCCAGCCTGGCGCGGCGGCTGGAGAACAAACTGCATTACTGGTGGTTCGCGCATATCAACCCGCGTTTCATGACCGCAGACCGCCCACCGCCGATGCAGCCGCAGACACGGGCCTATCTGGAACAGCATCTGTCGGCCCGCAATACCGGCCTCTCGGCGCTTTTGGACCGGGAGCTGGCCGCGGTCTGGCCCGGCATGAGGTGCTGACATGGCAGACTGGCCTTCTGCATACGGCGCGCCGCATGCCTGTCTTAACAGCAGGCCCTGCGGGCATCGCCGGGGTTTCCATTCTCAGGTCTCAGGACCTGCTTTCCAAGGAGTGCTGTAGTGAACCGGAACAATGGGCTTCTCAGCTTTATGGTGGATGATCCGCTTGATGCCCAGCCGCGCAGGGACGGGCTCAGGCTGGGGGACATCTATTTGTTTTTCTGGCGCCGCTGGCTGCTGATCGGGACGGTGTTCATTGCCGTTACCGCAGTAAACACTGTTCTGCTGTCCCAGATTCAGCCGCGGTACACGGCAACCGCGGAAGTGACACTGGTGGACCCGCGCCAGAACAGCACTCCGATTGCCGACCTGCTGACCGGCGTGCCGCTCAGCCGTCAGGTGGTGGAGCAGGAAATCACCACCATGCAGTCCAAGGCCTTTATGATCGAGGTGGTCAAGAGCCTGGGCGCGGAGACCAGTGCGTCGATGCTGGCAAGCAGCGGGCCGCCGCCGCTGCCGCTGCGCATGCTGGGGTCGTTCAAAAACTATGTTTCCGGCCTGATCCGTGCCAAGCCGGTGCCTGAGACCGCGGACAGTTCTTCGGTCTCCAGCGTGCCGCTGCCAAAGTCCGTGCCGGAAGCGGCGGCGGCAGAGGCCCTGGCCGAAGACATGCTTCAATACGGTGAGGCTGCGGATCGTCTGGCCTCTGTCTTGCGGATCGAGCAAAGCGGCAACGGCTATGGCATTAGCCTGTCGGCAGAAGCCGCCACGCCATTGTTTGCGGCCGCCATCGCCAATACCGTGGCTGCCGAATACCCCAAGTTCAGCCTCGGCATCCGCAGCCAGGCCATCGAGGAGCAGGTGCAGCTGCTGAGCGGCCGGGTCGAGGAGCTGGGGCGCAATCTGGAGGGCGCGGAAACCGCAGTGGTGGATTTCCAGGCCCGTGTGGCCGGTGTCAATCAGGACAATGCAGACCGGCTGAACCAGCAGATCGAAAATCTCGGCCGGTCGCTGGTTGCGGCCCGGACCGAGATTGTCACGGCCGAGGCGCAGCGCAACAAGGTGCGCGAGCTGGTGGCGGCCGCCGGCCCGGTGGCCGCGTCGCAGGTGCTGGAATCTCCTATTCTGAATGACCTGCGCCAGCAGCTTTCCGGTCACCGGATCGAGCGCAGCCGTGCCGCAGAGCAATTCGGCGCAGACGCGCCGCAAGTGGCAGCGCTGGATGCGGTGATCGCCCGCGTCGAGGAGGAATCCGCACTGGAAACCAATCGGATTGTGTCCGAATTCGCGACCCGGGCCAGTATTGCAGCGGCGGTTGTTGCCTCGATCGAAGCCCAGCTTTCAGGTCTGGAGGAGATGGTGAAGGCCCGGTCGCGCAATATGGTTGAACTGGCCAAGCTGCGCCGGATCGCCGACGCCAACCGGATTGCCTATGAGGAATTTCTCAAGGTCGCCACGGAATCGGCACAGCTCAAAGCCCTGCAGCAGCCCACGGTGCGGCTGCTGTCCTTTGCTGAGGCGCCAACGGATCCGAGCTCTCCCAGGACGCTGTTGCGGCTGGCCCTTGCCGGGGTGGCAGGGCTTGCGATCGGACTGGGGATCGCGCTGCTGATTGAGCTGACCAGCAACAGCATCAAGACCGGGCGCGAGCTGCGCAGGGCAGCCGGGCTGCCGGTGATCGGAAGCCTGTCGTCTCTGCGCAAACAGCGGGCCGCGCGGCTGCTGAACAATCTGGGCACTGCCAGCCCGCTGCCAGGCCCGGAACGGACCCTGGTGGAAGAGGGCCGCAAGCTGGCGCTGTTCCTGTCCAGGGTAACCGGCCAGGGCGGCGGCACAACCCTTGTCTTCACCTCGGCGGTCCCGGGCGAAGGCAAGGCAATGGCGGCGGCACTGGTGGCAGCGGCGCTGGCCGCGCGGGGCCGGTCGGTCATTCTGGTCGATGCCGCGCAGAACAATTCCGGCAGGCCCCGGCCGGTGCCCGGTCCCGCCGATACCGGGACGGAAATCGCCGGCATCACCCGCGCGCGGGCCGGCTACTGGCAGCTGCTGGTGGCAGAAACAGCGCAGACGGATCTCAGCTGCCTGCCCGACCGGTGGCTCGAAACGCTGATGGAAAATCTGACCGCGGAATATGATTATGTGATCATCAATACTGCGCCAGTTCTGTCCCTGGGCAATGTTTCGAGCTTCCTGCATCATGCCGATGCGCTGGTGATGGTCACGCGCTGGAACGCCACGGCGCGGCAAACCGTTGAAGCCTGTATCGAGCGGCTGCGCGATTTGCGCGCCCAGAACATCTATGCGGTGATGACCGGGGTTAAGCGCCGGGCCGAACGCAAATATGAATATCCCGGCTTCATGCAGACCGTCAAATCCGGGTGGAAGCAATCATGATGAGAACGCATGTATCCAGGCTGGTGCCTGTTATGGTGGCGATGGCGGCTGTGGTGTTTCGGGCGCTGCCGCTGTGGGGCCTTCTGGCGGCGGCAGCCGCGGCCGGAGCCTACCGGCTGGGGCCGGAGGATGCGGTTGTCCTGAGGGTGGTGGCCTGGAATGACGAAACTGGGGCCTATGAGACGATGGAAGCGCTATCCGGGGAATACGCAGTCGCCTTGGATGGCTCCCTGGCGGTGCCGATTGCGGGCCGGATTACCGCCGGGGGGGCGACAACCTCTGAAGCCGCTGCCGAAATCGCTGCCAAGCTGCAAGCGGCCGCTGGGCTCTATCAGCCGCCGGAAGTCTCGATGCAAATCCTGCGCTACCGTCCCTTTTATATTGGCGGCGATGCAGCGGCTCCTGGCGCCTATGCCTGGCGCCCCGGGATGACCGGCAGTAAGGCGCTGGCACTGGCCGGCGGCCTGTTTCGCAGCCGCAGCCAGGCACCGGGCGATGAGTCTGAATACCGGCTGGTGAGCTCGCTGCGGGGGACCCAGGTGGAGCTTGTGCGCCTGCGGGCCAGGGAGGCCCGGCTGATGGCGGAACAGGCGGGCGCTGAAGCCATCGCCTTTCCGGATAATCTGCGCCACCCTGACGGCGCCGACGCCGTAGACCGGATTCTCTCGGAGGAGACGGCTCTGTTTGATATCCGGCAGGAATCCCAGGTCCGCACGGTGGAATCCAACGAAGCGCTGATTGCGCTGTACCGCACCGAACTTGCAGCGCTGGACGGCAAGCTGGTCGGGCAGCAGCGGCAGGTTGAGCTGGCCCGGGATCAAGCGGAAAAACTGCGCGCGCTGGTGGACCGCGGTGCGGTGGTGGCCAGCCGTCTGGTGGATGCCGAACGTGTCCTGACCAATCTGAATGCCGAGGAACTGGATCTCGACACCGCGATCTACCGGGCACGCCAGCGGATCGGCGAAACCCGCCGTGACCTGCTGCAGGCGGTGGACAACCGGCGGCACGAAATCGTTTCCCAGCTTCAGGACACCCGCCGCAAGATCGAACTGGAGACCAAACGTGAGGCGATGTTCCTGGGCCTGGCCACGGTGCAGGGCGCGGCGCCTGCGGATCTGCCGCTGCGCACCGGCATGAAAATCCGCCGCAGGACGGCGGCAGGGACCGAGGTATTTGCGGTGGGGCCTGACGATCCGGTGCTGCCGGGCGATGTCTTTGAAGTCTCGCTGGAGTTCACGCTAACCACTCAGTGAGCGCCGGCCTTGGCCATTGCCTGCCGCCGTGCGCGTCAGCTGCAGACACCGGTTACTCGGCAATGATCAGATCACTGCACGCCGGAGTGCCGCCTTCAGGCGGCGTATAAGAGGCGCATTGAACCAGCGCTTCGGCGCGGGTGTCCTTGGGGGCAACGCCCGACCAATGGGCCTGCTCCTGGCTGCCGGCCCAAAGCTCGAAATAGATCTTCATCGGAGGTTTCGGAACCTGCTCCGCACCGGTCAGGCGGAACAGCTCGGTCCCGTCGGCGGACCAGATGACGGCCTCCTCGGACCAGTCGATTGTATAGAGCCGCGGTGCTTTGGCAGCATCAAAGCCCAGATCGACCCAGGGCGGCTGCTCCAGCGGTTTGCCGCCGCGGAACCGGTTGACATGCGCCTTGGCCGTATTCTTGCCGAGGATCTCAAGAGAAATTTCCTCGTGGCTGTGCCCGAAATTAGGACCGGTATAGAGGTAGAAGGCGGAAATCAGACCTTTGCCGCCCGCCGCCTGCAAGATGATTTCATAGCGTCCATACCCGTACCACTTACGTCGCTGGACCTGACCGCTTATAAACTCCTTTGAGGTCTTCCCTGCTGCGAGCAGGCTTCCGTCATCCGATTGCAGCGCTCTGATTTCCACCCGGTTTTCTGCTGCAGAAGGCACCAGAAGCATACGGACACCGGCGGTGCCGTATTCTACGGCATCTTTGCGCCAGGCGGTCTGCAGCCAATTGGCCGGGTGGTCGTATTCTGCCCGCCACCAGTTCACGCCTGGCCCGCTCAGAGGAAAGACGCTCCGGAACGGCGCTCCTGCGGGCTTTCCTTCGATCTGGCCCGCTGCAGCCCCTGTCATCAGCAGGCTGGACAGCCCGAGAAACGCCGTTGTGAAGATGCTCTTTCTGACAGCGCCGGAACGCTGGCCCGGATTCTTTGTGACAACCACGTCAATACTCCCATCCATGTAAGGTGATTTCATGTGCGAACGCCTCGGCGATGATGCGGGTTTGCCGCGGATCAAACACCTCGCGGTAGGGCCGCCTGTCTGTGCGCAAGCCGGATTTTGCCTGCGGCAGCCCGTCAAACGGCAGGCCGAGTTCGCTGAACAGGGTGGCAAGCTCTTCCTCCAACCGGTCATACCGCAGGATGCGGTCAACAATCGGTGCGCCGTCGGCGTCGCAATAAAACGGTGCGTTGTGGCAGAAGATCCGGTTCTCAAGATATCCATCCAGTGTCAGCCCGGGATCATGGCGGCGGTGCCAGGCCGCATTGCGGAACATATGGAAATGCGACAGCGTCTTGTCCCATGGGTTCCGTTCAACGCAGACTTTCAGGTAGCTGTCCCAGATCTGCGCCGGCAGCCGGGCGCGGGCAAAGCGGGCGGGGATATGGTTGTAGATCCTGTCGCGGCGCAGGCATTCCACAATGTTTTTACGCAGATCCTGTCGGCTGCGCACTTCGCGCCATGGGGCGAACCAGCCCCGCCAATTGCGCGGCGCATGGGCCGGGATGGCGGGAAAGATTGGGGTCACGATGTCATCCGGCCCGCAATGATGCGCCAGGGCCAGCTCAATGCTTGTACCTGCAGACTTCAGCGTCTTCACAAAAATAACCTTGTGACGATGCGAAACGATCATTCGCGCGAACCTATTAACCAAACCATCGGTGCCTTGCGGCTTCCCGTTTCCTAGATAACTATGGCTGTAGGCCCGTTCGGCGAGTTTTTTTCATATCAGGCAACCGTCTCCGCCGCCTGGACGGCCTGAGGCTTTATCTCTTGCAACGGCCTGATCACTCGTAAATACTTTCCCGGCGATCAGGGGGTGCCGGCCTGGCCCGGAATGTTACAAAGCCCCTTTGCGGAGTGTGTCTTTGAAGATTTTCGTTTGTGCCTGCACTTTTAGGCGCCCTGAGGGGCTTGCAAAGCTCCTGCGCTCCTGCCGCCTGCTGGATGTACGCGATGATATGGAATTATCCTTTATCATCGTGGACAATGACGACACCCCGTCTTCTCAGAGTGTATTCCAGCGCGAAACCCACGATTTTCCCTGGGCGTGCCGCTATGTGCATGAGCCCCAGCCTGGCATTCCCATGGCCCGCAACCGGGTTCTCAGCGAGGCTGGTGAAGAAGGCTTCCTGGCCTTTGTGGATGATGATGAGACCGTGACCCCCTCCTGGCTTGTTGAACTGGTGCAGATGGCAGAGCGCACGGGAGCAGCCTTTGTGCAGGGGCCGGTGCGGATGCTGGTCGACGATGCGCGCGACAGATGGTGGCTGCACACGCTGTTCTTCGAACAGCGGCGCTATGCGGATGGCGAGACACGCAATGAGAGCTGGACCAGTAATGTGCTGCTGGATCTGAGCTTCACAGCCCGGCACCGCTGCCGGTTCGACAAAAGGCTCAGCTTCACCGGGGGCGAGGACACCCTGTTTTTTCAGGATGTGGTGCGGGCAGGCGGGCTGGGCGCCTATGCGCTGAATGCCTGGGTCTGCGAGAAGCAGCCCGCCCACCGCCTGTCCTGGCGGTGGGCGGTGGGTCGGCAATTCCGCTTTGGCAACACACGGGCGCTCACGGTGCTGCTGCGCCGGTCCCGCCTGCATTCAACGGCCTATTGCCTGGTGCGCGGCGTGGGGATGACCGTGGTGGGGCTGGGCTGGCTGGCCAGTTCGCTTCTCAAGGGCAGGCGGGGTTTTGCCAATGGCATCGCTCTTTTGGCCCGGGCTGCAGGGGTGTTTTCCGGCTTGGCTGGCGCCCGCATGCTGGGCTACCCGCGGTGACAGACCTGCCCCGGATCACGGTGGCTATTGCGGCGCATAATGCGGAAACCTGCCTGGGCGCCGCCATCCAATCGGCTCTGGTCCAGGCACATGTCGCTGTCGATGTCATCATTGCTGACGATGCATCACGCGATGGCACTGCGCAGGCAGCTGCCCGCACCGCAGCCTGCGATTCCCGGGTGTCTCTGATGCAATCTCCGGTCAACTTGGGGCCGGGTGGTGCCCGCAATCTGGCGTTGGCCGCCGCGCGAGGGGACTGGGTTGCCGTCCTGGACAGCGACGATCGCTTTTTGCCCGGCCGTCTGGCCCGCATGCAGGCCCATGCGCTGCAGCAGGAGGCCGATATCGTGATTGACGATTTCATCTCCGTGGATGCGGAGGGCAGCCTCCTGCCGGGGCCGCGGCTGGCAGACCGGCATCCCCCGGGCTTTATCGGTCTGGCGGATTGGCTGCGGCTGAACGATATGGCCCGCGCCGAACTCAGCTTTGGCTATGCCAAGCCGCTGATCTGCCGCCGTTTCCTGTGCCGGCACGGGCTGCGCTATAATGAGAGCTTGCGCAACGGCGAGGATTTCCATCTGATCCTTGAGGCTCTGGCGGCGGGCGCGCGGCTCTATTTCAGTGGTGAAACGGGCTACAGCTACACCCGGCGGGCAGGGTCTGTGTCTCGCCGGGCCCAGGGCAGCCATATGCGTGCCCTGCTGGCTGCGGACCGCGTCATGGCTGCCAGGCTGCCTGCTGCACAGCATGCGGCAGTCACCGGCCTGCTGGCAGCACGGCAGCGCAATCTGCAGAACCTGATCACCACCGAAGAGGTCCTGTCCGCACTCAAGGCCCGGCGGCCCGCGACTGCCGCAGCCAGCCTGCTGCGGCGGCCGGGCGCCTTTGCCCGGGTGGCCGGGCATCTGGCGGAGGCGCTGCACAAACGCATTGCTCGCGGCGGCCGCAGATGACCCGCCGCGCCGAACAGAAACGGCAGGCGGTTTTGATTGTCGCCCGACGGCTGGACGCAGCCCGGTCCGGCAGCAACACGTATCTGAAGGCATATCTGCGCCTGTGCCGGGAGGCCGGGCTGGCCACCCGGATTGTCTTTGCCCCCAGGCGCTCTTTCGGCAATCTGGCCTGGGCCCGCCTGGATCCGGGGTTTGTGGAACTAGCAGAGCGCATCGACTGGGGGCAGACGCTGCGCATCGGCCGCACCCGGATCTCTCTGGCGCCCGGGGTCTGGCTGCGCATGGTCCGGCGCCTCGGGGCCGAGGTCAGGCGGCGGCTGACGGGGCAGGCGGGCAGTGCCTATCCAAGCCTGCTGGGCGCAGAGCTTGCGCCGCGGGAAAGCAAGGACGTGCTGGCCCGGGTGCGGAAGGCCGGAGCCGGGATTGTGACCGCGGAATACAGCAGCCTGGCACCGCTGCTGGAACAGGTGGAGGCGCGCAGGCGCATTGTGCTCCTGCATGACCTGTTTTCCCTGCGCGCCGAAAGTTTTGCGGCCCAAGGATTGGAACCGGACCATACTGTGATCACTTTGGAGGCCGAAGCGCAGCGCTGCCGGGCGGCAGATCTGCTGATTCATGCCAGCTGCACCGAACGCGACCGCCTGCAGCCGCTGCTGCCTGAGACCCGCCACGAATGGATGCCGCCTGCCTTCCGCCCCGGGTCGGCCTGCGCAGACACCGGGCGTAAGCCGCACGGGCTGTTTGTCGGCTCCCGGCATAGGGGCAACGCCGAAGCGCTGGATTTCCTGCGCAGGAAGATATGGCCGGCGGTGCGTGCGAAAATCCCGGACGCGGAACTGTGGGTCGCCGGCGCAATCGCCTCCGGGATCTCTGCGGGGGAGGCCCAGGCCGAAGGGCTGGTTCTGTTGGGGCCAGTGGAAGACCTGGCCGCCCTCGGAGGGCCGCAGGCCATTGGCCTGGCCCCGATGAAATCAGGCAGCGGAATCCCGATCAAGGTGGTCGACTACCTGTCCCTGGGTATGGCTGTGGCGGTGACCTGCGGCACGCTGGATGCATTTGGCGGCGCGCTTGAGGGGCTGGTGGCCGAAGCCGCTTCGGATGCTCGATATGCAGCCCTGATCTGCGAGCTGCTGCGTGACGATTCGGCGCGCGGCGCTCTGGCAGCGGCTTCGGCCCAGGCGGCGTCCCGCCTCAGCAATCCGGCACTGGCGGCTCTTCTGAACGACTAGGCCTCTGTTTCAGTTTGAAAATCTGGCTTTTCCCACCTGAAATGCAACATTTTTCCCAAAAACCGCGAAACATGTCCGTGGACTCGCGCAAAGGTTAACTTAGCGTGAATGCGGGGGCTGAAACCGCAGAAACCGGGTGTTTCGGCGTAATCCTGCCAGCCTTTGCAGGGCGGACGCTCGGATTTTTGCTCATGCGGAGGTTAGCTTTGAAATCCAATTCAATCGCGCTGGAAATGAATGGCGCGTTGGGGCACGTTCTCGCAAAACAAAGTTAACGAGGACAAATCGATGCAGTTCCAATGCAGCGCTGCGGCGTTTCGCGTGCGGCTGAGCCCCACAGCAGTTCAATGGTTGCCGAGTTAAAGGAAGCCGCTCCGTCTGCCTGCGCCTGGTCTTGCACGGGCGCCCATTTGGCAAGGCGTGCTGCCGATCTTTCCTGTCATATTCCCCGGCGGCGCGGTCAGCTCGACCGCAAGCACCGGTCCGTAAACCGTCCCGAAGATGCCGTGAAAGAAACGTAAATCTTTCCACCCCACGGCCTTTGCGAAACACAATCATATGCCAGAACCGGTGAGCACTGTCTGACCGGTCGGCCTGGAGAACCAGTTCCATGAATACGATGACCCACGACACGATGATGTCCACCGACATGACAATGTCGATTGCGAATCCCGATGACGCGACCCACGTCGCAATACAGTCCGGCAATTGGAACGACCCGTCAACCTGGAAAAACGGTAAGGTACCGGGAACAGAGGCAAAAGTTCTTATCCCGATGGGGGTTTCGGTGGAATATAATTCCACGTCCAACGCCAGGCTGGACTGGGTGCGGGTGGACGGCGGGCTGGATTTCGCCACCGATCAGGATACCCATATCCGGGTGGAAACCTTCGTCACCGGCCTGCATTCGCATCTGACCGTCGGCACGGCAGAGAACCCGGTGCAGGCGAATGTGACCACCTCGATTGTATTTGCCGATGGCCCGATCGACACCTCGATTGATCCCGGCTTGCTGGGTCATGGCCTGGTCGCCCAGGGCAAAGTCGAAGTGCATGGTGCCACGAAATACGCTTATGCCGCCCTGGACGGCGACGCCAAGGCCGGCACCAAGGTCCTGAATTTCACCGCCGACACCGATGGCTGGCAGGTTGGCGACACGCTTGTCGTCATGGGCACCCAACAAGGCCAGTTCCAGGACGAAAATCGGGAAATCGTTGCGATCAAAGAGACGTCAAAGGGGGTGGAGATTACCCTCGACAAAGCGCTGAGCTACGACCACACGACCCCGGCCGGATATGATCTGGATATCTATGTCGGCAACGAAACCCGCAATGTTGTCTTCTCTTCCGAGAACCCCGAAGGGGTGCGCGGGCATGTGATGATGATGCACACGCCGGATGTCGCGATTCAATACGCCGAATTCAGCGAACTTGGCCGTACCGACAAATCGCTGCCGCTTGACGAAGGCAGCAATGTCGCGGGCCGCTATTCGCTGCACCTGCATGAAACCGGTGCGGCCGCGGGCAGCCAGCTGGCGGTTTTGAACGGCAACTCGGTGCATGGCGCCCCAGGCTGGGGCATCGTGCAGCACTCCAGCCACGCGGCCGTCGATTTCAACTTTGTCCATGACATCGCAGGCGCCGGCATCGTGTCGGAAGACGGCAATGAAACCGGCCAGTGGATCGGCAATTTTGTCACTGGAATTCCTGGCGCAGGCGAGGATTTCTCAATCAAGCGCGACGAACTGGAGGCTGATTTTGGCCACAGTGGCGTCGCCTATGAAAACCAGGCCCGGCAGATCGTTCAGCAGGGCAATATTGCGGCCAATGCCAATACCGGCTGGATGTACCGCGCGGCCGAAACCAGTGTCGAAAATCCTGACCGCGACGCGCTGCAATTCGACCCGATGCCGCTCAAGGATGTTCTGAACAACGAAGAGCCCGCCATTCTTGGCTTCCATGACAATACCGCAATTGCGGTGCACACGATGATCGACACCGGCCATCGCCAGAGCATGGCCACCACCACCGACCTGCGCAGCGACATGCTGCGGATGACGGCCTGGGAAGTGGACCGGGTGTTTGATGTCTTCAACTACACCGGGCAATACGTCATCCGTGACGGTCTGTTCATCGCCGATGATGACGGCGCCGGGCGGGCCATTTACCTGCCGAACAAACATGAAAGCACATCGATCATTAACTCCCATTTCGACGGGTTCAATACCGCAGTCTACGACAAGGGGGTCAACCATGAGGGTGTCTATATCGGCAACACCTTCGCAAACGTGGGGAAGAAGATTGACAGCGCCTATTATAATGACAGTCGGCTGCAGTCTGGGGACGCCGCCGCACTTGAAACGCTCGACCGGCCGATCCTGAATCTGGATGCAGATGCGGATCTCACCCTGGGTCCGCGCAACCACGAGGTGCTGATCTCCGGGACCATCACCGACAACGCCGGCACCATGCGATTGGGGTCGAACCTGTGGGCCGAAGTTTCCGTTGCCACCCGTGACGGCATCAGCAGCAATGACAATGATCTGGGCCAGCCCGATCCCGAAGATATGCTGGCGCTGAACGGTGCCTTGCGCGACGGCGATGGCGGCTGGGTCATGCCGCTTGCAATCTGGATCACCGACCGTGTCACCGGGGAGCATTTCGCCTACCGGATTGACATCACGCTGGAAGGCTATGCCGATGATTTCCTGAAGCCGTATGAAATCACCGATTTCAAACTGCCCTCCAACAAGATTGACCTGTTTAACGGCTATACCGACGCAGGTGGTTCCGGCGGCACAGATACTGGCGGCACAGGTGGCACGGACACCGGCGGTACTGGCACTGGCGGCACAGACACTGGCGGTACGGGCACTGGCGATGCGGACACTGGGAACACAGCTACGGCGGTGCTCGAAGCCGGCACCGCGACCTTCAGCCAGGGCGCGCGCAGCAGCTGGACCAGCACGGGTTTTGAAACCTCCATCGACGATCCGGTTGTGATCATGGGCCCGCTGACCTCAAAGGGCGGCCAGCCGGCTTTTGCCCGGGTTAAGTCGGTCACGGATGACGGCTTCAAGATGCAGATCGAAGAGTGGGATTATCTCAACGGCAAGCACAACGCGGAGTCGGTGGGCTGGGTGGCCATGCCAAGCGGCACCTATGAACTGGCGGATGGCCGCCAGATCACCGCGCTGCAGGTACAGACGGATAAAAATGGCAAGGCCTCGGTTGATTTCTCCGGCTTCAAAGGCGAGATCGCGGTGTTCACGCAGATCGGCAGCCACGCCGCTTCCGAGGCAATCACAGTCCGCAACGAGGTAACCGGCAACGAGTCCGTCGACATCATGCTGCAGCGGCAGGAAAAGAACAGCGACGGCAGCTTCAAGGCGGAAACGGTTTATGTCCTGGCCATGGAAACCGGCACCGGCGGCGGCCTGCAGGCAGGGACCATGACAGGCGTCAACCATAAGGACACGCAGGTGAATACCGATCCGGGGGCCTTCGATGACCTGGCCTTCCTGGCATCGATGACATCGGTCAACGGCAATGATCCCGCCGCACTGCGGCTGCGCGACTTTGACAGCGATGGCATTTCGCTCTTTGCCCAGGAGGAGAAATCCGCAGACAGGGAAATCTGGCATAACCCGGAGGATGTCAGCTGGCTGGCAGCTGAAACCGGTGTCTACGACCTGTTCTGAAACATCCGCTTTGCGGCTCTGATTAAGGGGTTTCGACCCTAAGGGCAGCCGCCGGTTTCTGTGGATCCGGCGGCTGCATCAGCGGCATCGGCCTGCTGTTCTGCCGGTGTTTGGACAGGAAGCAAGCGCCGATCCAGATCAGCATATGCGCCAGAACGAAGGGACGCATCAGCTCGCTTTCGACCATGGCGCGGATCAGCTCGACGCCGGCCACTGCCAGAAAGAAAATAAATGGCATGCCGCCATGCTGCAGCAACTGAGCCGACAGGCGGCCAAAGGCCCACACCAGCGTCCAAACCGTCAGCACCAGCCCGATCAGGCCGAAATGGACGGTGTTCTCGTAGAACGAATTATGGAAGGAGAAGACCTGGTTGGGGCTCTTGTGAAATTTCGCAAAAATCTGCCGGACCAGATCATTCTCCTGATACCGCCAGAAACCGCCGCCACCATAGCCGGTGACCGGGTGCTGGCGGATCACACCCTCGGCATAGGCCCAAAGCTGGGTCCGCCCCGTGAGCGTGCGGCTTTTGCCCAGCCGGTCGAAAAACGCATCGACCAATGTGTCAGGCCCGCTCAGCAGGGCCGGCAGGGCAATGGCCAGCACGCCGATGGTGATCAGGCCCGCAGCAATCCGGTCAGCCGGCGTCCTGCGCCCGTCTCCGGCAAAGAAACTGAAGCCGCCGATCATCGCTATGATGGCCAGGCTCAGCACCAGCGCCGTGGCTGAGTGGCTGCGCAGGATCAGCATAAATGCCAGCGCCGCCAGCATCAGGGCGGCCCCCCGCAGCCACAGCCGGAACCAGGGATCAAAAGCCACACATAGCGCCGCGGCCCACAGCAAGAGCATTTTTGCCCCCAGCATGTTCTTATGCGCGAAGATACCGGTCATCGCCCCATCATGATATGACGTGAAGAAAATGCTGAGCACACCACAGACACCAGTGGCAAAAAACGCTGTCAGAACAATTCTGCGGGGGCTCATCCAGGCGGCGAAGAGCACACAGATGAGCCCCGACAGCAGCATCTGAACCCCGGTCCGGAATGCCTCATCGGGCACCACGCCCATGGGTGAAGACAAGATTGCCCAGACCGGTAGCAGCAGCAGCGGCCAGCTGCCCGCAAGGATCGGTGCCGTCGCGCGGCGATCGCGCCAGACCGCATAAGAGAAATAAAGCGCCAGCGGATAGAGAAGATACTCGTCCTTTTGGAACACGGTGAAGGTGACCAGGAACCACAGCACCGCCAGCCCCAGCTCAACCGGCCGCGCCGGTGTGGGCATTGTTGCGGCTGACCGGCTCCTGCTCATTGCGCGACCTGGGCGCTGCTCAGAGTTTTGGCAGCCGTGCAGGACGGGGCGGCAGCCCGCAGCAGATGGTGGGCCAGCCGCATGGAAAAGGCCGCAATGGAGTGCGTCGGCTGCGCTGCGCCGCTGCTGCGGAAAATCGCAGAGCCCGCCAGGTAAAGCCCTTGCACGCCATGCACCCGGCAGTCCCCATCCGTAACGCTGTCGCGCGGATCCCGCCCCATCCGGGCCATGCCAGTCTGATGATAGCCGTCCAGGGCGCTGGCGCGGATGACCGCGGCCTGGTCTTCGCGGGGCACATCATAGCGCAGCCTGGCCAGACCGGATGCCGCCAGCTCCTGCGCCAGCATCTCATGCCCGCGGGCCACCCGGGCGGTATCAGCCTGTGAGAAGTCAAAATGGATCCGGATCTCAGGCAGGGCATCCGGTTCAACAGGCCCGGCCAGTTCGATACGGTTGCTGGCCAGCGGCGCCTGTTCGGCATGATAGCTCAGCCGGTAACAATTCGGCCCGTTGGGGATCAGATGGTCAACCGCCTCCCGCCCGGGATCCCGGCGGGCGCGCAGGATGCCCGGCAGCGCCCGCAGGCTGGCCCCGGTGTCCCCTGCCAAATTGCGCATATGGGACCATGCCGGGCTTTGCAGCTGCGGTTCCGGTGCACCAGGACCCGGCGCGGTCGGCTCTTGCGTGCTGTGCCCGCGCAACCGCGCAAGCAAATGCTTGGCAGACAGGATTCCCGAGCCATGACCGGCATCGGCAGCGGCCCTGTTGCGGGCCCAGAAAAACATATTGACCCCTTCAGCCATGGCCTGCGGCGTGCTGCGGAAAACCCGGCGGCCAAGCCCGCCTGCCCCCTGGCGGCGCCATCCGTACGCGCGCACATCCGCAGTGGGCGGAAACACGATGCTGGCAATGCTGCCCGTCAGATGCCCAGCGTAATACTGTCCCAGCGCGGCCAGATGACCGAGCCCCGCAGGGTTGCGGGCCCGCTCTGCCAGCAGCAGCCGCGCGGTCTCGATACCGCCTTGGGCCAGGACGGTGGCGCGGGCCCGGATGCTGACCGCCGGCGCCCCATCCGGCGGTCGGACGCGGGCGCCTGTGCAGCGCAGGGCGCCGTCAGAACCGGTTTCCAGCACCAGACCCGTAACCGTGGCGTCTAACACTGTATCCGGCCCCTCGGTGGCCTCAATCCGGCTGCGGTGCCAGCGCAGAAGCGAGCCGGAATCCGCCAGGGCTTCCTGAGCCTCCAGATCAAAATACCCCTTGGCGCCAGGCTGCAGGAACGCATCCTGCGGCATGTGGCCGCCCAGGAAAGCTGCCGCCGCATCGAAATGCGGTGCCAGCCCGCTGAACGGCAGGGGCCAATCGAATTGCTGGAAATCATGGGCTGCAAGCGGCACGATCCGGCCGCCCCAATAAGAGGAGGTCCCGCCAAGCCCCCGGCAATGCGTCTCGGCGGTATCGGCATGGGCATCCGGGTATTCAAATACCGCGCCCGGGCCGGGGCGCGGCGTATGCCCGCCTGCTTCCAGCACCAATACGGCCAGACCGGTCTCTGCCAGTGGCAGCGCCGCCGCCAGCCCGGCCGGTCCGGAGCCCGTGATACAGATGTCATAGCGCCGGTTCTGTGCGGTCTGAAGTGTTACCAATGGCACTGTTCACAATTCCCCATGGTGTCCTGCTCTAAAGACTAGGCGCAAAACCGGCAGCGACCATGAAAACCTCTATCTGTTGCCGGACAGGATGACTTTCTCCCAGCCAGCGGCAATGATCCGACTGTCCGCAGCCTGCGCCAGCCAATGGTTTGCAGCAAAGGCATTGGTGCATCTGCCACCGCGCATCTCCAGCAGCACCGGCGTATACCGGGCCTGAAACTGCGGCTGCGCAAACAGCTGTTTGACCCCGCTGGCAGCCCCCTGCGCTGCTTCGGTCCAAGTGGCCCGCTGGCAGCCGGATTTGTGGAACTGTGGCAGCAGATCCGGCGGATGCTTCCAGAAGGTGTCCGCATCAAAGCTGGCATGGTTGCGAAAGCCGGTCTTGATGGGGTTTGCATGGGCCATTTCGACCCAGTTCAGCCCCATCAGATCGCGCAGCTCTCCTTCATAAGTCAGGGCGATCCCCCCTGCGGCCGTCACTCCCAGGCTGGGCCGCGGAGAGAAACTGTTCATATAGGTGCCAAAGGCCTCGCCGCGGGCGGACAGGGCAAATTCACGTACGACCCGGAACCGTTCCTGCCGATAAGAGACGGCGTTGACCGAAATCCAGACCAGAAGCGCCGCCAGCCCCAGCCCAGCCGCGACAGGGCCCGGCACCGGCTGCAGCACCCGCCAGAGCGCCAGCCCGCCCAGCACCAGCGGCAGCGCAAAAACCGGCATCACTGGCTGGTAAAAGCGCCAGAGCGCGAAATGATCGCCGCCAAGCATCACATAGGAAAACAGGATGCCAAAGACCGCTGCCGCCGCCAGAACCGCCGTGCGCTGGCCCGGAGCCGGACGCCGCAGCATCCCCCACAGGCTGACGACGGCCAGCAGCAGCCAGGCAGGCACCAGCACCTCGGCAAAGGGCTGTCCGGTCAGGAAGCTGATGAAATACTTGGCACCGTCGTACATATTCTGCAGCCGATCCGCAGAGACTTTGGCGTAATAGGTATTGGGGAAGGGAAAGCCGAAATAGGCCAGCCGCCCCAGTGCCAGCAGCGCAAAGGCCGCCGCTGCCGCCAGCACAGCCAGCCCGGCCGGCCGCCAGACCGCAGGGCGCAGGGCAATGGCCAGCAGTCCCAGCCCGGCGGCAACCGCAATGCCTTCGGGCCGGGTGAGCGGCAGCGCCGTTGCGGCCAGCAGCAGTGGCAGATCCCGGCGCGGCAGCGGCGCAGAGGCCTCTGCCAGCCAAGACAGCCGGTCAAGCAGCAGCAGGATCAGCGCCGTCCACAGCGCGATTTCCATCATCGACCAGACCGACCAGATGAAGAATGACGGCAGCCCGCATAGCGCCAGCGCCGACAGCAGCTCTGCCCGTCGGCCATCCAGGCTGCTGGCTCCGCCGGCGGTGCGGCCTGCAATACGCAGACCGCACCAGATCGCCGCCACGGTCAGAAGCGCCGCAACCGATAGGATAGGGATCTCGGGATTGCCGCCCAGCAGATAGGGCACAGCCAGAATGAGCGTCCACAGGAGAGAGGTCGCGCCCTCCACCCGCTCGCCGCCGATATTGTACACGAACCCATGCCCATTTGCGATATTTTCGGCATAAGCGCGCGTGATCGCCGCATCATCGATGCCATTTGTGCCCGGCGCCCCTGCCAGAAACCAGGAAAGAAACGCCATCACAGCCACCACCCCGGCTGCGATCAGAAGGCTGAACCTGCCGCGCTGTTCTGCCGCCATGCGGCCCACCCGCGGCTGTTCCGGCGCCGAAAAATCTGTCATATCCTATCCAGACCTTTGCAAAACCCACTAAAACACCATGTGCCCGGATGTTTGTGCCATCCTTGGCGCTCCCCGGATTGCCGCTCTCGCGCGGGCCTTGATTTCCCGGTTCGGCCCTCTACCATTTTCGCAGCAGAAACAGGATTTTGGTCCTCCCGGCCCGCTGCGGCCACTGTCCTGCTTATGTCTGCGGCTGGTGTTTGTTGAGAGTAAACTAGTGTCATATCTATTAGAAACAAATGCCTGGAGACGCGCGCTACGGGAGGGTCCGGCATCCGGAGCAGCTGCCGTCGGCTGGCGCAGATTTCCCCGCGCGGCCCGGCCAGCAGGCACAATCGGCGCCGCACAGCAGGAGGGCAGCTGATGCTGGACATTGCCTGCGTGATTGATCCGCGGTTTGCGGGCGGCACCGCCGCCGCCCTGGCCTACGACATCGACGCCTTTCTGGCGACTGGGCTGCGCGTCGGCTTGGCCGAGGTCCACAGTTCCTATCTGGACGGGGCACCGGATGCCCGGAGCCGGATTGCCACCGCGCTCTATGAAGATCGCCGGATTGAGCGGCTGGACCCGTCAGACGGCCACCCGATCAAGGCCCGCACGGTATTCCTGCATCATCCCATGACCTTTTTCTACGGCATCCGCACGCCGCTCCGGCTGCAGGCGGACAAGGTGTTTCTGGTCGCCCATCACCTGCCGTTCCGCGGCGACGGCTCGCTGCAGTATGATCCGGCTGCCACGGCGCGCCGCGTGGCGCGGGCAACCGGGGCGCGGACCCAGTGGTTGCCGGTGTCGGGGCTTTGCCGCCAGCAATTGCGCTCTTTCACCCCGTTCATCCGGCTGGCGCCGCTGGACTGGCCCAATGTCTTCAGCCTGGACAGCTGGACGCCCCGGCGGCAGGCGTTTTCCGGCAACCGGCTGATGATCGGGCGCCATGGCCGGGCTGATCCGCTGAAATGGCCCGATACTGCGGCCGGGATCGCTGCCAGCCTGCCCGATCTCCCGAACTGCGGGATCCGGGTGATGGGCTGCCCGCGCGCCGATCTGGAGCGGCTGGGCGCGGATCTGTCGGACTGGACAGTTCTGGACTTCGACAGCGAACCGGTTCCGCACTTTCTCGATGGGCTTGATGTCTTTGTCTATCATTTCCACCCCGCCTCCAGCGAAAGCTTCGGTCGCACGGTGGCAGAGGCGATGCTGATGGGCGCCGTCTGCGTGCTGGATCCGCGCCTGGCCCCCACCTTTGGCGATCTGGCGCTTTATGGCCATCCGCAGGACACCGCCGGGATCATCGAAACCCTGCGCCGGGACCCGGCTGCAGCGCGGGCGCGGGCAGACCGGGCACGGGCAGCCATTGCGCAGCGCCACAGCCTGGACGCTGTTCCGGCCCGGCTGGACGCCCTGCATGCCGCAGGCCCTGCCGAACCCGGCCCCCGCTATGCCTCGCCCATGGCGGTGCTGCGTAAAACCGCCGGAATGATCCGGCGCGGCGAATATTTCCCCTCTCACTTGGCAACACGGCGGTGACCGGATGACAGAACTGGCCCCGCAGGCGACCCGCCCGTCCGCTTCCCGGCCGCTGCGCCAGCGCGCCTGGCAGCAGGCCGAAGAGACAGCATGCCGGCTGTTTCACACTGCCCTGCACCTGAAGGCACGGGATATGACCGCCCGCACGGCGCTGCGGCCTGCCCTGGTTCTGGCGCCGCATGCGGATGATGAAACCCTGGGCTGTGGCGGGTTGATTGCGCTCAAGCGGCAGGCCGGAACGCCCGTCACCGTGCTGATGGCAACCGATGGCTCTGCCTCGCACCGCTATGAACGGACCCTTCAAACCAGCCCAGACAAGCTGGCGGCGCTGCGGGAAACAGAGACCCGCCGCGCCTGCCGCAGGCTGGGGCTGGACGCGAATTCACTGTATTTCCTGGGGTTTCAGGATGGCAGCCTGGAGGCCAGCGAGCGCCGGCTCAGCGCCGCAATCCTCAGCTCGGTGGCGCAGATGCAGCCGCAGGAAATTTATGTCTGTGCGCGCAGCGACGGCCATCCCGACCATCAGGCGCTGGCCCGGGCGGCCCGTCAGGCCGTAGCGGCCTGCAAGGAGCCTGTGCCTGTGCTCTATGAATACCCGGTCTGGAGCTACGATTTCCGCTCCTGGCGCAGGCCGGGCAGCAATACAGCCGGTTTTCTGCACGGAACTGCGGCAATGCTGCGGGCAGCGCTGGCCTGGCGCATGTTCGCTGTCGGGATCGCGGACTTGCGGGTGCAAAAGGCGCATGCGCTTGCGGCCCACCGTTCGCAGCTTGGGCTTTACGACGCAGAGCCGCACTGGTCAGGGCTGCCAGAGAGGTTCCTCTGGCACTTCCACACCCGGCATGAGCTGTTCCGCAGAATAGACAGGAAGGAGCTGACGCCATGACCGGGTCGGCTGCCACTGCGCGGATCATTCTGATCTGCCACAATGTGCCCTTCGGGCGCGCCATGGCTGCCGCGATGCGGGCGCGGTTCGGATCCGCATTGCATGGCATTCTCGCAATTGAACGCCCCGTGTCCCTGCGGCAGAGACTGCGACGGACGCTCGCCGCAGCCTGGCGCGCAACGCCTCTGGAGCGCCGGGTCAAGCGCCTGGAAGCCCGGCTCGCCCGGGAGGCGGCCCGGGCTTTTGACTGCGCGGCCGCTCCGCCCCGGGACTGGCCGCCGGGTGCAGCCGTGCATATCTGCGCCAATCCCAACGCCTCTGCCAGCGCCGCCTGGCTGGCAGCGCAGCACCCGGACCTGATTGCCGTGACGGGAGCCCCGGTGCTGAAGCCGACCGTGTTCACCCTGCCGCGGCTTGGAACGCTCAACATGCATTCCTCGCTGCTGCCTGCTTACCGCGGCACCCAAGCGGAATTCTGGCAAGTGCTGGAACAGGACTGGCAGAGCTGCGGCATCACCGTGCATTTTGTGGATGTCGGCGTCGACACCGGCCGGATTGTCCTGCAGCGGCGCACCGAAGGGGCGGCGGGGCTCAGCCCGCAGATGCTGCGCACCCGCAATCTGCTGCAGGCGCTGCATCTGGTGCCGGATGCCGCCGCTGCCGTGCTTGAGGGCCATGCGCACCCCGTGCTGCAAGGCCCCGGGCCAAAGGCGCGCCGCAGCCGCGACCGCACCCTGGCCGCCCGCGCAGCCCTGCTGCGCCGCCTCGGCTACCTGCCCGGTTCCGGCACCCCAGGCCCGGTGCCTCACTCCGCCGGGAGGCAGCCATGAAACAGCTTGCCCGCGCCCGGCTGATAGAAACCGCACTCAGGGTGCGCGGTTTCTGCGCCGAAGATGCGGTGCTCTTGTCCTGTGATCCGCGCAGCGGCTCCACATGGCTGAGCGAGGTCCTATGCGCTGCAGAGCCAAGCGCTGTCATCTGGGAACCGTTCCATCTGGAGCATGCGCCGCGGGTGCGTGCCTTCGGCTTTGCCTGGCGCCAGATCATCCCGCCCGATGCGGACTGGCCCGAGGCCGAAACCCTGGTGCGCGCCATTCTGGCAGGTCGGCATATCAACAGCTGGACCGGCTGGGCCAGCCCGGCGGCGGATTTCCTGCGCGCCCGGCAACTGCTTGTGAAATGCTGCCGGGCCAACGGATTCCTGCCCTGGATGCTGCGCCGGATCGCGTTCCGGCGCGCGCCGATTCATTTCCTGCGCCACCCTTTTGCCATTGCCGCCTCGCAACTGCGCATGGGCAACTTCAGCACCGGCGGCATGGACGCTGATCTGGCCCGGGGTCGCTATGCGGGCGCGGGCACAGACACCGCCCGCTACATCCGTTCCCTGACATCCGACGAAGAACGCATCGTTGCCATGTGGTGCCGGGTGCAGCAGCCCGCACTGGAGGATCCGCTGACACAGGCCCAGGCCGTGCGGATGCATTATGAGACGCTCATTGCAGAGCCTGCACAGGAAATCGGCCGCCTGTTTGCCGCCTGGGACAGGCCTGTGCCCGCCGGGGTTCTGGCCCATACCGGCAAAGCCAGCCGAATGACCATGGACGCCAGCCAGCTGGGCAATCCGGCCGCCCAGGCCGGCAAGTGGCAGCAGGCCTTCAGCGACCGTCAGGTCAGCCGCATGTCCCGGGTGCTGCGGCATTTCGGGGTGACGGTCTATGACGAGAGCATCCTGCCGAAGGAGACAGCGCCCGCGGTCTCCGGGCTGTCGGCAGCCAAGGGCAGGCATCCGGCCGCCGCAGGCGGGCCTGCATGCTGAGGCGGCGCGCAATCCTGCCCCTGTCCAAAGGCCGCAGCAGCGCCGCCCCCCCGGCGCAATTCTTTGCCAGCGTCCGCGCGCTCATCGGCGCCCGGGCCTTTCTCACGCTGCTGCAGCTGTTCAGCCTGCCGCTTCTCACCCGTCTGCTCGATATGCGGGATTTCGCGTTGATGGCGCTTGGCATGGCGGTTCCGCTTTTTGCCAACGCCTTCAGCGATGCCGGCATGGGCCGGTCGCTGGTGCGGCGACCGCATCTGGGACCGGCGGAATGGAGCAGTGTGTTCTGGTTCCTGTTTCTGACCGGCGCGGCGCTGGCTGGGCTGACCGCCGCCGCGGCTCCGATTTTTGCCAAAGTGATGCAGGAACCGGATCTGGTGCTGGTTGTGCTGGTGCTATCCTCTGTGCCCTTTCTGCAATCGCTCATGTCTGCCCATCAGGCAGCCCTTGAGCGGGCCTACCGGTTTGACCAGATCTCAAGCGTCACAGTCTCTGCCGGGATTGCCGGCCTGCTGGCGGCCATGGCGCTGGCAGTTGCCGGAGCAGGCGTCTGGGCGCTGGTCGCGCAGCAGGTGGTCACCGCCCTGCTGCGGGCAATCGGCTTTGCCTGGTTTTCCGCATATCAGCCGCACTTCGCCTTCAGCCTGCCTCTGCTGCGGCCGCATTTACGGTTCGGAAAAAACACACTTCTGTTTTCCGGCGTCATGACCTTGCAGAACCAGGCGCCGGTGCTGGCCTTCGGGCCGGTTTTCGGCACTCTGGCGGTCTCGCTCTGGTCCATGTCCGAGCGGGCCGCACGACTGAGCCGGACCGCATTGGCGGGACCGGTCTCGCAGGTAACGCTGGTTTCAATGTCACGACAATGGCGGGAAGGCGCAGGAGCGCCAGAGGTCGCCGGTCTGTATCTTGCGTCGACCCGGCTGCTGGCCACAGTGCTGTTTCCCAGTGTCCTGGTGATCGCCCTGGCCGGGGAGGCGGCATTTGTCTGGCTGCTCTCGGACCCCTGGCGCCCGGTCGCCACCGTGTTTGCACTGGCTGTTCCCGGCCTGCTGACCGATGCGCTTGCCTCCAGCGGCGCCCGGGTTTTCATGGTCGCCGACCGAACCGATCTGCGGCTGCGGATGGCGGTGGAACGCTGCGCAATCGGACTGCTGCTGTTTCTGGCAGCCCTGCCGCTGGGATTCGAGGCGGCAATCCTCACCCGCAGCCTGTTCGCCGTCGCCTATCTGCCGCGGTACTGGGCATATATCGGACGCTGCATCCCGCTGGACCGGCTTGCCGCCGCCCGCCAGCTCCTTCTGCCGGTTGCCGCCGGAGCCGGGGGCGGGCTGGCCTTCAGAACCTGGATGTCACCGATGATCCCAGGCACTGCCTTGGAAGCGCTCGCCGTTCTTGCCACCGCAGCGGCTGCGACCGGCCTTGCCGCGCTGCTGTCCTGGCGCCCGCTCAAGGCCGATATCAACCGGCTCAGAGCTTCGGCGCATAAGTCGGCGCCTGCCGCCGTGTCATGATCCAGGGCAGCCAGATGCGCAGGAATCCCAGCCCCCAGGCCGTATGCATGATGCCAAGCGCTGCCCCCGCCCACAGGCCGGCCCAGCCGCGCAGCCGCAGAGCACCAACCAGCGACACTGCCAGCAGCGCTGCAACATAGGCCGCAGGCCAGATCAGCGCAGGCGGCCAAAGCGCAGCGCCGGCCAGGCCGCCTGCCAGGCCCAGAACATTCAGCACCGGCACAAGCTGACGCAACCGCGGCCGCATCCGATGCGTCAGCACAGTGCGCGCCCGGCCGCGACCATAGTTCCAGTACTGCCGCCGCAGCCCCCCGGGCGTGCGCCGCACCTGATAGGTCAACCGGATATCTGCAGCCAGCCAGATCCGGCCCCCGGCCTGTGCCAGGCGCCGGTCGTATTCCGCATCCTCATTATGGCTGAAGCTGGGGTTATAGCCACCGATGCGCCGGAACCAGCTCAGCCGGAATCCCGCATGATGGCCATGGTCCACCCATTGCGGCCGGGTGCCGCCGCGATGTTGCGAGCCGCCCGAGCCAAGCGGCGTATCCATCACCCAGGCGCAGGCCCGCGCAAAACCGCTGTCCCCTGCGGCATCCATGACCGTGGCCACCGATGCGGCCTCTGGGCGGCAGGCCAAAGCTTCAGCCACCCGCCGGACGTAACCCGGCGGGTAAACTGCATGGGCATCGCAGCGCACCAGAATGGCATGCTCCGGCTTGGCTTCCCGCTTCACCGCCAGATTGATGCCCGCAGACTGCAGTCGGGCGGGATTGTTCAGCAGCCGCAACATCGGATCATCTGCAGCCATCCTCTTCACGATGTCCCGGGTGCCATCGGTACTGCCGCCATCGGCCACAACAATGCAGACACGCTCCATGAAACGGTCACCCACCCGCAGAGAGGCAATGCAGGCCTCAATCGCCGCGGCCTCATTCAAGGCCGGGATGACAACCAGCACCTGCTCCGGGCTGCAGGCTCTGGCAGCCCCCGGCGGCGGCATCACACGCACACTCTCACATAGAAGGTAAACGGAATAGGGCCTGCCCCCGGACGGAACCGGGCCATGTCCGCAGGCACCTCAAGGGCGACAGTCCGCTTGCGGTAGCATTCGGAAAACTCAGGCAATTGGCTCAACTCCACGCCTGTCAGGAACCAGTTGCGGGCCTCAGTAACGGCGATGCCCTCAGCTCCTCCCAGGATGACGTAACCAGGCGCGCGGGACAGGACATAGGCCCCATCCCCTTTGCCGTGACCGGGCATGGCCTGGCGGCGCGCAAGCTTCGGCACATTCGCCCGTGTGGCAATCGTCCGGTCATTCAATCCCAACATGTCGATATACCTATGGGACGGGGCAAAGAACGGTGTCGAACCGGCTGTGTTCAGGGCAACCAGAGAATCCTGCGGCCAAGCCTGCTCGATATACCGGCCCACAATGATCCCGTTGAACGCCGCCCAATCCATCCGGAACGACCGGGCATTGACCGCCGCCGCAACAAGAAGCCCCAGGCACAGGGCCGCAAACCCGCGTGCATAGGGCGGGCGCATGGCTGCCAACGCAGCCGCCGCCAGCAACGCCGCCGGACCGGACACCGGCAACAGAACGCGCGCGGCCGCCATATGATCTCCGCCCGACCAGACGACATACAGCAAGAAGGCAGCGCAGACCGTGGCCAGAACACAGATAACCCGGGTCAGCCTGCCTTGCGCTGCGGCCGCCAGCAGCCCCAGGCCGCCGCAGGCCAGCACCGGCAAATAGAGCAGAGCCGATTTCAAGAGATACGCCCCGACCTTGCCAAGCCGGTGTGCCAGGTCCAATCCCACTTTGGCGTGAAACGTATTCGGGACCAGATCACCATAATAGGCCATCCGCCACCCCATGTGGACCGCCGCCACCGCAAAGGGAATGCCGGCAATCACCAGCGCCTTCAGCAGGCGGCTGCGTCCGCTGCCGCGGGCTGCCACAAGGAACGCCACAAAGGCCGCAGCAACCACAACCACCCCGTCTGGCCGGGTGAGAACGGCAAGCGCAAAAAACGACCCTGCCAGAATGCTGTCGCTGACTCCGTGTCCCGTTTCATGTTCCGTTCCGCGCCCGTTGCCGGTGTCGCTGCCGTCATCCGCCATCGCCTGAAGCAGGAAAACCATCCCCCAGGTCACAAAGCCTGCCGCCAGAGGGGCTTCCAGCCCGCCAACCAGCCAGACTGCAGCCGACACATTGCCCAGGATCAGCGCCAGCCCGAACGCCTGCACACCGCGGCGCTCAGGAAACAGCGCCCGCAGCCCGTAGACCACCCCGGCAACCAGAAGAGCCACCGCCGCAGCATTGATCAGCCGCAGCGCCAACACCGGATCCAGACCCAGCTGCAGCAGCCCAGAGCTGATCAGCACATAGAGAAAATTGGTATAGCCCTCGACCCGGTCGCCAAGATTCCAGGACAACTCCCCATACTCTGCAAAATTCCGGGCATAGCGGAGCGAAATGAACGCATCATCATGCAGGAAGAAACGGTTGCGCCACAGGTTCACTGCAAACAGCACCGCCCCCAGAGCCAGGATGGCGGCAGGCACCATCCGCGCCAGGCCCGCGCCCGAAGCGCGGCCGGGCGCGTACGCCTCAGAAGATGAAAACATCGGTATCGGCCCAATCCGCACCAGCAACCGCCGCATAGGCCAAGTCTCCCTGCGCTTCCCCATTGCCGGTGGAATCGATCACATCATCCATGTCATTGAATTGGTAGTAGCGCAGCAGACCCTCTGCCGCCGGATCAACCGCCTGCATGTAATTCCCCATGATTTCGGCTGCACTGCGTGCATCATCCCAGATCCGCAGCTCGTCCAGGCTGCCGCCAAAGGCATTTTGCTGCCGGACATTGCTGGCGATGCTTTCAATGACCAGATCTGCGGCCAGGGCATTGGTGGCAGAGGCATCGAGATCGCCGTTGACATAGATGAAAAAGTCATCGCTTTCCCGGACCAGGGCGAAATGGTTCCAGGCTCCGTCGGAAGCGACGGCGGTATTGGCAACGATGACATCCGGGCTGCCGGCCGTCTCCGTCGAATACAGGCGCATCTGGCCGGCATGGAAGTTCAGGTCATTGCCAAAGACACCGTCGGTGGCGGGGTCATCGCTGCGCAGGCTGTCATAGCTGCCGGCCGAAAGCACGGCATCATATTTGTTGACCGTGCTGCCAGGTGCAAAGGCAGCCCAGAACTCGACCGTATAGTCGCCGGTGACGGTCAGATCCTGAACATCGACACCGCTGCCGCTGTTCTGCGACAGCAGCGCCCCCGGCGATCCACCTGATCCGCCTGACCCACCTGATCCGCCGGAAGACACCGTGATGGTTGCGGTGGCCGCATTCGACCATTTTCCCTCATTGTCCTGCACCCGGTAGGTGAAACTGTCGGTGCCCTCAAAACCCGGGTCATCCGGCACATATTCCGCATGCCCGTAGTGGCCCGCCATCAGCCCGCGGTCCAGCAGCTCCTGCGCCGTGTCGATGATTTCAACAGTGCCGAAACCGGGACCGGAGAGAACCTCCACAGCCTGCATGTTCAGCGTGCCGTCCGGATCATGGTCATTGTCCAGAATATGCAGATGGCTTGCCACCGGATCAAACCCGGTGGTCAGGCTGAAGCTGTCATCCGCCGCAACCGGCGCCGCATTGCCGACATCGATCTCTGCCGTCGCAAAACTGGTCGCCGCCCCCAGCTCGTCGGTGACGGTCAGCGAGACCGTGAACAGCCCCTCGCTGCTGTAGGTGCGGGAGGGCGCTGCCAGATCCGAAACCGTGCCGTCGCCAAAGTCCCAGGCATAGGTCAGCATATGGCCTTCGGCATCGCTCACATCCGCCTCAAAGGTCACCGTATGCGGTGCGGCGGCGGCGGTCTCCTCGCCCGGATCCAGCAGGATGCCGGCGCCGGAGGGGGCCGTGTTGGCGGGGCTTGTGTCCCCATTGCTGATCGTCAGGGAAATCGGGGCGGCATCTGTGCTGACACCGTCGCCGATTTCATAACCGATGGAGACGGTCGCGCTGGCGCCCGCCGCCAGGCCTGCGAACTGGCCGTCGCGGTCCTTGAACTCAACGCTGCCGTCGCTGCTGATCCGGAACAGCCCGCCGCCATCCGACCAGGTCTTCAGCCGCCCGGACGAGTCAAAACTGCTCACCGTGACCGGCTGGCCATTGCCTTTGTAGCCCTGCAGAGCCTCCAGAGCGAGGCCGGCACCGCTGTCATTGGCAAAGATATTATAGGGCAGGGCGGCCCAGGAGCCGTCCGCAAGCTCTGCCAGATCAACCGAAAGCGTATCCCCAGCCGCATCCAGAGACGGGGTGC
>NZ_JBNAFX010000030.1:0-60825 GCF_049800895.1 Leisingera sp. S232 | reverse complement strand
GGTGTTTGATCCCATGGTTTGATGGTGCGATCTGTTCTTTGGAATGGAAGGAAGCACTATGGGACAAGTTCGTCACGGGAGCGCCACGACCACGCACGCTGTCAGAGCAGCAATACAGCGATCGCAAGCTTCGATCGCGGCGCTGAGCAAGGAACTCGGGATCAACCCGAAGACTGTTGCCAAGTGGCGAAAGCGCGAGACCGTTGAGGATCGCAAAACAGGGCCGAAAGAGCCTCGCTCAACCATTCTCAGTCAAGCCGAGGAGGCCATGATCGTCGCATTTCGGCGGCATACGCTACTGCCGTTGGATGATTGCCTCTATGCGCTCCAGCCCTCGATCCCGCATCTGACGCGGTCAGCGCTGCATCGGTGCCTTCAGCGGCATGGCATCTCGCGCTTGCCGGATGTCGGGGGCGACAAGCCTAAGCGGCAGAGGTTCAAGCGCTACCCCATCGGCTTTTTTCATATCGATATTGCCGAGGTGCAGACTGCGGAGGGCAAGCTGTATCTTTTCGTTGGCATTGACCGGACCAGCAAGTTTGCAGTCACCCACCTCGTCGACAAGGCAGATCGCAAGACCGCCTGGGAATTCCTCGAACATTTGCTCAAGGCGGTCCCTTATCGCATCCATACGATCCTGACCGATAACGGTATCCAGTTCGCCGAACAGCCACGAAACCGGAACAGAGTATACTCCCGGCAGATGCGCTTCGACATGATCTGTGAGGCCAACGGGATCGAGCATCGCCTGACCAAACCGAACCATCCGTGGACCAATGGCCAAGTCGAGCGGATGAACCGCACGATCAAAGAGGCGACAGTGAAGCGATACCACTACGAAAGCCACGATCAGTTACGAACACATCTCGGCGACTTCATGGCTGCCTACAACTTTGCCCGCAGACTCAAAACTCTCAGCGGCCTCACGCCCTACGAATACATCTGCAAAATCTGGACTTCAGAGCCAGATCGTTTCATCATCGATCCGATCCACCAGATGCCGGGACTGAACACCTAGTGATCGCTGTACGTTTCCAAGTGCCAATCTGGGTCGGATGGACACCGTATTTCTTTGCAAGCTCTGCCACCGTCATGTCTTCACGGATCGCCTCAAGCGCAACCTTGGCCTTGAAGTCCGCTGAGTGGTTCTTTCTCTTCATCATTTGGGATCATCTCTTTCACAAGTCGATCCACCTTAGCTACTGGTCCGAAATCCCGCGACCACCTCTGGAGCAGGGCAGGCGCCGTACTCTGATTTAGACTGCCAATCACCAAGTTCGGCCTCAATTCCTCGACCATCCTTGAAGATTGCAGCGTTAAGCAACGTTTTGGAGTCGCTCTTGGAATCCTGCTGGAAACGATTGCAGGAAGTACGCAAACAGAAAAGCCACCGCCCTCAGGGAGCAGTGGCAAACTTTTAGTGGTCAGAATTGCAGTTTAAGCTGGTCAAATTGCAAACTGATGCGAGCTTTCACATCCGACAAACAAGTTGTCGGGACCACTGAAAAAATGCCATTGATGCCCGCGCCCGCCCTGTAAGTCATTGTTTTCAAACACACCATATCTGCGCGAAACCCGCCGGGGCGGCTTTTCTGCCATTTTCCACGGGATTATCTGCCATCGAAAGTTCCAAAAAAATGCCGCCCGAAGGCGGCAATCTGGGTGGTGCATGCGTTGGAAGGTCAGATTTCCAAGGATTCCGGCAGATCAGCCCTTCGATACAGAATCGCGCCCAGGGTTTTCGGGTCGAAAGCCGGCTTCACTTCGTGCGCAGCCAGCATCCGTTTCAACTGAGGCTGCTTGCATTTCGCCTCAATCAGAAGGCTTTTGAAGGTCACATACCTGCTTCGGAAGCAGGCCATGGCGGCGGGCGTGACCCACGCGTTTTCTTCGCCCGGAACGCTGACAGTTTTCAGAACCTGCCCGCCGAACTGACCTGAGATCAGCCGCTTGCCAGCAGCCGCTCCGATGCCCAGCATCATGAACGCAAGACCGGTACTCATGCCAGGCCGCCCGCGCGGAGTGAGGGATTTCACCTCCCGCGGATCGACCAGGAGGCCGCTGAGGCCGGACTCATTTTCGAGCCGCATGACGCGCTGCAGCCGGCCGCCAAACACAGCGGAAAGCACCAGTTGCATCTTCTTCCGGCTGATTTCAGCGCTCTTTGCCAGGCTGACCATGCTGCCGGGAGCCTCGCCGACGGGAGTGGCAATGCGCTCGATGCTGGCAATAAGCGCGTCCACATGCTCACGATCGACCGCGCGGCTGATCTTGCCCAGTTTCAGCCCGCCGTCGTGCAACGGCGTCAGCAGCCCTTCGTCCATCAAGGCTGCAACCATAGGCCGGGACGCATTGAGAACCTGCGGCAACAGCGTGACAGCAACCGCCCGTTTCATCTCCGCAGCCACCGTTTTGCCGGTCTCGTAATCCACAAGCACATGGGATCCCGGCAGCTCCGCCTCGGTCTCCGAGATCACACCTTTGGCCCGGAGCACATTCTTGAGGGTGACGTCATTCACGGCCTCAGATGCCGCCAATGACGCGATACTGCTCCGGCGCGGTTGCATCCCGGTTTCCCCGAGCAGCGGCTGCCCCGCCTGCACATCCATGTTGTCCAGGATATGTTCACGCAGGATATCGCGGATCGGCCCCGGATCCTTGGACAATTTCGACGAGGCAAGCCAGGAGTAGAGCATGCCGTAAGTCGTGATCCGGCGCAGGCGCCCGTCGCAACGGCCCTGCGCATCTGCAAGGAGAAGGTCCAATGCCCTTGTGACACCCGCCGGCCCACGGGACGTGTACGCCCAGCCAACCCGACCTGCCTCATCCCAGTCCATCTGCCTCATGCGGCCAGCCTTCGCATCAGTTCCGAACCTCAGAACTGCTCCCAGCATCTCGGTTGTGCGGGCTGCCCGCTCGATCCCCTGGCCATCAAGCCAGTCCGGCCCCTTTGCGCCCTCAAAGCGCCCAAGCACATAGTCCTGAAGCGGCGACGGCGCGCGGGCCGACAACGGCTCGGCCAGCGCCTCCAGAGCAGCACCGGTTTCAGGCACCAGCAACTGCAGTTCCCAGGCCTTGCCGTCCCAGGCATCACGCTGCCGCTCCATGAGCGGCTGCTGATGGCGCGGGCAAACCCTGACCGGAGCCAGCAGCCACTCCAGCCGCCCCCGCCGCCGCGCGTGGGGACGGCTGGCTCCGCTTTCGTCCTCCGCAAGGCAGGCAGGGCAAAAGCGAGTCACGGAGCCGGTCAGAAATTCCGCGGAAAACGCCTCGCCGCGCAGCTCAAAACGCCTGCCGTCCAGGCTGCGGATGGTGTTGTGCTCCACCACCTTGTGGTCCTGACAAGCAAGATCACAGAGGCGCCGGATCGCGTCTGGATGCCCGCCCGCGAGCCGCATGAACGGCACGTCCATGTCGTTGAGGAAAGGCCGGAGACTGCCACCGGTGTGCAGGGCGGCAAGACGCGCAGCCCAGGACAGCGGCGTCTCGCCAGGTGCAAACGGAAGAGAGGGATACAGCTTGCCCATGGTCATGCCCTCTGTTTCCGCTTGCGTTTGGCCGGTTTCCTGGGCTCCTCCTCCTCATCGGACGCATCCGGGTCGATCGTCCACCATTCCGGAACCTCAAACACGTTCCGGTCGAGCGGGCACCCCTCGTCGAACGCCCAGGCTTCCGAGAAATGCCAGATATCCAGAGCCGCCTCACCATGGTTCAGCGCCTGCTCGATTGCCGCATTGATGGTCTCGATGCAGCGCCCGAACCTGTAGCGGGAGGCATGGAACAGCCTGTCGACCAGATCCTCCTGCTGAGGCGGTTCCAGTTCCGCGCGGGCGCAGTACTGCTCGATCAGAGCGGCGAACTGCTCCTTGTCCGTATGCACAGCGACCGGTTTCAGGTTGATGGTGGAAAACCGGCGCTTAACCTGCGCGTCGGTGCGGATGATTTCCCGGAGCCTTTCGGTGCCGGACAGGATCACGATCACCGGGTGCTCTCCCTGCATCAGCGTCTTCACCGCCCTGAGGATCAGGTTCCGGTCGGCACAGAACAGATCGTGCGCCTCGTCAATCCACAGGACGGCGATCCCGAGCAAGTGGAGCCGTTCACGGAACACCTGGAGCTGGCTCCAGACCTCGCTGCGGCCGGACTTCACGGGGTAGCCGCTGCGGGTCAAAAGCTCCTGCGTCACGCTCTTCAGGGTCGCGGGGCTCGGCACCACCGTATCCAGGTAGAGAGGGCGCCCCTCCGGCATCTGGGAGAGCACAGGGTGCCGGGAAAGGCCCCGGTCCACCAAAGTGGATTTACCGCCGCCGGGCCCGTCGATCACCAGGATGCCGCGCGTCTCGCCGGTGGACGTAAAGCGCAAAGCCTCGGGCAGCAGGTTGCCCGAGGTATCGCGTTTCAGGAGCCGGTCGAGGTGGGACGCAAATTCCGCGTCCCTGGGAGATCCAACATGGAGGTTGCGCAGGGTTTCCAGCGTGTCGGCGATTTTCTTTGCTTGCTCAGTCATGATCAGTTGTCCTCGATGGTCAGGTTGGAAGGTTTGGTTCCACGGCGTGCAGGGGCCGGTTTCTTGCTGGCGGTTTTCTCGGTTCCGCTGGTTTCAGCTTCTGGGGCGGGGAAAGAACTGCCGATGCCGTCCTTGGCCTTCTGCAACGGTTTGTGTTTGCCAAACTGAACGCCCCGGAAGATGCGATTTTCCTCGCGCGCAATGCGCTCCGGAGACCAGTCCTCGACCACCAGATTGGCCAGCGCCATGGCCTCGGCATTGCGCTCGGAGATCGCCTTGATTGCCTTTTGAACAACCTCGCTGTTGATCCGCTTTGCCTTGGGGTTCCTGGAACGCACGTCCCGCGTGGCCGACAGCCAGATCTGCGCGGGCACGCCATCAAGCTCATGATCAATAGCGGGAACAGTGAACCAGTCGCCGCCAAGCCGCACTTCGATGGCGCCGATGTCCTTGGGGTGCCAGCGCACGTCGACATCGCATTTGTCCTTGCGCAGCATCCAGTCGGCCAGCCGTTCCGAATGGTAGCGGACGCCAAGAACGGTCAGGCCTTCCTTGCTGAGTACGCGCGTCATCCGGTGACCGAAGACGAGGCGGCTGCGGCGCATGTCCGGAGACGGCCGGACGCCCCATTTCCCCATCAAACGGCGCCAGCATGCCGCGGGCGTCTCACCGCCCAACCCGCGGTGCGGGTTGTTGTGGTAAATGTCGACAATCCAGCGCACGAGAACGAAGACCAGGTCGTCCAGCGTCAGTGCCGCACGCTCTTCCGGATTTGCGTCCCCCTTGGTGACGACGTCAGAAAACGTGCGCCCGGACAGGCGGGGAAGAAGGTCCTTGGCGACGGAGTTGAACACACGTTCAATGGTCCCGCGGACTTCCGGGCAGCCCGCGATTGCCAGTTCCTTGGTGATCCCGAGATCGGCACAGGCAAAGCGGAAGGCCTGCGACTTGAACGCAATTCCGCAGTCCGTGACGATCAGTTCCGGAGTACCATACATGTCCCAATGACCGAGCGCGCCAACCAGATCAGCCCATTGGCCTTTGTTCGAGACAACCATCTGGAGCACTTGCACCGCGGCTCGTGCTTTCGGTGCCGTGGAAATAACCATCCCCACGATGCAGCGGGTGGTGCAGCAGATCGCCACCGTCAGCGTCCAGCGCTTCTTGGTCTTGTCCAGCCCCAGCTGGAGGCGCTCCTCTTCATTGAACAGGTCGATGAGCCCGCTGGAATGCATCAGCGTCATCAAATCGATTTCCCATTCATCGATCTCGACCCGCTGGAGCGGGCGGGTCAGGTCAAGCCCGTTCAGAACCGGCTTGAACTTCTTGCGGGCCGCCGCTTCACCGAAACGTGCAGTGATCACCGCAAACGGATCAAGCGACCGGATCGCGCGGCGTGTGGTTTCCCTGCTAGGCACATTGAGGGCAGGCAGGCCGCGTTCTTTCCGCTCGGCATTCCGGTCATCGAAGGCGATCTGAACATTTTCATGGATCGTCTTCATAGTCGGCCTTTCACAGCTCATGTAGCCGCGCACTTCCTTCATCAGCAGACCAACCGCCTCAGGCCCCAGGATCCGATTGCGGTTCCCGCGCAGATGCATCGCGTCCAGCAGACCCGCCTGACCATCAAGTTCCGCCGCCTTGATCCAGGTCCTCAGCGTCCGGGGGCTTGGCGGAATCGAAATGTCCGCCGACTTGCCGGGATTGGCAACGCCCAAAGGATTGAGGTTTTCCGCGTACACCGTTGCGTAACCGATCAAAGCTTTTTCGTTGGCTTTGATAGCTGCATCGGTGCGGTTGATTTCCCCATTGCGCTCCATTTCGAGGAACGCCTCGACATAAGCGCTGCGCTTCGAGACCCGGGCAGATTTGGTCAACGGCAGAGCGGACAGAAGGCCGGTGCTGTGTTGCTTGTCACTGAGAACTGACCCGGTAGCCCCATAAATTGTCACTGAGAATTGACCCATGTGAACACATTGCCCCGACGTTTTTGTTTGGGGAGATTTGGAGTGATCGACATGGGATTTTTGAGTGTCATCAGACGCTGGGCATTGCGTGATAAAATGCCGATACGCGAGATTGCCCGACGGACGGGTTTGTCTCGGAACACCATAAAGAAGTACCTGCGCGAAGGCGCGGTTGAGCCGCGTTTCAAGACGCCAAAACGCCCAAGCAAACTGGATCCCTATGCGGATCGGTTATCCGCGTGGCTATTGGCTCAGACGCGGAAGTCTCGCAAAGAGCGGCGCACGGTCAAGCAAATGCATGTTGATTTGGTGAAGCTGGGATATGACGGGTCATACGAACGTGTGGCCGCTTTTGCTCGGGCATGGCGTGATGACCGACATCGCGCTGAGCAGACGACCGGGCGCGGAACTTTTGTGCCGTTGGTCTTCCAGCCTGGGGAAGCGTTCCAATTCGATTGGAGCGAGGATTGGGCCAATATTGGAGGTGAACGCGTCAAGCTTCAGGTGGCCCATATCAAGCTATCGCACAGCCGAGCGTTTCTGGTTCGGGCTTACCCGCTGCAAACGCACGAGATGTTATTCGATGCCCATTGGCATGCATTCCGCGTGTTCGGCGGCGTCCCCGGGCGCAGGATCTACGATAATATGAAGACAGCTGTGGACCGCGTTGGCAAAGGCAAGCAGCGAGATATCAACGCACGCTTCAAGGCGATGGCCAGCCACTATGTCTTCGAGCCTGAGTTTTGCAATCCAGCTGCAGGCTGGGAGAAGGGTCAGGTTGAGAAGAACGTACAGGACGCGCGCAACCGCATGTGGCAGGTCATGCCGATCTTTGCCGATCTGGAAGAACTGAACAACTGGTTGGAAGATCGTTGCATAGCGCTGTGGGCGGAGACAGCGCACAAGGCATTGCCGGGATCTATTGCTGACGTGTGGGAAGCCGAGAAGCCCATGCTGATGGCGCTGCCGCCCGCCTTTGATGGCTTCATTGAACATAGCAAACGCGTATCACCAACCTGCCTGATCACTTTTGAACGCAATCGCTACAGCGTGCCCGCCAGTTTTGCCAACTGCCGGATCAGCCTGCATGTTTATCCCAAGAAGCTGGTCATCGTGGCTGAAGGGCACACGGTCTGCGAACATGCGCGGATCATTGACCGCTCTCACCGCAAACCCGGCAAGGTCATTTATGACTGGCGGCACTATCTGGCTGTTATCCAACGCAAACCAGGCGCCCTTCGCAATGGCGCACCATTTACAGAAATGCCGGATGCCTTCCGCCGCCTGCAAGATCATATGCTGCGGAAGGACGGTGGCGACAGGGAAATGGTCGACATCCTGTCATTGGTTCTTCAGCACAACGAGGCAGACGTCCTGTGCGCGGTAGAACTGGCTTTGGAAGCGGGCGTGCCCACCAAAACGCATATCCTGAACCTGCTGCATCGATTGATTGATCGCAAACCAACCGACCATCCCGAGGTCGACCCTCCGGACGCACTGGCACTGCAAACGACGCCAGAGGCCAATGTGGATCGCTATGATGGGTTGAGACAAGCTGGGGAGAAGCGCCATGCGTCATGATCCAGCAGGAGCCTCCGTCGTCATAATGCTGCGCAGTCTCAAGCTCTATGGCATGGCAAACGCGGTCGAAGACCTGGTTGCCCAAGGGGCGCCAGCATTCGAGGCGGCTACACCAATGCTGTCGCAGCTGCTCAAGGCCGAGATCGCGGAACGGGAGGTGCGGTCCATTGCCTACCACACAAAGGTCGCCCGCTTCCCAGCATACAAGGATCTGACCGGCTTCGACTTTGCATCGAGTGAGATCAACGAAGCGACAGTGCGGCAGTTGCACCGCTGCGAGTTTATCGAAGCGGCTGAGAATGTCGTGCTGATCGGCGGCCCCGGAACGGGCAAGAGCCACACAGCCACAGCAATCGGCGTCCAAGCCATCGAACATCACCGGCGTAAGGTGCGCTTCTTCTCCACCGTGGAATTGGTCAACGCGTTGGAGCAGGAGAAGGCGCTTGGCAAGGCTGGGAAACTGGCTGAGATGCTGACGAAAGTCGACTTGGTCATCCTGGACGAACTCGGCTACCTGCCGTTCAGTTCATCTGGCGGAGCATTGCTCTTCCACCTGCTCAGCAAGCTCTACGAGCGCACCAGCGTCATCATCACCACTAACCTCAGCTTCTCAGAATGGGCGCAGGTCTTCGGCGACGCAAAGATGACCACTGCACTCCTCGATCGGCTCACGCACCGTTGCCACATCCTCGAAACAGGAAACGACAGCTACCGCTACAAGGCCAGCGCCGAGGCTGCAAAGAAAACAGGGAAGGAGACCAAAACATTGACCGCGTCATAGACCACGGCGCAAACTGAGGGTGGGTCAAATCTCGGTGAAAATACCGGGTCAGTTCTCAGTGACAATCAACAGGTCAGCATATTGGGAAACAGCTTTATCAGTAGGTTCTTGGCCTTCCAAAACTGAAAGAGACTTCCTGCGATCAAGCAATTCATTTGACTTGGCATGAACACTAGCTGGGAGCTCAATGTCCTCAAGCAATGCGCGCATTGCTGTTTCAGACTTTCCAGCATATGCAATGACTGCAATTTTCAAACAGTCGAGTGTTGTTCTCTGCAGGTGACGACAGGCAGACCCAATCTCTTTGAGAGCTTCTTCTTCTTTTGCTCCCGCACTCTTTCGGAGAACCTCTGCTCGAGAAAGGTGTGTTAGAGCATTCCGAATTTCGTTCAGAACTTTCTGCGGAAATTTTCCATCAACAGCGACGGCAATAGCCAGCGCAGGTACCAAATGGTCATTGTGATACTGCAAGGCATCAGCAATGCCAGTCGATATATTGCAATTCATGTATTAACGCCGTCAAGAAACGTTAAAGGAGAGACAGAGCCTCTTCTTTAGCTTTGTAATATTCTGGGGTACCAATGTTTCCAGCAGCCAAAACGACGCTACCGGTTGTTTGAAGATCAACGGAGTCGTGCTCTGCAATTTCAGTATCCGCTTCGCGCTCTTCGAGATACTCAGCGGGATCGGAGATACCGTTGATCTCCAGAACGTGAGCAAGGAAGTCGGTCATGGCGAGTAGCTTTCAAAATACACGTAAGATCAGCCGATGCGGCTATATATCGGGATTTGCACTTCTTTCAAGTGATTCGTCTTCGATAAGAAGGTTGCAACACTCAGGATTGCGCTTCAACCTCAAACTTAAGATATTGTTTTTCAACATATTTTTTCAACATACACTTCACTTTCTATCAAATTCAAGCTTCAGTTTGGAGAGAGCCTCACAAAAGAACGTAGCAAACAATAGCAAAACTACAGTTATCAGACGGACGCAAGTCTAACCTAGCGCAACAACACTAAGTCACATCACCCCTCATCAACCTATTCCGTCCTCCAAAGTGCTGCAAGGCGTTCCATTAGCAACTTAACTGCTTCGGCGCCCACACATGAAGCAGCGGGCGATTTGCTCAGGGGAAGCCTGAGCCTTTGTCTGCCCCATGCGTAACACCTCATCGGTGATGTATCGGTCTTGGCTCGGCATGTGCAGCTCCTTTTCTGAAGGGTGAGAGGATGGAGAAACTGCGCGCTCAATGACGGATCCCAGCCGCCTCCATCACTTCACCTCTGGTCAGCATCCGGATAACATGCCGAAGGTTCAGCTCCGCACCGCGTCCGGCAATCTCCAACGCTTCGGCCACGGCCTCGACAGACACTTGCGTCAATCCGCGTCGGTAACCCTCACGGCGGGCAAATTCGGCCAGCTCGGATACTGAAACCGGCGGGAGGCGGATGACCTCCAGGCGGCTCAGCAGAGGGGCTGGAAGAGTGACCAAGGTGTTGGAGGTCAGCACCCAGCTGATCCAGGACATGTCGAAACCCACCTGGTAAAAGGGGCACTGCCACAAAGTTGCAGAAGATGGCTCCAGGAGGGACAGCAGCCCCTCGGTCAGGCCGAAGCTGTTTCCTTTGGTGGAAGTTGCAACCCCGGCCTTTTCCACTTCATCCACAACGACAACCGGGTTCGCTATCAGGTGCTTCAGGATCGTCATCAAAGGACGCCCCGGCTGCGCGTTGGACCAGCCGCGTTGAGAGCCCACGATACCAAACGACGCCTGCTCCGCGGTCGCCTCCACACCACAGCGGGGCACGCCAAGTGCGGTGCTCAGCTGACGGGCCCACATGCTCTTTCCAATCCCCGGCGGTCCGTCGAGTAGAACCGGAGGCAGACGGAAGCCCGCATCACCTTTGCGGACCGAGCGCCGCATCGATTTCCAAAGGAAGTCAGTTGCGGGCGCCATCCAAGGCATGTCGGCATGAATCCCGGCGGCGATTTCATCCGCCTGGTGCTCTGTCCGGATCCGGATCAGCTCCACACCGTTGCGCAGAACCTCCAAGGCTCTCCGGTCATCTAGCTTGAGGTGGGAGAGACCTGCGGCCGCTGCCCGCCGCTCCGCCAGCCTGCTTACCCGGCGGTCCACGCGGTCCTGACCTTCGCGCCCCAGACCAACCTGCATCAGTTCGTTTTCCCACCGAAGACAGTCATCACGATCCTCCAGGTCCGGAGGCGCGATACCGCGTTCGAGCGCGCGACGCACTTTCAGGAACCGTTCCAAGCGCTGCCGTATAACCCGCCGGTCTTTATCGGCATTGTGGAACTCTGCTTCGATGAACTTGATCTTGGACATAGCTGGCCCTTTCCCGGCGCGCCGCGCCGTCTGGCTCCCGATGGCACAAAGTGCATTCGGGAAAATGAAGGAAAGAACCTGGCCAGGTTTGAGCTTTAGTCCTGCTCAATACGGCCATTTCAGTCAACAGGTGGCGCTGATCTTCAGAGGGAAAACGCACCCCTTTAGCATGCAGAAGGCAGGGATCCCATAAGTCATTGTTTTAAAACAAAACCATCGGCCGAATTTCGGCCGATGGCAATTAACCTCGTGTCGGAATGGCAGAAAACCCCCATCAATGGCAGTTAATTCATGGGTCCGACACAAGTGCTCTACGCGAAACCTATCCACACTTTGAATGACCACAGCTGCGGCAGGTCATGCAGCCTTCGACCATCTGCATGTCGAACTGCCCGCAGCTCGGGCAGGCCTTGCCGCGCGGGGCATTCAGGTTCACCACCTGCGCCTGCGGGTCCGACTTCAGCCCCATGCCTTCGCCTTCCAGAAAACCCGTCCTGACCATATGGGTCTCGATTACGCCGCCGATTGCCGCCAGGATTGAGGGGATGTATTTGCCCTGCACCCAGGCGCCGCCGCGCGGGTCGAACACCGCTTTCAGCTCTTCCACCACAAAGGACACGTCGCCGCCGCGGCGGAACACCGCCGAGATCATCCGCGTCAGCGCCAGTGTCCAGGCATAATGCTCCATGTTCTTGGAGTTGATGAAGACTTCGAACGGGCGGCGGTGGCCGTTGATGATTATGTCATTGATGGTGAGATAGATCGCATGCTCGCTGTCCGGCCATTTCAGCTTGTAGGTGTGGCCCTCCAGGCTCTGCGGGCGGTCCAGCGGCTCGGACATGTAGACAACCTCTGCCCCGTCTTCACCGATACCGCTTTCATGTGGCGCCTGGGCGGTCTCGCCCGGCGCGGTGTCGGCGCTCTCGCTCACCGACAGGACCGAACCGGTCACATCGTTCGGTCGGTAGGTGGTGCACCCCTTACAGCCCTGGTCCCAGGCCTGCATGTAGACGTCCTTGAAGTCGTCAAAGGAGATGTCTTCCGGGCAGTTGATAGTCTTGGAGATCGACGAGTCGATCCATTTCTGCGCAGCAGCCTGCATTTTGACGTGGGCCGCAGGCGACAGGGTCTGGGCGTTGACAAAGTAGCTGGGCAGCTTGGCATCGGCGCCGAATTTCTCGCGGTACATTTGCACCGCGTAGTCGATCACTTCCTCTTCAGTGCGCGAGCCGTCCTTTTGCAGCACCTTGCGGGTGTAGGCATAGGCGAACACCGGCTCGATCCCCGAGGAGACGTTGCCCGCATACAAAGAAATGGTGCCCGTTGGGGCAATGGAGGTCAGCAGCGCATTGCGGATGCCGTGTTCGCGGATCGCGTCGCGCACGTCGTCATCCATGTTCAGCATATTGCCGGAATTGAGGTACGCCTCGGCATCAAACAGCGGGAAGGCGCCTTTCTCCTTGGCAAGTTCCACCGACGCCAGATAGGCGGCGCGGGCGATCGCGTGCAGCCATTCATCGGTCTGACGCGCCGCCTCGTCGGAGCCATACTCCAGTCCCAGCATCAAGAGCGCATCCGCCAGACCGGTGACGCCCAGGCCGATCCGACGTTTATTCTTGGCTTCCTGTGCCTGTGCCTCCAACGGGAACTTGGACACATCCACCACATTGTCCATCATCCGGACTGCAGTGGCGACCAGATCCTGCATGGCCTTCTGATCCAGATGCGCGCCCTTCTCGAACGGATCCGCCACCAGCCGCGCCATATTGACCGAGCCCAAGAGGCAAGCCCCATAGGGCGGCAGCGGCTGCTCGCCGCAGGGGTTGGTGGCGCAGATGTTCTCGACGTAGCTCAGGTTGTTGGCCTTGTTGATGCGGTCGATAAAGATCACGCCCGGTTCGGCATAATCATAGGTCGCCTGCATGATCTTGTTCCACAGATCGCGGGCCTCGACCGTGTGATAAACCTTGCCGTCGAATTGCAGCTCCCAGCTGCCGTCCGCCTTTACCGCGTCCATGAAATCATCGGTGACCAGTACCGACATGTTGAACATGCGCAGGCGGGCAGAATCGGACTTGGCAGTGATAAAATGCTCGATATCCGGGTGGTCGCAACGCATGGTGGCCATCATCGCACCGCGGCGCGAGCCGGCCGACATGATGGTACGGCACATCGCATCCCAGACGTCCATGAACGACAGAGGGCCAGAGGCATCCGCCGCCACACCTTTCACATCAGCCCCGCGCGGGCGAATGGTGGAAAAGTCATAGCCGATGCCGCCGCCCTGCTGCATGGTCAGCGCCGCCTCTTTCAGCATATCGAAAATGCCCGACATGCTGTCCGGCACCGTGCCCATCACAAAGCAGTTGAACAGGGTTACCTGCCGTGCAGTGCCTGCGCCTGCGGTGATCCGGCCTGCAGGCAGGTATTTGAAATCTTCCAGCGCGCCATAGAATTTCTCTTCCCAGGCTTCCGGCGTCTTCTCCGCCCGTGCCAGATCCCGCGCGATTCGCCGCCAGCTGTCTTCAACAGTCACATCAATCGGAGTGCCGTCCGCCTGTTTAAAGCGGTATTTCATATCCCAGATCTGCTCGGCGATGGGGGCAGCAAAGCGGCTCATATAGATGTTCCTTCGAGTCGGGTGGCAGCGTGTATGCGGTATTGGTGGCGGCTTCGATACTACATGCACCGTCGAACTCTCAACGCTGAAATCGCAGTTCGTTGAGAAATTATTACCGAGTGTACCACAATACCTTGCTAGCGCCAAACTCCGAACTACTATATAAAGGTGTGTCTCTGGACGACTCTGTGGGGAACCTGTGGATAAACGCGTGAATCTCGTAAAGCTCTCGGTGGGGACCGAAAGCGTCGAAAGCTTGATGGCCTGGCAGGAAATGCGCAGCCGGGACTTGCCGGAAGGCCTGCCCCGCCATGTGACCCGGATGTGGCCCAAACGCGAAGCAGAAATCCTGAACGGCGGTTCGATCTTTTGGGTGATCAAAGGGCTGATCCAATGCCGCCAGCGCGTGTTGCGAATGGATGAAGTGACCGGTGAAGACGGTATCCGCCGCTGTGCCATCATCCTCGACCCGCAACTGCACCGCACACACACGGCGCCCAAACGCCCGTTCCAGGGCTGGCGCTACCTGAAATCCGAAGATTCACCCGCCGACTTGCCTGCAGGCAAAAGCCAGGAAGAGCCGCTGCCGCTGGAACTGTCTCAGGCGCTGGCGGAAATCGGGGTCGTCTGAGGCGGTCCGCTCCCCCCGCGGCAGCCTCGCCAGCGCCGGGCATCAGCCCGGCGCACGGCCCAACTGGTGCGGAAGTATCTTCAGATGCTTCCAGCAACAGGCGGGAGCACCCCGGCAGGCGGCATGCATCCAGAACCACAAAGCAGCCCTCCCGCCCCCTTTGCAGGCATCAATAGATGCCTTGAAGGCGTTGGGCCCGGCCCGCGCTGCGCGCGGGCGGATGCGCTTACTTGCGGTGCTCCAGCAGGTCCAGCAGCGTGTTCAGCGCCGCTTTTTCATCGCCATCATATTTCGCCACCCGGCTGCGCCATAGGGTTGCTTGCGATTTCAGCACCAGCCCGTCGCTCAGAAGCTTCAGATGGTTGGCGCGCAGGGTCTCGCCGGTGGAGGTGATGTCCGCCACCATTTCGGCGGTTTCATTCTTTACCGTGCCTTCGGTTGCGCCCTGACTGTCAACCAGCTGGTAATCCGCCACCCCGGCATCGGTCAGGAATTCCCGCACCAGCCGGTGGTATTTGGTGGCAATCCGCAGCCGGTGGCCGTGTTCTGCGCGAAAGGCCGAAGCCGCCGCGTCCAGGTCATCCAGCGTGTCCACGTCGATCCAGAATTGCGGCACCGCCAGGATCAGGTCAGCATGGCCGAACCCCATCTCTGCCAGGCCTTCCACCTGCTGTTCAAACCGTGGCAGCTTCTCCTGAACCAGATCGGTGCCGGTGACACCCAGATGAATCCGCCCCGCAGCCAGCTCGCGCGGGATCTCGCCTGCGGACAGCAGCACCAGTTCCATGTTCGACACGCCTTCGACGGCGCCCGCATACTCGCGGTCAGAGCCGGTCCGTGTCAGCGTTACGTTGCGCTTAGCAAACCAGTCAAAGGTCTTTTCCATCAACCGCCCCTTGGACGGCACCCCCAGCTTCAGGGTCATTTGCCTGTCTCCTCAAGCAGCAGCATCAGATCAGGACGCAAGACGCCACCCACGGCCGGGATCTCTTCGCCGTCTCCCAACTGCCGGGTCAGCGCGTCATAGCGCCCGCCGCTGGCCACCGGCGGCAGATCGGGCCGCGCTTCGGCATAAAAACCAAAAACAAAGCCGTCGTAATACTCCATCGAGGTCCGCCCGTAAGAGGCCTCGAAGTCGAGGTTCTCCACATCCACGCCGCGCGCCTTCATCGCCGCAGTGCGCGCGTCCAGCCGGTCCAGTGCCGGGTTGATCTGTGGCAGGTCCACCGCAATGTCGCGCATCTGCTCGGTGGCAAAAGGCACGGTTTCCCGCACCGCCATCAGCGCCTCCAGCGCCAAAAGCTCATTCTCGGCAATCGGCGGCGCCTTGGCGTCTTCGCGCAGCGCCTCAACCCGAGCCTGCACTTCAGCAGCCCGGCGCTTGCCCAGTTCCACGGCTGATCCGGTCAGATCCCCTTCGGTTTCCAGCAGCTTTTTGCGGCTCTCCGGCACTGGCACCCGGCCAGAAAACCGGTCCAGCAAAGCGCGGAACCGCCGCGGACGCCAGATGTGGCGCATCAGCGCGGCCTTGCGCTTGTCCGTGGTGTTCAGCCCCTGCACCGCCGCCATCAGGATGCCCATGTCGCCAATTGCGGCCCGCAGGGGCAGCCCGCGCACCTGAAGGGCAAACAGCGAAAACACTTCTGCATCAGACGCAGCCGCATCGTCGCGCTCAAACACTTCGTAGCCGACCTGCAGATATTCGTTGGGCCGGTCCGGGTCCTGTTCCTGGCGCCGGAACACCTCGCCCGAGTAGGTATAGCGCGCAGGCTCCGCGCCATGGCGCATATGCGCCTCTACCACCGGCACGGTGAAGTCCGGCCGCAGCATCTGTTCGCCGCGCAAAGCATCAGTGGTCACATAGGCGCGAGCTCGGATGTCCTCGCCGTAAAGATCCAGCAGGGTGCCAGCCGGCTGCAGCAGCGGCGTGTCCACCACCTGCGCGCCAGCAGCCTCAAAGCGGACCCGCAGCTGGGCGGCGCGGGCCTGAATATCAGAACGCAGCGTCATGATCAGCTCTGCCCGTCCAGGATTTCACGCACCTTGGCGACCAGTTCTGTGCGCGGCACCTCAAACTGGCTGGGACGTTCCTTCCATTCTTCCAGCGTCGCGCTTTCAGCGATCTTGGCGCCCAGGATCAGATCCTTGATCTGCACCACGCCACCGGCCTTCTCGTCGCCGCCTTCGATCACGGCCACCGGCGAATTCCGCTTATCCGCATATTTCAACTGGTTGCCAAAGTTCTTGGGGTTGCCCAGATAGACCTCGGCCCGGATGCCCGCATTGCGCAGCTCCGCAACCATGGCCTGATAGTCTGCCATCCGGTCGCGGTCCATCACGGTGACCACGACGGGGCCGGTTGCCGCCGCCGACAGCCGACCCTTGGCATGCAGCGCCGCCAGCAGCCGGTCAACACCGACCGAGACCCCCACCGCAGGGACTTCCTGCCCGGTAAAGCGCTTGACCAGCCCGTCATAACGGCCGCCGCCCGACACCGATCCGAACTGCCGTTTGCGGCCTTTCTCGTCGAGGATTTCAAAGGTCAGCTCCGCCTCGAACACCGGCCCGGTATAATATCCCAGACCGCGCACAACAGAGGGGTCGATCTCGATCCGGTCCTTGCCGTATCCGCCCGCAGCCAGCAGCTCGCCGATCTGTTCCAGTTCGGCAATGCCGTCCTGGCCCACCTTGCTGTCGCCGACAGCCGCGCGCAGGTTGGCAATGGTACCCGCCGCATCTGCCGCCTTGGACGTCAGGAACGCCAGCACCGGCGCGGCCTGATCGTCCGACAGGCCAACCCCGTCGATAAAGGCACCAGATGCATCCAACCGTCCCTTGGTCAGCAGCTCGCGCACGCCGGCCTCGCCCACCTTGTCGAACTTGTCGATGGTGCGCAGCACGTCATCACGCTTGGCGTCGCCGTCCCCCAGGCCCATGGCCTCCAGGACACCATTCAGAACCTTGCGGTTGTTCACCCGCACCAGATAGTCACCGCGCGGAATGCCGACGGTTTCCAGCGTGTCGGACAGCATCGCGCAGATCTCTGCATCCGCCGCCATCGAAGCGGTGCCGACAGTATCCGCATCACACTGGTAGAATTGGCGGAAGCGGCCCGGCCCCGGCTTCTCGTTGCGCCAGACCGGCCCCATCGCATAGCGGCGGTAGGGCGTCGGCAGATCATTGCGGTGCTGTGCGTAAACCCGCGCCAAAGGCGCCGTCAGGTCATAGCGCAGCGCCATCCAGTCGCCCCCGGACCCTGAACTGCCGTCGTCCTCGGTCTCCTGCCAGGCAAACACACCCTCGTTCGGGCGGTCCACATCGGGCAGAAACTTGCCCAGCGCCTCGACGGTTTCCACCGCCGAACTTTCCAGCGCTTCGAACCCGTAATGATGATACACACCCGCGATGGCCCGCAGCATCTCGCTGCGCTGGGTCACCTCCGCACCGAAATAGTCACGGAACCCCTTTGGCGTCTGCGCCTTGGGGCGGGGCTGTTTCTTCACTTTGGCCATGTTTGGCCTCCTCACGGGTAGCGGTTTCACTTGCTCGGCGGTCTAGCGGAAGCAGGCCGCAACAGCAAGACAGAGCCGCGAGAGGCAATGCCGCAGGACACAAATGCCGAAGTTTCACCCGGCCGAAAAGCCGGGCCACGCCTGCCTGCCCCCGGCAGGCGCATGCGCACCAGCCCAGGCAGTCCCAGCCCTCATTTCCAAGCGAAACCCATGGACCTCGACCGCCAACACGCCTATCTAAGCGCATCCGCAAACAAAGGCCTGACCCATGCAGCATCTGGAAGAGCAAATCGCCCATCTGACCCGCAGCGTGGAGGAAATGAGCGACGTGATCGCCCGCCAGCAGCAGGAGATCGACGTGCTGACCCGCCGCGTCGCCATGCTGATGCAGCGCGAAGCCACCCGCGAGCAGGAAGGCACCGGCGGCGTGGTTTTTGCCGACGAACGGCCACCGCACTACTGACCTCTGCCTCGCAAACCACGGTTTTCCTTGATCCATGCGCCCGCGCCGCGCAGGCTGTCACATAGGTATTTTGTGACACGTGATAAGGGGGGCAGCGCCATGGCACCATCCAACGACCCGGTGGAGTTTGTCGAAAGAGGTATCGAAAAACTGCACACCCGGATGATCTTCTACCTCAAGAAAGTCTGGAAGCGCGTCCGCTCGCTGCTGATGCCGCTGCGCAAATTCATGAAGAAAATGCTCTCGGCGGCCAAGTCCATCGCCAAAACCGTGGGCAAGAAAGCCGTCGCACAAGTCACCTCTGCCGGGCAGACGGTGCTCAGCCTGCTGGACCGGGTGGAGCAGATGCTGAAGGCCATGATCAAACTGGGCCAGCGCATCCTTGATACCATCCGCAAGACCACCGACCGCGCCCGGCTGGTCAAAGTGCTGAAAACCGTGGTCCGCAAATACGTCGAGATGTTCCGCCAGATCTGGGGCTGGGTGCAGGAGATCTGGGAGCAGATCGGCGTGCTCGACACCGCGCTTATGATCCTGAACCGCTTTGCCTCGGTGCTGCAAATCGTCTTTGGCTGGATCAAGGAACTGACCACGATCCTGGGCGGCGTGAAGAAGGTGAAGGGGATGCTGAAAAAGGTGGTCAAAACCCTGCGGCTGGAAATGAAAGAGGCGATCCGCCTGCTGAAAGACGTCGCCAAACTGCCGGTTCCGAAGGAGGCCTAAGCCCGCTCCCGCCTCGAACGGGTTTGCGGCAGCCCATGAGATGGCGCCTCAACGGGTTTTCTGGGCAATTTATCCCGGCCAAGTCCGTAGAACTTCTCCGGTGGAGTGCTTTGCCTCACCACTGCGCCAGCCCGCCCGAACTGAGGCCCGTCTCGGAAGTGATCCGAGGGATCATTTCAGGGGCGAACAGGCGGAGCCCTGAACGGCCGCAGGCCCAGGGCGCGTCGCGACGCTATTCCGGGCTAGCAGTGCGACGCGCCTAGGTCATGCTGACAAATGGCGCACCCGGAACCGGATGGATGTTATGTCGATGAACCCGAGGTAGCTTTCTGCGGTTTTGTCGTATCGAGTAGCAACGCGGCGGGCGTTCTTGAGCTTATTAAAACACCGTTCTACCAAGTTTCTCAATCGATACAGCCCGTGATCCACACCGGCGCGCATCTTGCGGGTCTTTCGCATCGGAATTTGGGTCAGGATATCACGTTCATTCATGGTTTTCCGAATTCGATCAGCATCATAGCCTCGATCTGCCAGCAGCACGCAAGGCTCGGGCAGATTGTCATCCATCACCAAGTCAAACCCTAGGTAGTCCGAAATTTGCCCTGGCGTGATATCTGTTCTCATGGGGAGACCATGCGCGTTGACGCGGAGGTGGATCTTGGTCGTGAAGTCGGAGATGGTCCAGAAAACAGTCCAGTGGACTGTTTTCCCATCGGACGCTCTTGAATGGCCAAAACCCTGTCTCGGAGTCCCCCTTTTGCGCCCGCTTCGTGATGATGCGCGCGAATGACAGTGCTGTCGATCATTTGGAGAGCGTCTGGAACGGTCCCGCTTTGATTCAAGGCTTCGAGTAAAGAACCCTTTGGACCCTTTGGACCCAAAAGTGGCCGAAATGGAGAAAATTCCCACCTTAAGATGCCTGGCTCGTCTTTAGCGCAGGATTCCAGTGGGCATATTGCGGCGAAGATCGCATCCGCGATGCTCCGGGCCAGATCCAAGACCAGGTTGGAGAGCCGACAGAGGGCCCCAAGAAGAAGTTCGGAGACCTCTATGACCGGTTGGCATTCGATTTGCGTTCTGAAGAGTATTCACAATTCAGAGCTATTCTGCGTGACCACATTGCGACAACCTGGCCGTTGGGGCCTGTAGACGATCTCATGGGCGAACCTGTATTGGAGCGCCGCGTCCACTCGGTTATCACGGCTTCGCGGGAGGTGGGAAGGCAATGTGCCGCGGCGGATACATCTGCCGGACCAATTACGCGGATCCATTATGAAACTATGGCCGCGAAACAGCGGCGCTACCCGTGGAAATGTCCAATCATGAAATGGGTGCTTTTTATCGGGGTATGGCTGCGCAATAACTGTGAAAATGACAAATGAGCATATTACAAACACCGGTGTCATGATCTGCGGCGGCCTAGGGTCGGGTAGGGGATACCTATGTCGGGGGATGACTGTATGAAAATCGCGGTTGCAGGATTGGGTTATGTCGGGATGTCGAACGCGGTGCTTCTGGCACAGAAGCATTCGGTTGTGGCCATCGACATATCTGAAACGCGGGTGCAGATGGTGAACAGCCGTCAGTCCCCGGTTGCCGATGCTGACCTAGAGGATTTCCTGGCCAACCGCGTGCTGGACTTGCAGGCCACAACGGATCCAGCCGCGGCTTATGGGGATGCGGAATATGTGATTGTGGCCACCCCGACCAATTATGATCCCAGGCACAACAATTTTGACACCTCCAGCGTCGAGGCGGTGATCCGGCAGGTCATTGATATGAACCCGCAGGCCACCATCGTTATCAAATCGACGATCCCCGTTGGCTTTGTCAGGGAGATCCGCCGCGACCTGGGAACCGATCAGGTGATTTTCTCTCCTGAATTCCTGCGCGAAGGCCAGGCGCTGTATGATAATCTGCATCCCAGCCGAATCATCGTCGGTGAACGTTCGGAGCGTGCGCGGGTTTTTGCGGAATTGTTGCTGGAGGGCGCGGCGGACCAGGACGTCGAGGTTCTTTTCACTGATCCAGATGAGGCAGAGGCCGTAAAACTGTTTGCCAATACATATCTTGCCATGCGGGTGGCGTTCTTCAATGAGTTGGACAGCTATGCGATGGCCGGCGGCATGGATACGCGCCAGATCATCGAAGGCATCAGCCTGGATCCGCGCATCGGCAGCCATTACAATAATCCGTCCTTCGGTTATGGCGGCTATTGCCTGCCCAAGGACACCAAGCAGCTCCTGGCCAACTATAACCATGTGCCGCAGAATCTGATCGGCGCCATTGTCGATGCCAACCGTACCCGCAAGGATTTCCTGTCCGATCAGATCCTGATGACCGGCGCCCGGGTCGTCGGCATCTTCCGGCTGGTGATGAAGGCGGGCAGCGACAATTTCCGCCAGTCGTCCATTCAGGGCATCATGAAACGGCTGAAGGCCAAAGGGGTTGAAGTCATCGTCTATGAACCGGTGCTGGATCAAGAGGACTTCTTCCGCTCCCGTGTGGTGCGGGACCTGCAGTATTTTAAGGATAACTGCGATCTGATCGTGGCCAACCGCCTGACCGACGAGATCCGGGACGTCGAAGACAAGGTCTTCACCCGCGATCTCTTTGGCGGTAATTGAAACCGGTCGAACCAGCCCGGGCTTAAGGATAGGGAAAACCAACGTGCAAACCGTTCTGATCACCGGCTCGGCTGGCTTTATAGGGTATCATCTCAGCAAATTGCTGCTGGCGCATGGATACCGCGTCGTGGGGCTGGATGCCCTGACGGATTATTACGACGTCTCCTTGAAAGACGCCCGCCACGCCATGTTGGCAGCGGCGCCTGGTGGGGAGAATTTCACCCCTGTCACCGGCAAGGTCGAAGAACCCGGCCTTGTCATGGAGCTCTTTAAGGCACATCGTTTCGACTATGTGGTTCACCTGGCGGCTCAGGCCGGGGTGCGCTACTCGATCGAAAACCCGCGGTCCTATCTTGAAAGCAATCTGGTTGGGTCTTTTGAGGTTCTGGAAGCGGCTCGGGCGTATCCGCCCAAACACATGCTGCTGGCGTCGACGTCCTCGGCCTATGGTGCCAACACCCGGATGCCGTACCGGGAGGACCAGCGGGCTGACCACCAGATGTCCTTTTATGCGGCGACCAAGAAGGCCACTGAAAACATGGCGCATTCCTACGCGCATCTGTTTGATCTGCCGGTCACGATGTTCCGCTTCTTCACCGTCTATGGACCTTGGGGCCGGCCGGACATGGCGCTGTTCAAATTCACTAAGGCGATCCTCGAAGGCAAGCCGATCGACGTCTACAATCACGGCGACATGAAACGCGACTTTACCTATGTCGCCGATCTGGTCGAGGCGATCCGCCTTCTGCTGGATGCGGTGCCGGAGCGGCCGGCCGATGGCCAGGTGCCCGAAGGGGACAGCCTGTCACCGGTGGCGCCGCACCGGGTGGTCAATATCGGCAATTCGGATTCTGTTCAGCTTACGGACTTCATTGCCGCCATCGAGAAAGCCACCGGTCTTCCGGCGGTGCGTAACATGATGCCGATGCAGGCAGGGGATGTGCCTGCCACATGGGCGGATGCCAGCCTGCTGAAATCCCTTACTGGCTATGCTCCGAAGACGGATGTGGAAACCGGGGTTGCCGCCTTTGTAGACTGGTACCGCGACTACTACCGCCCGAACGAGGCGGCCCAGGGGGCGAACTGACGGCAGGCCACCGGCGCGGCGCGCGGGAGGCTCTGCGGCTGCACTGTTCACAGGTTCCGGGCTTGGCTGTGCTTACGCAGGCAGATGCCCGCAGGAGCCGGGGGAAGGTCTGGCGGAACCAGCCGCAAAGGGGCTGAACTCAGTCATTGCCACCTTCCGGCGACTCTGCTAAACGCCATCCATCCTGAAGACCCCGGATTCGTTTCCGGGGTTGTTACGTTTGTCAGGATACACGAACTCGGGGACCTTCGGGGCCCTACAACACGGCCACCTTAGTAGGGCGTTTCCTATGGAAACAAACGGGCAGGGGGCTTTTAACATAGCTGGGCCAAAGACAAGAACCTAAGGCCTGGCACGCTAAACGGAAGACAGAAAGCATGGCACTTAAGTCGTATAAGCCGACGACGCCGGGCCAGCGTGGGCTGGTTCTGATCGACCGTTCGGAGCTTTGGAAAGGGCGTCCGGTCAAGTCTCTCACTGAGGGTCTGACCAAATCGGGCGGCCGGAACAACACCGGACGGATTACTTCCCGCCGCCGCGGCGGCGGCGCAAAGCGTCTCTACCGGATTGTTGACTTCAAACGGAATAAATTTGATGTCGCCGCAACCGTCGAGCGCATTGAATATGACCCCAACCGTACTGCCTTCATCGCTCTGGTGAAGTATGACGACGGCGAGCAGGCCTATATCCTGGCTCCGCAGCGTCTGGCAGTCGGCGATCAGGTCATCGCCTCCGCAAAGGCAGACATCAAGCCGGGCAACGCAATGCCGTTCTCGGGCATGCCGATCGGTACCATCGTTCACAACATCGAAATGAAGCCCGGCAAAGGCGGCCAGATCGCCCGTGCAGCCGGTACTTACGCTCAATTCGTTGGCCGTGACGGCGGTTACGCTCAGATCCGCCTGTCCTCGGGTGAACTGCGCCTGGTGCGTCAGGAATGCATGGCCACCGTTGGTGCCGTGTCGAACCCCGACAACTCGAATCAGAACTTTGGTAAAGCCGGCCGTATGCGCCACAAGGGCAAGCGTCCTTCTGTGCGTGGTGTCGTCATGAACCCGATCGACCACCCGCACGGTGGTGGTGAAGGCCGGACCTCCGGTGGCCGCCATCCGGTTACCCCCTGGGGCAAACCGACCAAAGGCAAACGGACCCGCAACAAGAACAAGGCGTCGCAGAAGCTTATCGTCCGCTCGCGTCACGCCAAGAAGAAAGGCCGCTAATCCATGGCACGTTCCGTATGGAAAGGCCCCTTCGTTGATGCTTATGTCCTGAAAAAGGCCGAAGCAGCGCGTGAATCGGGCCGCAATGAAGTGATCAAGATCTGGTCGCGCCGTTCCACCATCCTGCCGCAGTTTGTCGGTCTGACCTTTGGTGTCTACAACGGCAAAAAGCACATCCCAGTCAACGTCTCGGAAGACATGATCGGTCAGAAGTTCGGTGAATACTCGCCGACCCGCACCTATTATGGCCACGCCGCAGACAAAAAAGCGAAGCGGAAGTAAGTCATGGGTAAGGAAAAGAATCCCCGCCGCGTGGCAGACAACGAAGCAATGGCAAAACTGCGCATGCTCCGTACCTCCCCGCAGAAACTGAACCTGGTGGCTCAGATGATCCGTGGCAAGAAAGTTGAGAAGGCTTTGACCGACCTGACTTTCTCCAACAAGCGGATCGCGCAGGACGTGAAGAAATGCCTTCAGTCCGCCATCGCGAATGCTGAGAACAACCACAACCTGGACGTCGATGAACTGATCGTCGCCGAGGCATGGGTTGGCAAGAACCTGACCATGAAACGCGGCCGTCCGCGTGCCCGTGGCCGGTTCGGCAAAATCCTGAAGCCGTTCGCGGAGATCACCATCAAGGTGCGTCAAGTTGAGGAGCAAGCCTAATGGGTAACAAAGTTAATCCGATCGGCATGCGCCTGCAGGTGAACCGCACCTGGGACAGCCGTTGGTACGCCGACACCAAGGATTTCGGTGATCTTCTGCTGGAAGACATCAAGATCCGTGATTTCATCAAGGATGAGTGCAAGCAGGCTGGTATCGCCCGTGTGATCATCGAGCGCCCTCACAAGAAGTGCCGTGTGACCATTCACACTGCGCGTCCGGGCGTGATCATCGGCAAGAAAGGCGCAGACATCGAAACCCTGCGCAAGAAGCTGGCGAACATCACCGACAGCGAACTGCACCTGAACATCGTTGAAGTCCGCAAGCCGGAACTCGACGCTGCTCTGGTCGGCGAGTCCATCGCACAGCAGCTGGAGCGCCGCGTCTCCTTCCGCCGTGCCATGAAGCGCGCCGTGCAGAACGCCATGCGCATGGGTGCCCTGGGTATCCGCGTGAACGTTGCGGGCCGTCTCGGCGGTGCGGAAATCGCACGTACCGAATGGTACCGTGAGGGCCGCGTGCCGCTGCACACCCTGCGTGCCGACATCGATTACGCACACGTCGAAGCCAAGACTGCCTATGGCATCATCGGGATCAAAACCTGGATCTTCAAAGGCGAGATCATGGAACACGATCCTGCGGCGCGTGACCGTAAAGCACAGGAAATCCAGGACGGCCCTGCACCTCGTGGTGCTGGTGGCGGTCGTCGCTAAGGAGGATTTGAGATGCTTCAGCCAAAGCGCACTAAATTCCGCAAAATGCACAAGGGCCGGATTCACGGCCTGGCAAAAGGCGGCTCGGACCTGAACTTCGGCACCTATGGCCTGAAGGCAACCACCCCTGAGCGTGTGACTGCACGCCAGATCGAGGCTGCCCGTCGTGCCATGACCCGCCACATGAAGCGTCAGGGTCGTGTCTGGATCCGCATCTTCCCGGATACCCCTGTTACCTCCAAGCCCGTCGAAGTTCGTATGGGTAAAGGTAAGGGTTCCGTGGATTACTGGGCCTGCAAAGTGAAGCCCGGCCGCGTGATGTTCGAGATCGATGGCGTCAGCGATGAAATCGCCCGCGAGGCTCTGCGCCTTGCTGCGATGAAGCTGCCGGTCAAGACCCGCGTCGTGGTCCGCGAAGACTGGTAAGCGGCGGCTTTGCCGCCGTGTGCAGGCCAGCTGCAGTTGCTTTTGCAAATGCGGCAGGGGCGCATCCGGTCCTGAAAATCAAACCCCTCGCTGAGCAATCAGCGGGGGGTTTTTGTTGCAGGAAGCCCGGGGGCTCTGCCCCCGCCGCCGCTGGCGGCTCCCCCGGGGGATTTGCAACCAGAAAGAAGCAGGGTCTGCCGGGAGGAACTGTCTCGCCAAGGCGGGGCAGCTGGAGTATCAGGGCCGCATGGCCCAGATTGACTCGCTCTTCGTGACCCGCCTCTACCGCGCGCAACTGTCCGAACACGGACCTTCTGTTGACGCGCAGGAACTGGAAAACTCCTGCCTTGTGATCGCCGGTGACGACGACGCGGGCCAGGACTGGTGCGAGGAGAACGGCTATCCTGGCTATACCTCCTATGCGTCGCTGACGGATCTGCCCTGGCGGTTCCCCATCTTTGCGGATCTGGTGAAATCGCTGGATCTGCATGTGGCAGGCTTTGCCCGGGATCTGGAGCTGGATCTGGATGGCCGCAAGCTGGTGCTGGAGGATCTGTGGATCAATATCCTGCCCGAGGGCGGCACCCACGCCAGCCACATCCACCCGCATTCGGTGATCTCTGGCACAACCTATGTGTCGATGCCCGAGGGGGCCTCGGCGTTGAAACTGGAAGACCCGCGCCATGCGATGATGATGGCGCACCCGCCACGGGTGAAGGACTGTCGGCAGGAGCTGAAGACCTTTGTCTATCAGTCGCCTGCTGTGGGCGATGTGCTGCTGTGGGAAAGCTTCATCCGCCACGAGGTGCCGCTGAACATGGCAGAGGAAGAGCGGATTTCGGTGAGCTTCAATTACCGGTGGGAGTGAGGCCCGGTCCGCAAAGCGGCAATCGCTCCGGGGGAGCGATTGAGGGCCGAACGGGCGGAGCCCTGAAAGCCTGGTCTCCCCTTACCACGTCCCCTGTATGATGCAGTCCAGCCCGTCGGTTGCCAGATGCCACAGGGCACCCAGCGCCAACGCGCGGATTTTCCAGTTCGGTACCAGCAGCGCTGCAGTGTAGGCAGCAGCAGCCAGCCCTGAGTGCAACGGGTGAAAGCCGAGGCTGCAGCGGTTCGGGTCGAAGACCGGCGTCGCCAGCAGGTGGTCGGCGTCAATCGCATTCGCCAGGATCATCAGCCCGGCGGCCATCAGCCAGCGCTTGCGTCCAAAGAAAAGGCGCGCCAGGGCGAAAGGGGCGAGGAAATGAAAACCGTAGTGGATCAAGGTGGGAAGCAGGGTGAACAGGGCAGGCACCATGGCTAAGGCGGCAGATCCCGTTGCAGAGCCGGATCTGCCGCGCGGGGTCAGTTCATTATCAGTTGGATCGTCAAAGGTGCGCCGCCGTCGATAATGCCCAGCAGCAGGTCGATGTTTGGATGTGCGCCAGGGCGGTTTCTGGCGTCTTCTGTGTGTTCCGCAAAAACGGCGATGCCGTGGGAAGCGGCCTCTGCAGTCAGCGCATCAAAGGTCTGTGCCAGATACTGATACACCGCCAGCGACCCCTGTTTGCCGGGAATGTTGTCGATATGGGCCACAACAGTCTGGGAGCCATCCAGAAGTTCAATGCCGGCCAGCCCCTCGATCGGTGGCAGAAGCTGCAGGTTGTCTTTGAAAAATGCGGTCGGCTGGATCATTGCCTTGTTCCTTGTGGTGCGGTGAATTGCGGGCTGGCTAGCACCATTTGCCCGCCATCGCCATGGGGGCAAACGCGCAGTCCTCGCCCTGCAACCTTACCCTTGCCCCTGTGTCCCATCTCCTCTATAGGGACCCATCGCTTGTCCCTAATCCGCCTCGGATCAGGGTCGGGTGATTCTTTTTTGCCGTGCCGCTGGGTGCGGTTTGACATAACCCACCAGGTAACAAGGTGACCCTCGGGGCCTTCTGGTGCTTTGGACAAGGAACAAAGGCGATGAACGCCAATGATCTGCGCGAGAAAACCGTGGATGAACTCCGCGACGCCCTCGCATCCCTGAAAAAAGAGAGCTTCAACCTGCGTTTTCAGCAGGCAACCGGTCAGCTGGAATCGACCGCAGGCATCAAGGCGGCCCGCCGCAATGCTGCACGCGTCAAGACCATCCTGAACGAAAAAGCTGCAGCTGCAGCTGAATAAGGAGCTACTCGAATGCCCAAACGTATCCTGTCTGGCGTCGTGACCTCCGACGCAAACGCACAGACCGTCACCGTTTCCGTTGAGCGCCGCTTTACGCATCCGGTTCTGAAGAAAACCATCCGTAAGTCCAAGAAATACCGGGCTCACGATGAAAAGAACGCTTTCAAGATCGGCGACTCTGTACGCATCATCGAATGCGCGCCGAAATCGAAAACGAAACGCTGGGAAGTTCTGGAAGCCTAAGAGTCTCATTCGAGACTCCTGGCGACTGGGCTGAAAAGCAAAGTCGAAACCCTGGGGGATCACGCCACGCATCGGCGCCCCATAGGTCGGGAGAAACCACATGATCCAGATGCAAACAAATCTGGATGTTGCTGACAACTCCGGCGCTCGCCGAGTTCAGTGCATCAAGGTTCTGGGTGGCTCCAAGCGTAAATACGCATCCGTAGGCGACATCATCGTCGTCTCGGTCAAGGAAGCCATCCCGCGCGGCCGCGTGAAAAAAGGCGACGTCCGCAAGGCCGTTGTCGTACGCACCGCCAAAGAAGTCCGCCGCGAAGACGGCACTGCAATCCGTTTTGACCGGAACGCAGCCGTTATCCTGAACAACAACAACGAGCCGGTTGGTACCCGTATCTTTGGCCCGGTTGTTCGTGAACTGCGCGCGAAAAACTTCATGAAGATCATCTCGCTTGCTCCGGAGGTGCTGTAACAATGGCTGCTAAACTCCGCAAAGGCGATAAGGTCATCGTGCTGTCAGGCCGTGACAAGGGCAAAGAAGGCACCATCGCCTCTGTTGACCCGAAAGCCGGCAAGGCCATCGTCGACGGCGTGAACATGGCGATCCGCCACACCCGCCAGTCGCAAAACGAACAGGGCGGCCGTCTGCCCAAAGCGCTGCCGATCGACATGTCGAACCTGGCACTGCTGGACTCCAACGGCAAAGCAACCCGCGTCGGCTTCCGCGAGGAAGACGGCAAGAAGGTCCGCTTTGCGAAAACCACCGGGGAGACTGTCTGATGGCTGACGCAGCAACCTACACCCCGCGCCTGAAGACCCTCTACAAAGAGACCATCCGTGGCGCTCTGAAAGAGGAATTCGGCTATAAGAACGACATGATGCTCCCCAAGCTGGAGAAAATCGTTCTGAACATCGGCTGTGGCCGCGCTGCTGTCAAAGACAGCAAGAAAGCCAAATCCGCACAGGCTGACCTGACCGCAATCGCGGGCCAGAAGGCTCTGACCACCGTGGCCAAGAACTCCATCGCCGGCTTCCGCGTTCGCGAAGGCATGCCGATGGGCGCCAAGGTGACCCTGCGCGGCGACCGGATGTACGAATTCCTGGATCGTCTGACCACCATTGCGATGCCCCGTATCCGCGACTTCCGCGGCGTTTCGGGCACCTCTTTCGACGGCCGCGGCAACTATGCCATGGGTCTGAAAGAGCACATCGTGTTCCCGGAAATCGATTTTGATAAAATCGACGAAGCCTGGGGCATGGACATCGTGATCGCCACCACCGCGAAAACCGACGCGGAAGCAAAGGCGCTGTTGAAAGCTTTCAACATGCCCTTCAACAGCTGAGCGCGGGAAGGATAGAGACATGGCTAAGAAAAGCATGATCGAACGCGAGAAGAAGCGCGAACGCCTGGTGGCAAAATACGCCGCAAAGCGTGCCGAGCTGAAAGAAATCGCGAAAGACGAAAGCCGCCCGATGGAAGAGCGCTTCAAGGCGCGCCTGAAACTGGCGAAACTGCCGCGCAACTCGTCGGCAACCCGTCTTCACAACCGCTGCCAGCTCACCGGCCGTCCCCACGCTTACTACCGTAAGCTGAAGGTCAGCCGTATTGCGCTGCGCGAGCTGGGGTCTGCTGGTCAGATCCCCGGCCTGGTGAAATCGAGCTGGTAAGGGAGAGACAGATATGAACGATCCTATCGGCGATATGCTCACCCGTATCCGTAACTCTCAGATGCGCGGCAAATCCACCGTCATGACCCCGGCTTCCAAGCTGCGGGCATGGGTGCTGGACGTGCTGGCAGACGAGGGCTACATCCGCGGTTATGAGAAGATGACTGGTGAAAATGGTCACCCGGCCATCGAAATCAGCCTGAAATACTTCGACGGCGAACCTGTTATTCGCGAGCTCAAGCGGGTTTCCAAGCCCGGCCGCCGCGTTTACATGGGCGTCAATGACATCCCGTCGGTCCGTCAGGGCCTGGGCGTGTCGATTGTCTCCACCCCCAAGGGTGTGATGTCGGACGCAAGCGCACGCGCAGCCAACGTTGGCGGCGAAGTGCTCTGCACCGTCTTCTAAGGAGGCCTCGCAGATGTCCCGTATTGGTAAAAAACCGGTCGAACTGCCCAGCGGCGTGTCCGCTGCCGTGTCCGGCCAGACCATCGAAGTGAAAGGCCCGAAAGGCGCCCGCACCTTCACCGCAACCGACGACGTCACTCTGACCGTGAACGACAACGTTGTCACCATCGAGCCGCGCGGCAAGTCCAAGCGTGCCCGTCAGCAGTGGGGCATGTCCCGCACTCAGGTGGCAAACCTCGTGACCGGCGTGACCCAGGGCTTCAAGAAAGAGCTTGAAATCCAGGGTGTGGGTTACCGGGCTCAGATGCAGGGCAACACCCTGAAGCTGAACCTGGGTTACAGCCACGACGTTGATTTCATCGCTCCGGAAGGTGTCACCATCACCGCGCCGAAGCAGACCGAAATCGTTGTGGAAGGTATCGACCAGCAGCAGGTGGGCGAAGTGGCGGCGAAAATCCGCGACTGGCGCCGTCCCGAGCCCTACAAAGGCAAAGGCATCCGCTACAAGGGCGAGTTTATCTTCCGCAAGGAAGGCAAGAAGAAGTAAGGACCAGCAAAATGGCAAACAGCAAACGTACCCTGTTTCTGAAGCGCCGGCTGCGCGTCCGGAACAAGCTTCGCAAAGTGAACGCAGGCCGTCCGCGTCTGTCCGTGCACCGTTCGAACAAGAACATCTCTGTTCAACTGATCGACGATCTGCGCGGCGTGACTCTGGCAGCGGCGTCGACCCTGGAAAAAGATCTCGGTGTTGTCGGCAAGAACAACATCGAAGCGGCAACCAAAGTGGGTGCAGTGATCGCCGAGCGCGCAAAAGCGGCTGGCGTGAGCGAAGCCTACTTCGACCGCGGCGGCTTCCTGTTCCACGGCAAGGTGAAGGCTCTGGCCGACGCTGCGCGTGAAGGCGGCCTGAAGATCTAAATCCCATGCGGGCAGCCTTTTGGGGCTGCCCCGATGATCCGGGAGACCGGCCTTCGGGCCGGTTCTCACCAAGGATTGACAGAACAGGCGCCCCCGTCTTACCGGACTGCGCCCTATGAAAGGAATGCCTGATGGCAGAACGTGAAAACCGCCGCGGCCCGCGCCGCGACCGTGAAGAGACACCGGAATTCGCAGATCGCTTGGTCGCGATCAACCGCGTGTCCAAAACCGTAAAAGGCGGCAAGCGCTTTGGCTTTGCAGCTCTGGTTGTCGTTGGCGACCAGAAAGGCCGCGTCGGCTTTGGCAAGGGCAAGGCGAAAGAAGTGCCCGAGGCGATCCGCAAGGCGACCGAGCAGGCCAAGCGCCAGATGATCCGCGTGCCGCTGAAAGAAGGCCGCACCCTGCACCACGACATGTCCGGCCGCCACGGCGCCGGCAAGGTGGTGATGCGGACCGCGCCTGAAGGTACCGGTATCATCGCAGGTGGTCCGATGCGTGCTGTCTTCGAAATGCTCGGCGTCAAAGATGTTGTTTCGAAGTCGATCGGTTCGCAGAACCCCTACAACATGATCCGCGCCACCATCAACGGCCTGTCCAAAGAGCAGAGCCCGCGGTCTGTGGCTCAGCGTCGCGGCAAAAAGGTTGCTGACATCCTGCCCAAGCGGGACGAAGCACCGGCAGCTGCCGAAGCTGAAGCGTAAGGAGTAGAGACACATGGCAAAAACTATTGTCGTCAAGCAGATCGGTTCTCCGATCCGCCGCCCCGCCAAACAGCGCGCGACCCTGGTCGGCCTGGGCCTGAACAAGATGCACAAGACCCGTGAGCTGGAGGATACTCCTTCGGTCCGCGGCATGGTCAACTCGATCCCGCATATGGTTCAGATCATCGAAGAGCGCGACTAAGCCTCTTTTGATGCAGACTTTGGAAAGCGCCTCCGGGAAACCGGGGGCGTTTTTCGTTTTGACAATCCTGCCGGAACAAGGGGCGGGTTCTGCGGCAGGGCGGTTAACCTTCTGGCAAGGCCCCTTGCATGGCTTGCATAGCGGGCAGTCCGAACCGTCAGTTGTACGACTCAGGCGCCGAGCCTATTTCGATGCCACAACAACAGACCAAACACGGACAGCCGGGAATAGGCCCGGCCCGCCAGTACAAGGATCTTAATGATGGCACATGTTATTTCCGCTCCGGCCGGCGTTTCCCTGACCGCCCGCATCCACGCAGCCTTTGCCGGTGTTGTCGTCTCCTGGATGAAGGCCCGCGACTTCCAGCAGACGTTCAAAGAACTGGACGCGCTGACCGATCACGAGCTGTATGACATCGGCGTCCGCCGCTGCGACATTGGTGACATCGCGCGCCGGCACGTCTACGGCTAAGAATTCCTTTTCTCCCGGGCGCTCCTCTCCTCCTCCTCTTGTTGCCCGGGCCAAAGCGCCTCTGCCCCTGCCGGGCAGGGGCGTTTTCTCTTGGCGCAGGGCAGGATCTCTCACGCAGTTGTGTTATGCGCCCGCTGCATAGCCGCCAGACCGTAGCATCCGTTGTACAGCTGCGCCGCCATCCTTATCTCCGGTTCACTTCAGACGAACACATCAAGCGGCGCGCCAGAGGCACAGTCTGGCAGCGCAGCGAAGGAACAAGAACAATGGCATATTCAACTCTTTCCACACCAGCATCGGCTGGTCTCGTCACCCGTTTCCTGAGCATGGCCTCCGGCCTCTACCGGAACTGGCAGCTGCGGCGCGAATACAGGGCAACCGTATACGCCCTGCGCGCGCTCTCGGCCCGCGATCTGGCCGACATCGGGCTCAGCCGCTGCGCCATCCCCGGCGTCGCCCGCGAGCACGTCTACGGCAAGTAATTTCTCCGGCCGGCTGACGGATCCTCCTCCCTCTTCGAAAGCCCGGCCCGAAAGCGCCCCTGCCATCCGGCGGGGGCGCTTTTTGTTTCCTGAGCAAGAAAACACCGCCCGGCTGACAGGCTGTGCACTGCCCTACTTGATCTTCAAAACCGGGGTCGTCAGACCGTTGCGCCTCCACCGTACGCACCGCCTACGGCGCCTTAACCCACCTCTGGCAATATCATCCCCGGTCATGATCACCCGCCGGGCCTGACACCCCCGGCACCTGGAACAGGGCTCCGGTCTGGCACCCGGAGCGCGCGATACGCGTATTCGCATGGGGTCACCCCCATCCCATCTCCACCCCGGCGGCGCCGCCACCCTTTAACGGACGGCCAGCAGCGGAACGGACACAGAGTAACAGGCGGCAAGATGTGCAACCGGCAGGGCAGGGGCCTTGGCGGGGCAGGAAGGTTCAATGGTTAAGCCCACTGGAGTTTTCTGCCACAAAAATGCATAGTTCTTTTGATAGAAAGATCTCAACTTTGGTATTCATATGGACGTTCTTTCCGCCCTGCTGACAGCCCTCGGACTAGGTGCCAGGCGATCAGAGAAGGTTAGTGACCGCCGTTCCGAAGCATTCCGGCTGAACGCTGAAGTCGAGGCAAAACTTCTTCGATTGGACAGCTTTCAAAAGTTAGAGCGTGTTAAACTTACCAAAACTCTTATGGTACATATGCCGAATGATGTGGAAGCTTTGCACAGTTGTGAGAGGTATTTCGACAAACTTGATCAAGACATTGCCGTTGTTAAGCAAACAGTAGTTGACTGCAATGCGAGCATTTCTGCCAGTTCTTCCTTTGCGGCCCTTAACAAATGGGATGAGGTGATTGCACTGCTCCATAGGCAAAACTTGACTGTAGGCGAACAACTGGTCGCCACTACGTCTATTGTGGAACACTTTCACGCTTTGTTGGATCAAGCGATTGAAGAACTTCGGGCTGAAGGCAAGGAAATCAATAACGAGTAATGCGTCCTGAGTTCTTTGTGCTAAGAGCATCAGTGAAAGCCTAGCCTTGATCCTATTCCTCAACCCGTCTATACGCCCCCCGGTGGCGTTCTGCGCCATGGAATCACCAATCAAGAAAAGCCGCGGTTGGCCCGTCTCGCTTCGGGGGCCACATCCGGCAAGGAGAAGCGACATGAAACTTCACGAACTCAGCGACAATCCTGGCGCCGCCAAGAAACGTACCCGTGTGGCCCGTGGCCCCGGTTCCGGCAAAGGCAAAATGGGTGGCCGTGGTATCAAAGGTCAGAAATCCCGCTCGGGTGTTTCGATCAATGGCTACGAAGGCGGTCAGATGCCTTTGTACCAACGTCTGCCCAAGCGCGGCTTCAACAAGCCGAACCGCAAGGCATACGCCGTTGTGAACCTGGGCCTGATCCAGAAATTCATCGACGCAGGCAAACTGGACGCAGGCAGCATCACCGAAGATTCGCTGATTGCATCCGGCCTGGTACGTCGCAAGCTGGACGGCATCCGCGTCCTGGCCAAAGGCGAAATCACTGCCAAGGCAACCATCGCGGTCACCGGCGCCTCCAAGGCCGCTGTTGAGGCCGTAGCCAAGGCTGGCGGCTCTCTGACCGCGGCAAACGCAGCCGCCGCAGAGTAAGCGCTTGTGAGCGGCGCCAATGCCGCTTACATAAGCTCTCGAGTTTTCCCATGACGCCGCCCGAGCCGGAAAACGGTTCCGGGCGGCGTTTCCGCTAAAGAAGAGACCTTTTCATGGTATCAGCAGCAGAACAAATGGCGGCGAACACCAGCTGGGCGGCCCTTGGCAAAGCCACGGATCTGCGCAACCGCATCCTGTTCACTATCGGCCTATTGATCGTCTACCGCCTGGGCACCTTCATTCCGGTTCCCGGCATTGACGCAGACGCCCTGCGCCAGTTCATGGAACAGGCAGGTCAGGGCATCGGCGGCATGGTGTCGATGTTCACCGGCGGCGCGCTTGGCCGCATGGGGATCTTTGCCCTTGGCATCATGCCCTATATCTCCGCCTCCATTATCGTTCAGCTTCTGACCTCGATGGTGCCTTCGCTTGAGCAAATCAAGAAAGAGGGCGAGCAGGGCCGTAAGAAGATCAACCAGTACACCCGCTACGGCACCGTGGCGCTGGCGACTGCGCAGGCCTATGGGCTGGCGGTGTCGCTGGAGCAGGGCGATCTGGCCACTGATCCGGGCATGTATTTCCGCATGGCCTGCATGATCACCCTAGTGGGGGGCACCATGTTCCTGATGTGGCTGGGCGAGCAGATCACCCAGCGTGGCATCGGCAACGGCATCTCGCTGATCATCTTTGTCGGCATCATTGCCGAGGTCCCGGCCTCGATTGCGCAGTTCTTTGCCTCTGGCCGGTCCGGCGCCATCAGCCCTGCCGTGATCATCGGGGTGATCCTGATGGTGATTGCAGTGATCATGTTTGTGGTGTTCATGGAACGCGCGCTGCGCAAGATCCACATCCAGTACCCGCGTCGCCAGGTCGGCATGAAGGTCTATGACGGCGGCTCCTCGCATCTGCCGGTCAAGGTGAACCCGGCGGGCGTGATCCCGGCGATCTTTGCCTCCTCGCTGTTGCTGCTGCCGACCACCATCTCTGCGTTCTCCTCCGGTGCTGCGACCGGTCCGGTGATGTCCTGGCTGCTGGCCAACTTCGGCCCCGGCCAGCCGCTGTATCTGTTGTTCTTCGTCGCGATGATCGTGTTCTTTGCCTATTTCTACACGTTCAACGTTTCCTTCAAACCGGATGACGTGGCGAATAACCTCAAGAACCAGAACGGCTTTGTTCCTGGTATCCGTCCCGGCAAAAAGACTGCGGAATACATCGAATATGTTGTGAACCGCATCCTGGTCCTGGGCTCCGGTTACCTGGCGCTGGTCTGCCTCCTGCCAGAGGTGCTCCGCGGCCAATTCGCCATCCCGGTATATTTTGGCGGCACGTCCGTTCTGATTGTGGTATCCGTCACTATGGACACAATCCAGCAGGTGCAAAGCCACCTCCTTGCGCATCAGTATGAGGGCCTTATCGAGAAGAGCCAGCTGCGCGGGCGCAACAAGAAACGGACAAAACGGGGACCCTCTCGCCGATGACCAACATTATCCTCCTTGGCCCGCCTGGCGCGGGCAAAGGTACGCAAGCGCGCTACCTGGTTGAATCTCGCGGCATGGTGCAGCTCAGCACCGGTGACATGCTGCGGGATGCCCAGACTTCCGGCACCGAAATGGGCAAGAAAGTTGCCGCCATCATGGCCGAAGGCAAGCTGGTCACCGACCAGATCGTCATCGGCCTGATCCGCGAGAAACTGCGGGAAGGTGCCGAGGGCGGTTTCATCTTTGACGGTTTCCCGCGCACTCTGGCCCAGGCCGACGCGCTGGCCAAGCTGCTGGATGAGATGGGCTACAAGCTCGACGCGGTGATCGAGATGCAGGTCGATGACGAGGCACTGGTTGCCCGCGTCACTGGCCGCTCCACTTGCGGCGGCTGCGGCGAGGTGTATCACGACCAGACCAAACCCTGGCCTGCGGATGGCAATTGCACCAACTGCGGCAGCACCGACGTAAAGCGCCGGGCGGACGACAATGAGGACAGCCTCAAGACCCGCCTGATGGAATACTACAAAAAGACCTCGCCGCTGATCGGCTACTACTACGCCAAGGGCAGCCTGCAGCGCCTGGACGGTCTGGCTTCGATCGAGACCGTCCGCAAGGACATGGCCTGGATCATGGGCGAATAAGCCGCTGTGCAACCTTGCGAACTTCGGGGAGGCGGCTTTACAGTCGCCTTTCTTGTTCTAGAGCTGTGCGTTTCAGCTCGATCAAGGTCGTCTGTTTGATGTCATCACTGCTGTCGCAAGTCAGGTCCGGTAGCGTTTTCGTCAGCCAGCTCTTACCGCCGGAAAGATCCAGGTAGCCCATCGACCAATCGACGAAACTGCGTTCTGTTGTTTCGTCCTGCAGTATCTCATGAAATCCAAAATGTCGCTTATCTTCCCGGATTCTGGCAGCAAGGGATCGGATGTGTGGCTCAGGCCCTTCCAAAATCTGCAGGTAATCCCAGCCGCTGCGCACCAAAAAACCAGAGATGCTGTTTTCGCTGTTTTGGGGCGCGGCTTGCCGTAGGATGTCGACATCTACAACTGAATAGGGCGGAAATGCCGCTTTGGATTTGTAAAGAAGCCTTGTAACCATCAATCACCTTCTCCTACTGTTTTAGTCAGCTTAGCCAAAGCCTTTGACGTTGGCTACATTCTGATGCGCAGGAGGTTTGCTGTCTTGGCGGCAATGTGCGCCATGCCTGTTGACGCGACAATCAATTCCCCCTAGGTACCCCCATCCCTTCTGGGAATGATTCCCGGCGGATGGATTCGTCTGTCTGCCTCACCGCCTCGAGATGCTGGACCCTCTGGCCACACTGCCACGGTCAAGTGTTGTGAAAAAAGGTTCCGGAGCTACGGAACCGCAACGAAAAGGAAAGTGACACGTGGCACGTATTGCCGGCGTTAACATCCCGACTGCAAAGCGGGTTCCCATCGCCCTCACCTACATCACCGGTATCGGCAACACTTCGGCGAAAGCCATCTGCGAAGCTGTTGGCATCGACGCAACCCGTCGTGTGAACGAACTGTCCGACGCTGAAGTTCTGGCCGTGCGCGAGCACATCGACGCCAACTACACCGTCGAAGGCGACCTGCGCCGTGAAGTGACCATGAACATCAAACGCCTGATGGATCTGGGCTGCTACCGTGGCCTGCGCCACCGCCGCAATCTGCCGGTCCGCGGTCAGCGTACCCACACCAACGCTCGCACTCGCAAAGGCCCCGCAAAGGCCATCGCTGGTAAGAAGAAGTAAGGGAGGGTTTGATCAATGGCACGTGATAAAACGCGCGTTAAGAAAAAAGAGCGTAAGAACATCGCAACCGGTGTTGCGCATGTGAACTCGTCGTTCAACAACACCAAAATCCTGATCTCTGACGTGCAGGGCAATGCGATCGCTTGGTCGTCTGCTGGCACCATGGGTTTCAAGGGTTCGCGGAAATCCACCCCCTATGCCGCTCAGATGGCTGCAGAAGATGCAGGCAAGAAGGCACAGGATCACGGTGTGAAGACGCTGGAAGTCGAAGTTCAGGGCCCCGGCTCTGGCCGTGAATCGGCTCTGCGCGCACTGGCTGCGGTTGGCTTCAACATCACCTCGATCCGTGATGTGACCCCGATCGCGCACAACGGCTGCCGCCCGCCGAAGCGCCGTCGCGTCTAATTCGATTTTTTGCTGGGGCCCCGCTTGATTCGCAGGGCCTCAGTGCGTCATTTAAACCTCGGGCGTCCTTGGCCTTCTGGACATGGGGCAAGGACAGGAATGGAGGGAACGCATGATCCATAAGAACTGGGCAGAGCTGATCAAGCCGGCACAGCTGGAAGTGAAGCCGGGCAATGATCCTGCACGTCAGGCAACTGTCGTTGCAGAGCCGCTGGAACGCGGTTTCGGCCTGACCCTGGGCAACGCGCTGCGTCGCGTGCTGATGAGCTCGCTGCAAGGCGCCGCCATCACCAGCGTGCAGATCGACAACGTCCTGCATGAATTCTCGTCTGTTGCGGGTGTCCGCGAAGACGTGACCGACATCATCCTGAACCTCAAGGGCGTGTCCCTGCGCATGGAAGTCGAAGGCCCCAAGCGCCTGTCGATCAATGCCAAGGGTCCGGCAGTTGTCACCGCTGGCGACATTGCCGAAACCGCCGGCATCGAGGTTCTGAACCGCGATCACGTTGTCTGCCACCTGGACGACGGCGCCGACCTGTTCATGGAACTGACCGTGAACACTGGCAAAGGCTATGTCTCGGCAGAGAAGAACAAGCCGGAAGACGCACCGATCGGCCTGATTCCGATCGACGCGATCTATTCGCCGGTCAAGAAGGTCTCCTATGACGTTCAGCCGACCCGCGAAGGTCAGGTTCTGGACTATGACAAGCTGACCATGAAGGTGGAGACCGATGGTTCCATCACGCCTGACGATGCTGTGGCCTATGCCGCCCGCATCCTGCAGGATCAGCTGGGCATCTTCGTCAACTTCGACGAGCCGGAATCGGCTGGCCGTCAGGACGAGGACGACGGTCTGGAGTTCAACCCGCTTCTGCTGAAGAAAGTGGACGAGCTGGAACTGTCGGTGCGTTCGGCAAACTGCCTGAAGAACGACAACATCGTCTACATCGGCGACCTGATCCAGAAGACCGAAGCAGAGATGCTGCGCACGCCGAACTTCGGCCGCAAGTCGCTGAACGAGATCAAGGAAGTGCTGTCGGGCATGGGCCTGCACCTTGGCATGGATGTCGAGGACTGGCCGCCGGACAACATCGAAGATCTGGCCAAGAAGTTCGAAGACAGCTTCTAAAAGTTTTGAGGAGGGCCTTGGCCCTCCTCTTCAATGCCCGGGCCTGCCGGGGACGACATGGGCATCTGCCCCAAGGTGAGCAGCTGACACGCATCCGCTGCCTGACAAAGCAAAAACGCAGATCAAAAGGACTATCAAAATGCGTCACGCACGTGGTTACCGCCGCCTGAACCGTACTCATGAGCACCGTAAAGCCCTGTTTTCGAACATGTGCGGCTCGCTGATCGAGCACGAGCAGATCAAAACAACCCTGCCCAAAGCTAAAGAATTGCGCCCGATCATCGAAAAGATGATCACCCTGGCGAAACGCGGCGACCTGCACGCCCGCCGTCAGGCCGCTTCCAAGCTGAAAGAGGACAAGGACGTTGCGAAACTGTTCGAGGTTCTGGGCCCGCGCTACAAGGACCGTCAGGGCGGCTATGTCCGTATCCTGAAGGCCGGCTTCCGTTACGGCGACATGGCTCCGATGGCCATCATCGAGTTCGTCGACCGCGACACCTCTGCCAAAGGCGCAGCCGACAAGGCCCGCCTGGCCGCAGAAGAAGCTGCTGTTGAAGCAGAAGAATAAGACGCGCTGAACCTTTAGGTTCATCTGTCTGCCCCCGCTCCTCCCGGAGCGGGGGTTTTTCTTTGCGCTACGGAACGTTGCTTTGCTGCAAGTTCATCTTCAAAGCGAAAGGGATTCGTAATTCTCTTCTGTCTTAACTCATCCATCCGAAAAATCCGGGACAGAAGTGATGGCAAAGAAGAAAACATCCGCAGCCAGGCGGTTCTCAGTAGCAAATCTCAGTACCAAGGTGAAAATCGTTTCCGTTGCGGTTCTGCCGCTGTTTCTGGTGCTGGGGGTCGGGGTGCTGACCGTCTTCAATCTGGGGCGGATGGTCCAGTCCGCCAAGGCGGTGGATCACACACAGGAAATCCTGACCGAATCGCAAACCCTGGCAGAGGCCGCCTCGCAGATGGAGGCCGGGCTTCGCGGCTATCTTCTGGCCGGACGGGAGGAATATCTGGTGCCTTTTGAGGCGGGCAAAGGCCAGGTTGCTGAAACCCTTGCCAATTTGCGCAGCCTGGCAGCGGGTGATGCCGAAATGCTCTCCACTCTGGACGAGGCGGAACAGACCCTGACCGGCTGGCAGGAAAATGTGGCAGCCGGCGCCATCGCACTGCGCCAGGAAATCGGCGACGCCATGACCATGAACGACATGGCGTCGGAGGTGAAGAAGTCCAAGGGTCGGGTCTATTTCGAAAAGTTCCGTACAGAGATCAGCAGACTCATTGAGGAAGAAGAGGTTGAGCTGAACAACCGCCGCAATACATTTCTGTCACTGGTCAATGCGGGGATTGCCGACCCCAACTATCTAAACACATCGCTGCAGGCGGTGGAGCAGACCCATAAGGTGATCAGCCGGGCAAAGGACTTGCTGGCCTCCGCTGTCGACATGGAGACCGGAATGCGCGGGTTCCTGCTGGCCGGCGACCGGGAGTTTCTTGCGCCCTACATGGAAGGCAACAGCCGCTTCAACAAGATCATGGCCGACCTCCGGCTGGCGCTCACAGAAAACTTTATGCAGACCAACCGCCTGAACAAAGTGGCAGAGATCATAGAGGAATGGCGCAATGACGTGGTGGTGCCGATGCTTCAGCTGCGGCGGGAGATTGGCAGCGCAGCCACCATGGACGACATGGCCGATCTGGTCGCTGAGGGCCGCGGCAAGGAGTATTTTGACAGTTTCCGGGCCACTATGGTGACCCTGCAGGCCGCCGGTGCCGCCAATATGGCTGAACGCCGTGCCGCAGGCGAGGAACTGGGCGCGCAGACCCGCACAATGATCCTCGCAGCCATCGGTGGCGCGATCCTGATCGGCGGGGCTTTGGCATTTGTCATCGCCACCGGCATTGCCTCTGGTATCCGCCGCATCGTTGTGTCCATGCGTGGCCTGGCAGAAGGCAATAACGCGGTTGAAATCCAAGGCCAGACCCGCAGCGATGAGGTCGGCGACATGGCCCGTGCGCTGGAGAAATTCCGTGATGAGCTGGTCCGAATGCAGGAGGCGGAGGCTCAGAAAGCCGAGAGTAAGGACGCCGAACTGGCGGGTGTTGTGCGCCAGCTCAGCGACCGTCTGTCGCGCCTGTCCCACGGTGATCTGACCATCCGCATCGCTGAACAGTTCCCCGAGGAATACGAGCAACTGCGCGCCGATTTTAACGGCTCGGTCGATAATCTGAATGCCACAGTGCAGAAGGTGATCGAAGCCTCTTCGAGCATCCGCAGCGGCGCTGCCGAGATCAGCCAGGCCTCTGACGACCTGTCGCATCGCACCGAAAGCCAGGCGGCAACGCTGGAGCAGACGGCCGCCGCCATCGACGAGCTGACCGCCAGCGTGAAATCCGCAGCCGAGAGCGCCCGCAACGTGGAGAGCACCGTGCGCGAGGCCCGTCAGGAAGCCGAGTCCAGCGGCGAAGTGGTGCAGGAGGCGGTCACCGCCATGGGCGGGATCGAGGACAGCTCAAAGAAAATCAGTCAGATCATCGGCGTGATCGACGATATTTCCTTCCAGACCAACCTTCTGGCCCTGAATGCAGGCGTCGAGGCCGCCCGCGCAGGCGAGGCAGGCCGCGGCTTTGCAGTGGTGGCCTCCGAGGTGCGGGCGCTGGCGCAGCGGTCGTCAGATGCGGCGATGGAAATCAAGACGCTGATTTCCGACAGCTCTAGACAGGTGGATCAGGGGGTCGATCTGGTCGGCCGGGCCGGCGAGGCGCTGCACTCCATCGTCGGCCGCGTCAGCCATATCTCGCAGCTGGTCTCGGACATCGCCGAAGGAGCAGAGGAGCAGTCCACTGGCCTGCATGAAATCAACACCGGCGTCACCCAGCTGGATCAGGTGACCCAGCAGAATGCCGCCATGGTCGAGGAAGCCACCGCAGCGGGCCACTTGCTGAACAGCGATGCGATGAAGCTCACCGATCTGGTGACGCATTTCCAGGTGGACGGCAGTGTCGCTGCAGTGCCGACACCGGCGGCCGCCAAGGCAAAGCCTTCTGCCCACGGAGACAGCGATGGCGGCGGCGATTGGGGCGCTGATGACTGGGAGGCTGAGGCCGCTCCGGCATCGTCCGCGCCGCCAGCAAATGAAGGCAACGCGGCCCGCGATCTGTGGCAGGATTTCTGAGGTCCGCCGTCAGGCACAGTCAAAGGCCCTCTCGCGCTGAGGGCCTTTGCAGTTCGGGCAGGGGAATTCAGGGGTGACAGCCTCCCGAATCTCCGCTAGCGTCCGCGTATGACCCGTAGCTATGCCGCATTCTGGTATTTCTTTTATCCGCGCCACATGGCGGACGGAGGGGTCAGCGCATTCTGAGCTAAGATATCGGAACGCATCAGGATACCACCAACCGCCCGCAGCCCGCAGGCGGTTTTTTTGTATCCGTCGCAGCGCCAGGGGCCTCCCGCCAAGGAAACAGACAGATGACACCGCAGACCGAAAACCTTCGCATTACCGCCATGCAGGAACTGATCTCCCCCGAAGACCTTGCGTCGCAGCTGCCGTGCACGGCGGCGGCCACGGATACTGTCCTGGCCAGCCGCACGGCCATTCAGGACGTGCTGCACGGCCGCGATGGGCGCGTTGTTGCGGTGGTCGGCCCCTGTTCGATCCACGACCCCAAGGCAGCAATGGAATACGCCGAACGGCTGGCGCCGCTGCGCGCGCGCCTGTCTGGCCAGCTGGAAATCGTTATGCGTGTCTATTTCGAAAAACCCCGCACGATCTCGGGCTGGAAAGGGCTGATCAACGACCCCGGCCTCGATAACTCTTTTTGCATCAACGAAGGGCTGAGGCTGGCGCGCCGCCTGTGCCTGGACATCAACGCCCTGGGCCTGCCGGTCGGGACGGAGTTCCTCGATACTGCGGTGCCGCAATATATCTCCGACCTGATCGCCTGGGCCGCCATCGGCGCCCGCACCACCGAAAGCCAGATACACCGCGAAATGGCCTCGGGTCTCAGCTGCCCGGTGGGCTTCAAGAACGGCACCCGCGGCAATGTGCAGATCGCGGTGGATGCAGTGCGCTCTGCCGCCCATCCGCATCATTTCATGGCGCTGGCCAAATCGGGCCGCGCCGCGATTGCCGCCACCAGCGGCAACCCGGACTGCCACCTGATCCTGCGCGGCGGTGGCGGCACCAACTATGACGCGGCCTCGATCGATGCGGCCTGCAAACTGGCGGAAAAGGACGGCATCCGCGGCCATGTGATGATTGACGCCAGCCACGCCAACAGCGGCAAGGACCCGATGCGGCAGCCTGCGGTCCTGCGCGACGTGGCGGGGCAGATCGCCGGCGGCGACACCCGTATCACAGGCGTGATGGTGGAAAGCCATCTGGTGGCGGGCCGCCAGGATCTCGGCAGGGGGGCGCTGACATACGGCCAGTCCATCACCGATGGCTGCCTGGGCTGGGAGGACACCGTGGCAGAGCTGGAACATCTGGCCGATGCGGTTGCCGAACGCCGTGTGCATGCGGCGCAAAAGGCTCTGGCAGACGCCTGAAGCTGCCATGGCGGCAGGGGCTTTCGGGAATGCGTCTTCGGACCAGAAAGAAGAGCCTGCTTCTTTCTGGTCCAAAATACCCCGGGGTGAATTGGCCGTCAGGCCAAGAGGGGCAGCGCCCCTCCGCCCCTGGTGGCGCAGAGGCTTGCCTCCAGCCTTGCAATCCGGGCCGGTCCCCCGCATATCCTGCACATAGCAACAAACGGAGCCCGCATGATCCGACCAGCCCTGATGTCCCTGGCCCCGTGTTTGGCCTTCTGTCTTGCCCTGCCCGTGCTGGCCCTGTCGGCCACTGCCGAGACCCGGGTGCCGCAAAGCCAGGCAGAGATTGCGTTGGGGTTTGCACCGCTGGTGAAAGAGGCGTCTCCGGCGGTTGTGAACATCTACGCCAAGGTGGTGCGCCAGGTGCAGCAGCGCCGCCGCTCTCCTTTCATGAACGATCCGTTCTTTGATGACTTCTTTCGCGGTTTCGCCAAGCCGCAGCCGCGGGTTGAAAACTCGCTTGGCTCCGGGGTGATCCTGTCGGCGGACGGCATCGTGGTGTCCAATTACCATGTGGTTGGCAGCGCCACCGAAATCCGTGTGGTGACTGCTGACCGGCGCGAATACAACGCCCGGGTGATCCTGGGCGACAAGGCCAGCGATCTGGCGATCCTGCAGTTGGAAAACGCTGGCGAGCAGCCCTATCTGCAGCTGCGCAACAGCGATGAGGTCGAGGTCGGTGAGCTGGCGCTGGCCATCGGCAACCCTTTTGGGGTCGGGCAGACTGTCAGCAGCGGCATCATTTCCGGCCTTGCGCGCACCGGCATGGGGGCTGGCGCAGGCTTTGGCTATTACATCCAGACCGACGCGCCGATCAATCCGGGCAACTCCGGCGGCGCGCTGATTGATGTGAATGGCGATCTGATTGGCATCAACACCCGCATCCTGTCCCGCTCCGGCGGCTCCAATGGCATCGGATTTGCAATCCCTGCCAATCTGGTCAAACAGTTTGTGGAGCAGGCCAGGACCGGCGCAGAGGAGTTCCAGCGCCCCTGGGCCGGCATGGCCGGGCAGCCGGTGGATGCGGACCTGGCTGCCTCGATGGGCATGGATCTGCCGGAAGGCATGGTGATCTCTGACCTGCACCGGGCCAGCCCCTTTGCCAAAGCCGGGTTCCAGGTCGGCGACGTGATTACCCATGTGGACGGGGAAGTGGTGAATTCGCCCTCCGAGATGGTGTTCCGCATGTCGGTCTCGGGCCTTGGCGGAACGGCCGGGATCACCCGTCTGCGCGGGGCTGAGAGGACCGTGGTCGAGGTGCCGATGATCACTGCGCCGGACCAGCCGCCCGCCGACCCGGTGCAGCTGGATGAGCGGGCCGCGCTGCCCGGTCTGACCGTGGCACAGATCAATCCGCAGGTCATTGCCCGTCTGGGCTTGCCGCTGTCGGCAGAAGGGGTGGTGGTTACCGACCCCGGCCCCTATGCCGGGAACGGCGGGCTGCAAAGGGGTGATCAGCTGCTGGCGGTAAACGGCCAGCGGATTGGCAGCACCGGTGATGTCCAGGCTATTCTGTCGGACAGCGGACGCTGGGTCCGGCTGGAACTGAACCGGCGCGGCCAGCGGGTCGCCCTGCGGTTCCGGCTCTGAGCCCGCGCATCGGAGAGGCCGCCGCAGCGGCACGGGAAGGGGCGGCATTGCCTCCTCTTGGCGTGTATTTCACAGGGCCGCCTGCGCGGGCCAGCTGCAGCAAATGCGAGGGGTAACATATGGCAGATCTGTTTGATGCAGGCCCTGGCCACAGCCGCCAACCGCTGGCCGCTGCATTGCGGCCACGGTCGCTGGATGAGGTGATCGGGCAGCCGGCGCTGACGGCAGAGGGCTCCATCCTGCGGCGCCGGATTGCCGCCGATCAGCTGGGCAGCATCGTGCTTTACGGGCCGCCGGGCATCGGCAAGACCTCGATTGCGCGCGCTGTCGGCGGAATGTTGGGCAAGGAATTCCGCCAGCTGCATGCGACGCGGGCCGGGGTCAAGGACATCCGCCAGCTGGCCGATGAGGCACGGATCCGGCCGCTGCTGATCTTTGTCGACGAGGTGCATCGGTTCTCGGCGACGCAGGCGGATGATCTGTTGGCAATCTGCGAAGAGGGCACCGCCGATTTTATCGGAGCGACAACGCAGAATCCCTATACCGCACTGCCCAAGGCTTTGGTGTCCCGCTCCACGATCCTGAAGCTGGAGCCGATTTCGATTGAGGATATGGAAGAGGTGCTGAACCGCGGGCTGCGGCAGCTGGCCGGGGCCGGAGTTGAAGTTCAGCTGACGGCGGCGCAGAAACGCCTGATTGCCGGGCGTTCGGGCGGGGATGCGCGCCGGGCGCTGACAACACTGGAAAGCCTTGCCATCGGGCATGAGGGCGGTGCGGTCAACGTCACGGATGCCATGCTGGAGGAGGCCTACAGGGCAGCGCCTGTCAATCATGACCGCTCTGGCGATCAGCATTATGATGTCATTTCAGCCTTCATAAAATCAATGAGAGGCGGCGATCCGGATGCGGTGCTTTACTGGCTGGCACGGCTGATACATGGCGGTGAAGACCCGCGGTTCATTGCCCGCCGGATCATGATCCAGGCGTCCGAGGACGTAGGGCTGGCGGATAACTCGGCGCTGCAGACAGCGGTGGCGGCGGCGCAGGCCCTGGAGATGGTCGGCCTGCCGGAAGCGCAGATCATCCTGTCCCATGCGGCGCTGCATGTGGCGCGCGCGCCCAAGTCCGGCTCGGCCAACAGCGGCATTGCAGCGGCTTTGGCTGCTGTGGCCAGCGAGCCGCCGGCGCCGGTGCCGCTGCATTTGCGGGACACCCATTATCAGGGCGCGCAGGAGCTGGGCCATGGCGGTTACCGCAGCCCGCATAAAGATGCCCTCGGCTGGGTCGATCAGCCCTATGCGCCGGGAGTGGAGCCGGGCCGATTTTACCAGAGCGATGCGCGCCTGTCGCCGACCTTTGAGAAGCGGGCGGATGACTATTGGGAGCGGCTGACCGGCCGCCCGGTGCCCAAACGGTTCGGATGACGCCATGAGCGGCTTTCCCGCGGGAAAGCCGCGGCCTCCGGCGGGGGTATTGGGAACCAGAAAGAAGCGGCAGCTCTGCGTGCGGTGCAACGCGGGCAAAACTTGACATCTCAGCCTGCGCCGGCGACAGGACGGGGATGATTTTTTCGGTTTCCATGGTCGCGCTGGGTGGCGCTGTTGGGGCGGTGTGCCGCTATCTGGCCGGGCTGGGTATCATCCGGGTCCTGGGGCATCATGATTTCCCGGTGGCGATCCTGACAGTGAATATCCTCGGCTCCTTTCTGATGGGGATGTTTGTGACAGTGGCTGCCCTGCGGGACCTGACGTGGCTGAGCCCCTTGGTGATGACTGGCCTTCTGGGCGGGTTCACCACTTTCTCGGCGTTCTCGCTGGAGACCGCCAACCTGATCGAGCGCGGCGCCTTCGGGCAGGCGGCGCTGTATGTAGCTTTGTCCGTGGGCCTGTCGGTCGGCGGATTGTTTCTGGGCCTGATGGCCGCAAGGGGAGTGTTCGCATGAGCGGCGTTCAGATGATTACCGTCAGCGAAGACGATGGCGGCCAGCGCATTGACCGCTGGCTGCGGCGGCTGTTTCCGCATGTGAACCAGGGCCGCATCGAAAAGATGTGCCGCAAGGGGGAGCTGCGGCTGGACGGCGGCCGCGTCAAGGCGAGTAGCCGCGTCGAGGCGGGGCAGGTGGTGCGGGTGCCACCGCTGGCGGACAGCGATCTGAAGCCTGCTGCGCCGCGCGAGATGAAGATCTCGGACGCCGATGCCCGGATGATCCAGGATTGCGTTATCTACCGGGACGATGATGTCATCGTGCTGAACAAGCCTGCGGGCCTGGCAGTGCAGGGCGGCTCTGGCACCACCAAACATGTGGATGGTCTGGCCGAGGCGCTGAAGTTCGGGCTGGAGGACAAGCCCAAGCTGGTCCACCGGATCGACAAGGATACCTCGGGCATTCTGGTGTTGGCGCGCAACCGCAAGGCCGCGCAGGGGCTGACTGCTGCCTTTCGCCACAAGAACACCCGCAAGATTTACTGGGCGCTGGTTGCGGGCGTGCCGACGCCCTATCTGGGGGAGATCAAGAACGGGCTGGTGAAGGCGCCGGGCCATGGCAAATCCGGCGAAGGCGAGAAGATGATCAACGTGCATCCGCACGACATCGACGACACATATGGCGCCAAACGGGCGCATACGCTTTATGCCACGTTGTATCGCGTCGCCTCTCGTGCGGCCTGGGTGGCGATGGAGCCGATCACCGGGCGCACCCATCAGCTGCGGGCGCATATGTCCGGCATGGGCCATCCGATTGCAGGCGACGGCAAATATGGCGGTTCGGGCCAGGAGAACCTGGGCGACGGCTGGGGCGCGCAGTTTGGCGGGGTGATCTCGAAGAAGCTGCACCTGCATGCCCGCCGGATGGTATTTGAGCATCCGGTCACGCATAAGCAGGTGTCCGTGGTTGCGTCGCTGCCGGAGCATATGAAGGAAAGCTGGGACACTTTCGGCTGGAGCGAAGACCTGGCCGCCGATGATCCGTTTGAGGACCTGAAGTGAGCGCAGAGCTGCGGCTGATCCTGTTTGACGTCGACGGAACCCTGGTGGACAGCCAGGGGGCGATCACCGGCGCGATGGCCGAGGCCTTTCAGGGCGCCGGTCTGGAGGTGCCTGCCCGCGAGGCGATCCTGTCGATCATTGGCTTGTCGTTGCCTCTGGCCATGGCGGAACTGGCGCCGGGTCAGGACGCGGCAACGCTGGCGCGGCTGGTGGAAGGGTACAAGTCCTCATACATGCTGGCGCGTGAAGCTGCGGGCGCGGCGCATTCGCCGCTGTACCCCGGCACGCAGGAGATGCTGGCGGAGCTGCATGAGGTGCCGGAGTATCTGCTGGGGGTTGCCACCGGTAAATCCCAACGCGGGGTTGATGCGCTGATCAAGGCGCATGAGCTGAACTGTTTTGTCACCCGGCAGGTGGCCGACCATCACCCGTCCAAACCGCATCCGTCGATGGTGCTGACCGCGATGGCGGAGACCGGGGTGGCGCGTGAGAGCACCGTGATGATCGGCGACACGCGGTTTGACATTGAAATGGGGCGTGCAGCAGGTGTGACCACCATCGCCGTGCCCTGGGGCTATCATCCGGCAGACACATTGGGCGCCGACTATCTGATCCGCGATTTCGCGGAGCTGCGTCCGCTGCTGGCAGAAATCTGGAAGGGTTAGAATATGAGCGGCTGGGCGCAGAAGCGGTTCTGGAAAGAGGTTGCCGTTGCGGAAACCGCAGAGGGGTTCGCGGTGGAGCTGGACGGGCGGCGTGTTAAGACCCCGGCCAAGGCGCCGCTGGCGGTTCCGACCCGGGCCATGGCCGAGGCAATTGCTGCGGAATGGGATGCCCAGACCGAATCAGTTGACCCGAATTCAATGCCCTGCACCCGGTCTGCCAACGCTGCCATAGACAAGGTGACACATCAGCACAGCGAAGTGGCGGCGATGCTGTCTGAGTACGGCGACAGTGATCTGTTGTGCTACCGGGCCGGTTCCCCGGTTGAACTGGCCGCCCGGCAGGCCGCTGAATGGGATCCGGTTCTGGACTGGGCAGAGGCCCATCTGGGCGCCCGTCTGGAGCTGCGGATCGGGGTTCTGCACCAGCCGCAGCATGCGGATGCTCTGGCAGTTCTGGCAGAGAAAACCCGGTCGATGACTTCGTTCCAGCTGGCCGCATTTCACGACCTGGTAGGCATTTCAGGCTCTTTGATACTTGGGTTTGCTGCCGCATATGGCTGGCGCAGCGCGGATGAAATCTGGAAGCTGTCGCGGCTGGATGAACGCTGGCAGGAAGAGCAGTGGGGCGAGGACGAGGATGCCCAGGCTGCGGCCGAGGTCAAGCGGCAGGAATTCCTGCATGCCAAGCGATTCTACGATTTCTCCTGACCTGATAGGAAATTACTTATCCGCAGCCTGGACGGAAATAAAATTCTGCGCGGACCCGGTTTGTGCGGAATTCGTACGTCGAAATTCCCGATACCGCCCTTGACGTTTGCAGAATAATGCGCCCAAACTCGGCCACGAATTAGGGGAGGACCCTTCTTCAGTCTCAGACACGGCGGGGGATCGCCGGAGTATAAGAACCGCCGAATGGCGGGCTATCAGGAAGAGGTAAAAATGAAAAAAACCATGATTTTGGGCGCAATGGCCTTTGCCGGTCTTGCGGCTGGCGCAGCTTCTGCCGGCACGCTGGACGACGTGAAGGCCCGCGGCAAGCTGAACTGCGGCGTGACCACCGGCCTGGTTGGGTTTGCGGCCCCGAATGCGAATGGGGAATGGGAAGGCTTTGACGTTGCCGTCTGCCGTGCTGTGGCTGCAGCTGTGCTGGGTGACTCAACCGCCGTGGAATTCGTGCCGACCACCGGCAAGACCCGCTTTACCGCGCTGGCGTCGGGTGAAATCGACATGCTGGCCCGTAACACCACCTGGACTTTCAGCCGCGATGTCGACCTGAAATTCGAATTCGTCGGTATTAACTACTATGACGGTCAGGGCTTCATGGTTCCGAAAGAGCTGGGCGTGTCCTCGGCCAAGGAACTGGACGGCGCAACCGTCTGCATCCAGACCGGCACCACCACCGAGCTGAACCTGGCGGATTTCTTCCGCTCCAACAACATCTCTTATGAGCCGGTTCCGGTTGAAACCAACGCCGAAGCACAGCAGCAGTATCTGGCTGGCGCATGTGACGTCTATACCACCGACGCATCCGGCCTTGCATCAACCCGCGCAACCTTTGACGATCCTGCCAGCCATGCGATTCTGCCGGAGATCATCTCCAAAGAGCCGCTGGGCCCGCTGGTCCGTCATGGCGACCACGAATGGGGCGATGTTGTCCGCTGGACCCTGAACGCGATGATCGCGGCCGAAGAGCTGGGCGTGACCTCTGCGAATATCGGCGAAATGGCTGCTGGCACCGACAACCCGGAAATCAACCGTCTGCTGGGTGCCGAAGGCACTCTGGGCGAGATGCTGGGCCTGTCGGCCGACTGGGCCAAGAACGCAATTGCGTCCCAGGGCAACTACGGCGAAGTCTTTGCCAAGAACATTGGCGAAGACTCCCCGGTTGGTCTGGCCCGTGGCCTGAACGCTCAGTGGACCGAAGGTGGTCTGCTGTACTCTCCGCCGTTCCGCTAAACTAACCTACGGGAAGGGCGCAGGAGTTTCCTGCGCCCTTTTCCTATCTGAAAATAGCTCCGGCCAGCTGCGGAGCGGGGACAACCCCGCCAGGATAGAATGCCGGAGCCAGGGGATCACAATATATGTCAACGTTGACTGACCCGCCGAACGAAAGTTTTCGGCTGTCTATGCTTATCAACGACACCCGCTACCGTTCACTGACTTTTCAGGTGATAGCGGCTGTCGTCCTTGCTCTGTGCATCTGGTATCTTGGAAACAACCTGATCCAGAACCTCCGCGCCGCCGGGCTTAACATTTCGTACAATTTCCTCAGCGACTCGTCCGGTTACGATATCAACCAGCGTCTGGTTGAATATGACAGCCAGTCCAGTCATGCTAGGGCCGCTCTGGTCGGTCTGCTGAACACGCTGCTGGTGGCTTTCCTGGCCTGTATCACTGCGACGGTGTTCGGAGTTGTTGCCGGGGTTCTGCGCCTGTCCAACAACTGGCTCGTCTCCAAGCTGATGGCGTTTTATGTCGAGATCTTCCGGAATATTCCGGTGCTGATCTGGATCATCATCATCTTTACCATCATGACGGCGGTGCTGCCGGGTCCGCGGGCTTTCCGCGGTGATAATGCGACGTCCAGCATGCTGTTTGACGCCTTTGCCTTTACCAACCGCGGCATTTACACGCCGATGCCCTGGTTCGAGCATGGTCTCTTTGCCAGCGCGTCCATGAACTGGCTGCTGGTGATCGCTGGTTTTGTCGGCTCATGGTTCGCAGCGCGTCGGATCAACATCTGGGCCAACCAGAAACAGGAAGCCACGGGTGTCCGGCCCAAGACCACGGCGCTGATCCTCGCCGCTTGGCTGGTGCCGTTCCTGGTGCTGATGCTGGTCATGGGGCTGAGCTGGGAATACCCCGAGCTGAAGGGTTTTAACTTCAAGGGCGGCATCAAGATCGGCGGTCCGCTGATCGCGCTGTGGTTTGCCCTGTCGATTTACACCGGTGCCTTTATCGCCGAGAACGTCCGTGCGGGCATTCAGGCGGTTTCCAAAGGCCAGACCGAAGCGGCTTCGGCCCTGGGCCTGCGTCCGGGCAAAGTGATGAACCTGGTGGTTCTGCCGCAGGCGCTGCGGGTGATCATCCCGCCGCTCATCTCCAACTTCCTCAACATTACCAAGAACTCCTCGCTGGCGATTGCAGTGGGCTATGCGGATATCACCGCAACTCTGGGTGGGATCACCCTGAACCAGACCGGCCGCGCCATTGAATGTGTTCTCCTCCTGATGCTGTTCTATCTGACCGCTTCGCTGACCATTTCGATGGTTATGAACGTCTACAACGCATCAGTTAAGTTGAAGGAGCGCTGAGACATGAGTGATCAGAAAACCAACTCCATCGCGTTTGTTGCTGATGGGACCATCCCGCCGTCGCCGCCGCCTGCGGGCGAAACCGGCCCGGTCAAATGGCTGCGCGAAAACCTGTTTTCCAACGCGGTGAACTCCGCCCTGACCATTGCAGCTTTGCTGGTGATCTATGTCATCCTCAGCAAGACCCTGCCGTGGCTTCTGAACGGGGTGTGGACCACCAATTCGCTGGCAGAATGCCGCGAAGTGCTGCAGGGCAAAACCGGGGCCTGTTTCTCGGTGCTGACCGAGCGCTGGAACCAGTTGCTGTATGGGTTCAAATACCCGGGTGATCAGTACTGGCGCCCGAATCTGGCTCTGGTGCTGTTGCTGGTGGCGATTGCGCCGGTGCTGTTTTTTGACCTGCCGCGCAAACTTCTGGCCTTTACCGCAATCTACCCCTTCCTGGCCTTCTGGCTGATCTGGGGCGGCACCATTCTGGCGCCGATCGTGGCGTTGCTGGGCTTTGCAGCGGGCGCATTTGTGTTCCAGACTTATGGCAAGAGCAGCTTTGCAATCGGCTTTTTCGGAGCCATCGTTGCGGCCTTTGCCGTGTGGCTAATTGGCGGCGCGCTGATCCCTGACGGGGCATCGGACAACGCCATGCTGCAGGCGGTGCCATCGCGCGATCTGGGCGGTTTCATGCTGAACCTGATGCTCGGCGTGACCTGTGTGTCGCTGTCGCTGCCCTTGGGCATCGCGCTGGCACTGGGGCGTCAGTCGGACATGCCGCTGATCAAGTGGATCTGTGTGGTCTTCATTGAATTTGTGCGCGGCGTGCCGCTGATCACCCTGCTGTTCGTGGCATCGGTGATGCTGGCCTACTTCTTCCCGCCGGAAAGCACCGTCGACCTGTTCCTGCGCGTGGTGATCATGATCACCATGTTCTCGGCAGCCTATATCGCCGAGGTGATCCGCGGCGGCCTGGCAGCCCTGCCGAAGGGACAGTATGAAGCGGCTGACAGCCTTGGTCTGGATTACCCCCAGGCAATGCGGCTGATCATCCTGCCGCAGGCGCTGAAGATCTCCATCCCGGGCATCGTGAACGTGGCTGTTGGCCTGTTCAAGGACACCACACTGGTTTCGGTCATCTCGATGTTCGACCTGGTGGGCATGATCCGCGGCCCGATCCTCGCCTCCACTGAGTGGAACGGGGTCTATTGGGAGCTTCTGGGCTTTGCTGCGCTTCTGTTCTTCGTCGTCTGCTACGGCATTTCTCAATACTCACAGTGGCTCGAGCGCCGTCTCGCCACCGATCACCGTTAAGGAGTTCAACATATGTCTGAACTTATGTCCGACCGTCAAATCGACCGCTCCAAGATGCAGGTAAGCGACGAGGTCGCTATTGAAATCAATGGGATGAACAAGTGGTACGGCTCTTTCCATGTGCTGCGTGACATCAATCTGACCGTCAACCAGGGCGAGCGGATTGTTATCGCGGGCCCGTCGGGTTCCGGCAAATCCACCCTGATCCGCTGTCTCAATGCGCTGGAAGAGCACCAGCAGGGCAAGATCGTGGTGGACGGCACCGAATTGTCCAATGACCTCAAGAACATCGACAAGATCCGTTCCGAGGTTGGCATGGTGTTCCAGCACTTCAACCTGTTCCCGCATCTGACCATTCTGGAGAATTGCACCCTGGCACCGATCTGGGTCCGCAAGACACCCAAGAAGGAAGCCGAAGAGCGGGCGATGCATTTCCTGGAAAAAGTGAAGATCCCGGAGCAGGCCCACAAATACCCGGGCATGCTGTCGGGTGGTCAGCAGCAGCGTGTGGCCATCGCGCGCTCGCTTTGCATGATGCCGCGCATCATGCTGTTCGATGAACCCACATCGGCGCTCGACCCTGAGATGATCAAGGAGGTCCTGGACACCATGATCGAACTGGCCGAGGAAGGCATGACCATGCTGTGCGTGACCCACGAGATGGGCTTTGCCCGTCAGGTGGCGAACCGGGTGATCTTTATGGATGCAGGCCAGATCGTCGAACAGAACGAGCCGGAAGAGTTCTTCAACAACCCCAAGAGCGACCGGACCAAACTGTTCCTGAGCCAGATCCTGGGTCACTGAAGCAGCGGCCTCACGAAACCAAGAAGGCCGGGCGCAGTGCCCGGCCTTTTTCGTTCTGGATGTCTTGGTCAAACCATCCTGATCAGGCGTGGCTGGCAAAAACTACGGTGCTGCCATCGGCCAGGATCAGCAAGCTGTCAAACGCCTCGCGCTCTTCGCCCATCTCCATCCCCGGTGATCCGATCGGCATGCCCGGCACGGTCAACCCCAATGCCACAGGCTGTTCCGCCAGCAGCCGCAGGATGTCGCCTGCCGGCACATGGCCTTCGATCACATAAGCCCCGGCCATCGCCGTGTGGCAGGAGGCCAGATCGCCGCCGACGCCCAGCCGGTCCTTCATCGCCCACAGCTCCTCATCCGGTACATCGCGCAGGTCGGTTTGGAAACCGGCAGCGGCCAGGTGATCCGCCCAGGCAGAGCAACAGCCGCAGCTGGGGGACTTCATGATGCGGATGGTTTGTGCTGCCGTGGCGACCCCCGGCAGTGCGGAGAGGGGGAGGGCGGCTGCGGCAAGCAGCAGGGAACGGCGGTGCATGATGATCTCCAGTCGTGACAGGTGATGTCCTATGTCCTGCAGAAATCTAGCCATGGTCCGCCGCAGCGGCCAGCGCCCTCCTGCGCGGGATGCGCCAGAATGCCGCAGGGGTTACTCGCCCAGCAGTTCCCGCGGCACGGCAAAATCGATCACCTTGCCGCTGCTCCAGCTCAGTTCCCGCCAGCTGCTGATATCGAATTCAGCTACCAGCGTGGCGCCGGTCGGGTAGTCGTCGAACCGCGAATGCTCTGGCGGGCTGGACACGATGGTATGGGCAAAGGCGGCAATCCCGGGATTGTGGCCGACCAGCATGATCCGTTTGTGCTCCGCCTCGCTCAGAACTTTGAACATGATATCCGAATTGGCGTGGTACAGGCGCTCGGTAAAAGTTGTCGGCACGCCCAGTTCCATCAGCTCACAGGTCTCGCGGGTGCGCTGAGATGAAGAAGAGATCACTTGATCCGGCAGGTAGCCGCATTCGCGCATCCATGCGGCGATGGCGGGCGCAGAGCGGCGTCCGCGCTTGTTCAGCGGGCGGGCGTGATCGCTGGGTACAGTTGTGTCCCAGGAAGATTTGGCGTGGCGGGTCAGGATCAGGGTGCAGGTCATTACGGGTGAAAATGCCTCATGTGGTGTGCGGTTTGTTCCGGGTCGCGGCGGGCAGTGCGGCTTAGCGGGCAGGCCAGCCGTGCAAGGCAGCCACCGGTCATGCAGCCGGCGCCTGCGCTGGTGTCGAGATAGCCGTGGCAGGCTGCCAGATCGTAGGGGCCTCCGTCGGCCAGTGCGCCTGCAGGGCAGGTGCTGAGGCAGGGGCGAGAGGGGCAGCTGCGGCAGGGGGACTCTGCCAAAAGTGCAGGGGGAATGTCAAACTCCTGTGTAAAATGAAGCGCCCCCCGCAAAGATACCATCATTCCGGTCTCATCATGCACCAGCATCTGTGACGGTGATGTGAAAAACCGCCCCGACGCCAGCGCCCAGTTGATGAAAGGCGTATAGGGCGGGCCGCCAAAGGGGAAATAGGCGGTGGCCCCCCATGCGTCCGACAACGCCCCGATGACGCGCTCCGACCAGCTGTCTATCGGGTTCGGAATGCCGCCAAGATGTTCCGGCGATGCCCTGAACAGCGGCCAGAAATCCGCATTGGTGCCCAGCAGCAGCAGGGTGCCGCCCTGCAGCGCCTGAACCGGCTGGTGGGCTGGGTGCAGCGCGCCATGGATGGACAGCCCGGCCCCTGCGGCGGCGGTTGCCAGGGCGGTGTAAGACGGCGCGTTGCGGCATTGGGCGTCAGGCTTGGCGGTCTGGCTCATGGGGGGCGTCCCTGGCAGGTGGTATGGGCAGAGCCTAACAGCCGCCTGCTGCGCAGCGGAGGTGAAAAGCGTCCCACTCTGTTCTGCCCGCGTCTTCCAACCGGCATCTTCCTGCCTGCGGCGAGCCCTGCCGGGGCATGCAGGTTGGACCTTCCAGCATTCTGCTGGCAGCCGGTCTGTAACTTCCGCCCCAGGGAGGGACAGAATGCCAAGATTTACCGTGACCGGGCACTACACGCCTTCTGCAATGAAGGCGATGATCGAAAACCCCAGCAACCCCGAGGCCGCTGCGCGGGGGCTTGCTGAGGCGGCAGGCGGTACCTTGGAGAGCGTCTATCTGACCACCGGGGACCAGGATTTTGCCATCAAAGTCATGATTGACGACATCAGTGGCCTGCTGGCGGGCCTGTTGGCAACCGGCGCCAGCGGTACCGTCTGCAACCTCCGGACCATGCGCGCCGTCACCTCCGATGCGTTTACGGAGATCCAGAAGAAGGCCGGGGGCATCGCGGCCGCCTATAGGACACCGGGGGGCCGATAGAGGCATCCCTTGTTCATCTGGCTGAAAATATCCCGGGGTGAATTGGCCCCGGCAGGGCCAAGAGGGGCAGCGCCCCTTTTGACCTGTCTGCCCGGGCTTGTCAGGCGCGGATCATCGAACCGGCGCCGTGCTCGGTATAAAGCTCCAGCAGCACGGCGTTCTGCACCCGCCCATCAACAATGATACAGGCGCGCACGCCGCCGCGGACCGCGTCCAGCGCGGTTTCGGTTTTGGGGATCATGCCGCCGGCGATGACACCGCTGGCGGTCATGTCCTCCACATCTGCGGCCTTCAGTTCGGTCACCACTTCGCCCTCGGCGTTCTTGACACCCGCCACGTCGGTCAGCAGCAGCAGCCGGTCGGCCTCAAGCGCCTTGGCAATGGCGCCGGCGGCCGTGTCGCCGTTGATATTGTAGGTTTCGCCCTGCCGGCCGGAACCGATGGGGGCAATCACCGGGATCATGTTCTTTTCAAACAGCCCATGCAGCACCTTGGGGTCCATTTCCGCCGGCGCGCCGACAAAGCCCAGATCCGGGTCGGCCTGATCGCAGGTGATCAGGTTGGCATCCTTGCCGGACAGCCCGACCGCGCGGCCACCCTGGCTGTTGATCGCCTGCACGATCCGCTTGTTGACAACGCCGGACAGCACCATTTCCACCACTTCCATGGTGGCGGCATCGGTCACCCGCTTGCCGTTCACAAATTCTGATTTGATCTGCAGCTTTTCCAGCATCGCATTGATCATCGGGCCGCCGCCATGCACGATCACCGGGTTCACCCCCACCTGGCGCATCAGCACGATGTCGCGGGCAAAGGTCTCCATTGCCTCGTCGCTGCCCATGGCGTGGCCGCCCAGTTTGATGACGACAATCGCCCCGGCAAACCGCTGGAAATACGGCAGCGCGCTGGAGAGGGTTTCGGCGGTGGCAATCCAATCGCGGTTCATATTCTGTTTCTTCATCGCTTGGTGTCCCTTTGACAGGGGGTGTTACGTATTTCTTTGCTTCCTGCCAAGCCAGCTGCGGCATTGTGCCGTTGCAGCGGCCGGTGCGGGTGGTAGGCTGCCCCCGGATACCACCTTTGACGGAGCTGCGCCATGCGCCAGAAGACCCTCCTGTTGACCGGCGCCAGCCGCGGCATCGGCCACGCCACCGTGCGCCGTTTCAATGCCGAGGGCTGGCGGGTGATTACTTGCTCGCGGCAGCCATTTCCGCAGGAATGCCCCTGCGGCGGCGGTCAGGAGAACCATGTGCAGCTGGATCTGTCGGACCCTTCTGACACGATCAACGGGGTGGGTCGTATCCAGGAACTGCTGGACGGCCGGCTGGATGCCCTGGTCAACAATGCGGGGATCTCACCCAAGGGACCGGAGGGCGAGCGGCTCAGCACGCTCAACACCGACCTGATGGACTGGGGCAAAGTGTTTCACGTGAATTTCTTTTCTTCGGTGGTGCTGGCGCGGGGGCTAAAGGACGAACTGGCGGCGGCCAAGGGGGCTGTTGTCAATGTGACCTCGATTGCGGGCAGCCGGGTGCATCCTTTTGCTGGGGCGGCCTATGCCACCTCCAAGGCGGCGCTGGCGGCGCTGACGCGGGAGATGGCGCATGACTTTGGCCCTTTTGGCGTGCGGGTCAATGCGATTGCGCCGGGTGAGGTGGAGACTTCGATCCTGTCGCCCGGCACGGACAAAATCGTCGAAAAGCTGCCGATGCAGCGGCTGGGCCAGCCAGAGGAGGTGGCCTCAGCCATCTTTTTCCTGTGCTCAGAGGGCAGTTCCTACATCTCGGGTGCCGAGATCGAGGTGAACGGCGCGCAGCACGTTTGATGGGAAGCCTCTCGCCCGGCCGCAGGCTGGGCAGCGCCCGCCCCCCCCGCCGGGACGGGCGCTGCCCTTGCATGTCTTTTGTCAACAGGGGAGGCGCAGGGGTAATTGCTCCATCTTGTCGATGGAGTGATGTCTGCCATAGGATTGGGTGGGTCAGGCTGGGTGAGCCATTCGGATGGCGACGGTCTATCAGTCTTGCATTCGCGGATCGGAACCGCATGAACGTGCTACGTCGCAGGCCTTTCTCTTTACTCCCTCGCGGGCGTCGGCAGATCCTGCCCAAAGGGCGAAGCGAGAGTTGCCTTAACCGCAGGTTTCACCCGGCCTGACCCGCAGCCCTAGCCGGAGCTGGGCTGCATCTCTTGCCCCAGGGCCCAAACGAACCCGGCGAGTTCGCGCGCGATGGCGGCAACAATGACGGTCGATTTCTTTCCTCGGGCCTGAAGCGATCGGTATCGCTTGCACAGCCGTTCTTGTGTTTTCCAGGCCAGATCGCGCACGCATTTTGGCTGGGTTTCGAGAACACGCGCCTTGTGCTGGGCAACTTTCGCCGGGAAGCGATAGGACCAGGCCGCCTCGATCAGCATCCTGCGAGCTTCACGGTTCCCGGTTTTGGTGATGCCGCCCCGGCGGATGGTGCCGCCGCTCGAGTATTCAGACGGCGTGAGCCCGAGATAGTTCATCAACTGGCGAGGTTTGTCGAACCGACTGATATCGCCGATGGTGGCCGCAAGCGTCGCCCCAGAGACCAAGTCGAGCCCTCGAAAGCAGCGGAGCGCATAGACAAACTCTCCGAGCGACCAGTCTGGCACCAATTCTTCGATCCGCTTGACCATGTTGTCGCGCCGTTCAACAGCGGTCCAAACCGTTTGGACATAGTCCTGGAACACAATTTGCTGCGCCGGTTCGTCAAAGCTCTGGGTCCCAAGCCACCGGCTATGGATTTTTGTCCAGGGTTTGCGATTGGGAGGATAGGTCCGGCCGTGCCGCAACAGAAACGAAGAAAGCTGATGGCGGGCTGTTGTCACCTGTCGCACAGCGTCCATTCTCGCCCGGATCAGATCACGCATGGCTTCATGTCGGCCGTCTGGAACCCATACCGGCGTCAGTTCGCCCGCCCGATGCAAGACGGCCAATCGCTGTGCATCCCGCCGATCCGTTTTGACCTTGTCCCCAGGCGCCACCGCGATCTTGGTCGGGGCGACGACGCTGCATTCATGCCCCGCCCCTGTGAGTTGCCGATAGATACCGTAACCACAGGGTCCAGCTTCATAGCAAAAATCCAGCGCACGACCGCGTTCTGACAATCGTCGCATCAGGCTTTCCACGGCGACCGGTGTGTTTTCAATGTCCCCAAGAAAGCGCACCTCGCCAGTGCGCCCATCTTCGGCCAATCCAACTGAGACGTTGCGTTTGTGAACGTCCAAGCCAACAAATAGTCTCTGCTCCATTCCTCACCCTTTTCATTTTGCTGCCAAATTCGATGACATCAGCATAGTTCGGGGTCGAGCGAAGCAGACTCCTTCATCTCGTTCAGCGCATTAAGGGTATGCGGCCGGATCCGCCGGATCCGGATCCAGTCCCGGCAGCTTGGGGTTCGGACAAGCCGAACGCCGCTTCGCTGCATCAGGGGGAAGACGCCGCCTTCCCCCTCGGGCAACCCCATTAGACAGCACCGTGTCCTCGGCTACGCCTGCGGGCCGCACCACTGATGTCGAATGGCATTGCCTCGCCCCCATCCGCGTTCGCCACGTGGCAGATTTCCGAGACGAGGCCCTAACGGGCTCCGCTCAGAAATCACCAACAACGGTTGGGCGGCAGCGGATGACAAAAGACATACGTACT
>NZ_JBNAFX010000029.1:0-62744 GCF_049800895.1 Leisingera sp. S232 | reverse complement strand
CGAGATACTGCGCGCTTCGCAACGCTTCGGCAGGGCGCTGTGGAAACGATGGAGTGGTTATCACATCCGAAGTCGCGTGGAGGCCAAAATGCTATGCCTCAAGGCATTCGGCGAACGCATCATGGCGAGGGACCCAGACAGACAAACCGCCGAAATCCACATCCGCATCGCTCTCATGAACCGATTCTCGGCCCTCGGCACCGCCGAGATCGTGTGTGATGGATGAATCCGCCGCGGAAAGGGGAAGCTCGTCCTCAAAACGAGTTGCGCAACAACGCCGGAGTTGTCTTGAATTCAGGAGATAAGTAATCAGCAGGCAGAGAGTTTTCTCTGAAAAGACCGTCAGGGACAGGCCGCCAATTCGGATACAGAGAATTGCCAGGTGCACCTTTTTTTGTTTTGAGCACGCCCTGAACGCGAATGTGCGTCCCAACGATCTCGCAAAGATGCAGCTTACCTCACCTGAAAGGTGATTTGATTCTGGATCAAGCTGGCTGAATTGCGAAACAGATCCTGAATGGTCTGCCGATTGTTTCCCGCTGGATGCCTCTATAGGCGTGATTTTGAGTGTTTTTCCGGAAAAGCGCGATTTTTACGCGCCATTGTCTAAATTTGTCCTAATTAGGGCAGAGAGCAGGATTGCACCGCTGCCAGGGGATAAGGCGGCAGCAAAAAAAACACGCGGGTGCGGGGGGCGTGCGCCGCGTTTTGGATCTGAAAACCTCACTGAGCATTCCGCGGCCATTGGCTTGCGGACTGTAAGGGCGAGTTTTGAATGACTGTCGCTTTCAGCGGCAGACCGGCAGCTGTCTTTGCCGGAACAAGGGGTGTGGAATGAAAGACATGGTTCCCAGAGCGGTGGGGCTTCCTTATGTGCGTGTTGATACGGAAGGCGGTTGGTCTGGGACGACCGTTCCGTTTCTTAATTCACTGCATGTGAAGACGGCAAACATGAATGCCGTATTGAGCGGGTTTGCGCCGTCGCGGTCGGCTAAGCCTGCACTTGGGCAAGATGGCAGGACGTATGCTGCAAGAGGGAAGCGCGGGCTGGATCTGCTGCTGGTGCTGTTCGGGCTGCCGGTGGTGTTACCAGTGATCGCGCTCTGTGCTGCGGCGCTGTGGCTGGAAGGCGGCAAGCCTTTCTATACCCAAGCGCGGCTGGGCCGTGGCGGCCAGACATTCCGTATTCTGAAACTGCGCACCATGGTGCGCGATGCGGATCAGCTCCTGCAGCATTATCTCGATGCCGACCCGGCGCTGCGTCGGGAATGGGATGAGACCCAGAAACTCAAACGCGATCCGCGAATTACCCGCGTGGGACGGTTGTTGCGCGCAACCTCGCTGGATGAACTGCCGCAGCTGTGGAATGTTCTCATGGGGGACATGAGCTTGGTCGGGCCGCGACCGATGATGCCAGAGCAACTGCCGCTTTATGGCGATGCACGCGCATATTTTGCTTTGCGGCCGGGGATTACCGGTGCCTGGCAGGTATCGGTCCGCAACGAAGGCAGTTTTGCCAGCCGGGCACAGGCAGACAGAGGTTACTGGCGCAGGCTGTCGCTGGGCGGCGATCTGGCATTGATCTGGCGGACCGCCGGTGTGGTGCTGAAAGGCACGGGATATTAAGGTCCATGTGATTGGCTGCCCGGGCGCAAGGCGCAAGCAGCAGATCACCCGGCCATTGCAGGGAGCAGGGTTGTGAAGCATTTTGCAGTATCAGGGGCCATTCCTTCCGAACCTGTGCTTGGCCCGCAGGAGACACTGAAAAAGGATCAGGACGGCATGAGCGCGCAAGGTTTCAAGCGGTTCCGCCGCCGCGCACCGGCGGCTGCTGCCCCTTCTTCCGCTGAAGCAGAAGCAGAGCACCGCTTGGCAGCGCCGTCCGCGCCCGGTTCGTCTCAATTGCCCGCCACATTGCCGGAACCTTGGAACCGTATCCGTCAGATTCCCTTTGATACCGGCACAGGGGCGCAAAATCATCTGCCACTGGTCAGCCGCTTCCGTACCGTGCCCGCGGCCAAATCCTTTGATTTGTTGCGCACACGGCTGTTGCATACTTTGAAGGCGCGCGGCTGGAAACGGGTGGCGGTGACGGCCCCGACCGCAGGCTGCGGCACGACGTTTTCGGCGGTGAACCTTGCGCTCAGCCTGGCGCGGGTGCCCGGCAGCCGCACCGTGCTGATGGACATGAATTTCCGCCGCCCCGGGGTGGCGCAAGCGATGGGGATTCCTGTTCAGGCGGATATGGGCGCCTTCCTTTCCGGTGCCGTCCCGCTGGAAGAACATTTGCTGCGTCCGCTGCCGTCTCTGGCCGTAGGCTTGAATGCAGCGGCGGGGCAGGATGCCGCTGAGATCCTGCATAGCAGCAGCTGCGGCGCGGTTCTGGACGAGCTGATGCTGCGCAGCGACGCCGATACAGCCCTGTTCGATTTGCCGCCAGTGCTGGAGCATGACGACACTGCAGCATTCCTGCCGCAGGTGGACGGGGTGCTGCTGATCTCCGACGGCACGGCCAGCACTGCCGCACAACTGGCCGCTTGCGAGAAAATGCTGGCTGGCCACACTCAGCTGCTGGGCGTGGTTTTGAACCGGGCGCGCAAAGCTGACAGCCCACTGGTCTGATTGGAAAAACGCCATAGTTTCGCCCGTTTGCTATGGTGTAAAATCCCAAAGGGCAGCCTGCAGGCGGCCAGGAAGCAACGGCAAGGGCCGGTCAGGCCGGCAACATCGAGAGCAGATAAATGGGGCCGATCTACACACTGAGCGACTTTCTCGACATGGTACGGCGCAGGCTGTTCACCATCTCTTGCATGTTTGTCCTGGGCTGCCTTCTGTCGCTATGGTTTGCTGCCAGTCAGCAGCATGAATACGAAACCGCCGAGGTGCTGCAGATCACCCAGCCGCAGATCGCCGGAGAGCTGGCCAAATCCACCGTCGAAGGTTCCTCTGCCCGCCGCATGCAGCTGATCGAGCAGCGTTTGATGGCGCGCAGCACGCTGCTGGAAATCATGGAGGAATTCGGCCTGTACGCCGACCTGGACGCGCTGACCGAATTGCAGAAGGTCGTCAAGCTGCGCACCGCTGTCCAGATCACCGGCGTTGCTGCCGCCCGTGAAGGCTTTGCCGATGACGGCACGATCTCTGTGCTCACTATTACTGCCCGGATGCCCACAGCGGAACAAGCGCAGCAGGTCGCAAGAGAATTTGGCCGTCGCACCATCGAACTCAGCATTGCAACCCGCATTGAACAGGCCCGTGAGACCCTCAGCTTTTTTGAGGAGAAAGAAGCTGTTCTTGCGGAACAGGTTACGGTTCTGGAGGATGAGATCGCCGCTTACCGCAACGCAAATGACGTGACTTTGTCCGGCACCATCGAATTTCGCCGCGCAGAGATTGCCGCCATGAACAACGGCCTTCTGGAAATCGCCCGCGAACGGATCGAAATCCGCCGCGCCGCGGATCAGGCTCAGGCCAAGGAACGTCCGGCTACTGCCCGCCGTCTTCAAGAAGAGGCAAAAGAACAGCTTGCTACGCTAGATGCACAAGAGGCGCTGCTGACACAGCGCAGGGCGGAGCTTGAAGCCTCTTTGCAAACCACGCCAGAGGTAGAGCGTCGGCTGGGCGCATATGACCGCAGGCTGGAGCAGCTGCAGGGGGAGCTGGCGCAGATGAACGCCCGGCGCAACGAAGCAGAGGTTGGCTTCCGGCTGGAAACCAGCCGTCAGGCAGAGCGTCTGACGATAATCGAACCAGCGCCGCTGCCGGATTACCCGGTGACCGGTGCCCGCAAAACCAAGGCACTGATTGGGGCTGCGGCCAGTTTGATCCTGGCGTTGCTGACGGCCTTCCTGCAGGAGTTGCGCCATCCGGTGCTGCGCACTGCGGCGCAGATGGAACGCGAAACCGGCTTGGCACCGGTTGTTTCGATCCCGCAGATGGACACCCGCCCGCCGCCCCGGGGATTGACAGGGCTGTTCCGGCGCAGGGCTTGAGTTAAGCCAAGCTGTTACCGGCAACCGGTTGCCGGCGGGACATTTTGTTGGTCCTGCTTCTCTGGGACGGCTGGTTTTCAGTCTGAAGCGGCGCTTCTCGGGGCGTGCTCCGCGCTCCGCGCTGCGGCTGTTTCGGCAGTGATTGGCCAATGCCAGTCGCACCAGCACCGGCGAAGACCGGCAATGCTGTCAGCGCCCATAAGTCAAAGCCGCGGAATACTTGGATGGTCCAGGCGGTGTTCAGAAACTCAGGATCGTCGCCGCGCTTGTTCTGGGTTCCCGGCGGCCCGAGGCCGACGTTTGAAAACAGCGGCAGCCCCATCGCCTCCACAGTGACCAGCGCCATCAGCCCAATGGCTTCGGGGAACAGAATGCGGGTCAGAATCAGATTGAACGCCTGCCGCAGGGCCTGAGGGCCGCCATCCCCGATCATCAGCCAGGAGGCCGAGCGCAGGGTTCGTGTCATCCTTCCCTGGCCGGCAACATGCGAAACAACCTGCTGCTTGCCAGCGCCATTCCCCAAATTCACAGTGCCGCAGGCCAGGCCGCGGAGACAGAGGCGCCAATCGCGCTGGCGGCCTTGGCGGGTTTGAGCTGCACCTGTCGCGCAAACGGCGTGACAATCCGGGTATCTGTGCCGCATTCTCCACGATGCGAAGACAAGCGGCAAGCGGTGCTGGGCAAGCCGCTGAACCGCAGTTAACCTGCTGCCGATACATGCCTTTTGCAGGGAACCCGCAGCGTTGAAGATCGCCTATGTTCTAAACACCTATCCGCAGCCCTCACACAGCTTCATCCGCCGCGAGCTGCAAGCACTGGAACGGCAGGGCGCAGAGGTTCTGCGCTTGGCAATGCGCCCCTCGGAAACGGCACTGACTGATCCCGGTGATCAGGAGGAAGCCAAACGCACTGAATACGTGCTTCATGCCGGCGCCGCCCGCCTGCTGGCTGACTTGGCGCGCGAAGCGCTGGCAGCTCCGCGTCGCTTTGCGCATGCCCTGGCGCTGTCGTTGAAACTGGCACGGGCTTCGGGCCGGGGTTTTTTGCGGCATCTGATTTACCTTGGGGAAGCTGCGCATGTGAAACGGCGTTGTGCGGCAGCGGGTGTGCAGCATGTGCACGCACATTTCGGCACCAATTCGGCAGCAGTGGCGATGCTGGCCCATGTGCTGGGCGGGCCTGGCTACAGTTTCACCGTGCATGGTCCGGAAGAGTTCGACGCCCCGCATGCGCTTTCTTTGGCGGATAAGGTCAGCCGGGCGGCCTTTACCGTGGCGGTCAGCAGTTTCGGCAAGAGCCAGCTGAGCCGCTGGGCGCCTTTTGCAAAATGGGACAGGCTGAAGGTGGTGCATTGCGGCATCGAGCCTGAACGGTTCTCAGATCCGGCGCCATTGCCGCAGGGGGCGCTGCGGCTGGCGGCGATCGGACGGTTCGTCGAGCAGAAGGGCCAGATGGTGCTGGTCCGCGCGATGGCCGGGCTGGTGCAGAAAATCCCGGATGTGCATCTCGCGCTAATTGGGGATGGTGAAATGCGCCCGGAACTGGAAGCCGCAATTGCGGATCTGGGGCTGCAGCAGAACATCACCCTCACCGGCTGGTTGGCAGAGGCGGGCGTGCGGGAAGAGCTGGCGCGCGCACATGCGCTGGTGATGCCCTCATTTGCCGAAGGGCTGCCGATGGTGGTGATGGAGGCCATGGCCGCTGCCCGCCCGGTGATTGCCACCTATATTGCAGGCACGCCGGAACTGGTGGTGCCGGGGCAAACCGGCTGGCTGGTGCCTGCCGGTGATGAAACGGCACTCGCAGAGGCAGTTCTGGAACTTGCGCAGGCTTCGCCGGACCAGCGAGCGGCCATGGGCCAGACCGGCCGCACCAGGGTGCTGGAGCGCCACGTCAGTTCTCGCGAAGCCGGCAAGCTGGCAGCGCATTTCCGGGCGAGCATCGCAGGCTAGAAGCCGCATGCTGCTCCCGCCCGTCACGGCGCATTTGAAATGCACCGTTCCCGTTGGGCCAGGCTCAGCGCCCCTGGCGCTGAGCCTGGCCCAAGGCCGCCAAGGGTGGACTGGCGCAGCCAGGACATCCTGCGGGGGCGGGAGAACATCCGTCCGGGGGCTTAACGGCCGCGGGTCCAGCGGGTGCGGGAGGCAAACAAAGGCGTCTTTACTGCCAGTGCAACGGCGCCATAGGCCGCAAAACCGGTCGGGTCGCGCAGCAGCAGGCGAACGGCCATTCCGGCACCGGTGCGTGGCGTGTCGGCGTTCTGCATCAGGTCAGGGTGTTTTTTTGCCACTTCGGTCACCCCGGCATTCTGCCGTCGCCGCACTTTCACCAGATTCCGGAACCCCTCGACCATTGGCCAGCTGTAGGCGGCAGGCACTTGGACCCGCTCTGCGGGGCGGAAGTGCAGCCGTGCAAAGATGTCATCGGCGATGATATCCGGCCAATCCCCCCAGCGCTGGCGCCCGGCGCGGTTCATCGCAAAGAAACCGAACCCTGGCGCAGGGCTGGTGAAAAAAGGCAATTGCCTCCAGAGCCTTGCATAGGCACGGGTCAGCCCACTGCGGGCGGGGGCAATCTGCGGGCGGCCACTGGCATAACACGGCGTCTCATGGTCAAGGGCTGCTGCAATCAGAGGGATCAGCTCGGACGAGACCTGCACATCGGCGTCCAGATAGATCAATATATCACCGCGTGCTGCGGCATCACCTGCATTCAAGGCCTTCAGCTTGCCGCCCTGCGGCAACTCCAGCACGTGTAAGTGCCAGCCATCCGGGGCGCGCTCCCTACGTGCCAGGGCGGCAGTATCGTCGGTGCAGCCATTGGCCAGCACCAGAACCTCGGCTGCCATACCGACAGGCAGCGGGCCGGAGGAAAATACCGACCGCAGGCAGCCGGTGATGTAAGCCGCTTCGTTGTGGGCCGGGATCAGTACGGAGATGCGAGGGGTCACTTCACGGCCTCCAATGCATCCCAGCGCGGATTCCGGTCGCTCAGGGTGCGCAAGGCGCCCCAGCTGCCCCATTTGCCGGGCGCAGCCACATCGGCATAGGCGTTGAAAAGACTGCCGCCAAGCGCTTGCCAACCCGCCAGAAGCTCCTGGTAAAGCGCGCCCATCTCTGGTGAGTAATTGAAATGAATGAAGAAGCCGGTCAGCGCCTCATCGTTAACCATCGGGCCTATGCCAACCACATGGCTGCCGCCTTCATACATGATCAGCTCCAGCCCGTGGTCCTGCGCAATCCCGGCTTGGTAGGGCAGGACACGGCCCAGCAGATCCGTCAGCGTGCCGGAACTGTCGCCCGAGATCAGGCCGTCGCGCAGCTCTGCTCCGGCCTGGGCGCTGGCGGCATCATACTGATGTTGCGCTGTGAATGCCGCTGCTTCAGTGCCCGATAATCCGCGCTCTGCGGCCACCGCCTGCGCCTGTTCCCGGCTGCCTGAAATCCAAGCCCGGACCTGCGGGGCCCTGTCTCTCAGCCCCAGCACACCGCCGAAATAGCCGGTCACCGCATAGGCATCGAAATAGGCCGCAGGCGGCAGGCGCCCGGTCTGTTCCGCTTGCCACAGCGGCGCTGACAGCATTTGCTCTTCCAGGCCCAGCCAGCCTGTTTGCGTGGAGATCACCCGCACCAGCCGGTGGCTGTCCTTGCCAAAGACATCAGCCCAGATCTGTGCCAGCTCTGCCGCACGGCCGCCATAGAACTGCATCCACTGCCCGTCACGCCCCCAGCGTTCCTGTGCCTGGGCATTGGCCCAGGCGGCCTGCTGAAATTGCCAGTTCCAGACTTCGTTGGAGTATTCTGCATAGACGCGCAGATCCTCATCCAGATCGCGTTCCACCAGCTGTGCAAACTGCCGGGCATAGCTGTCATCCGCCCTATGCGGCAGGGTGAACCAGGGATCAGCGCCCATGGTATTGGCCAGCGTCAGCATAACTTCGGCGGGAACCCCCTTTAGCGCCCAGGTGTAATCGGAGAGCTGCGGTCGGTCCGCCCACTGTGTTTGCTGCGAGTCATTGGTTGCCATCCAATCCATGAAACGCAGCGCCGCAAACCCGTCCAGGCGGTCCAGCCACAAGGGGTTGAACAGTTCGCCGTCTTCGTAGGCGGCCAAATGTGCTTCTTTTACAACGGTGATATTGCGCACGTAACTGCCGTCGCGACCCATCCGTTGGATGCGTATCTCCACCGAGCCAGGGCCGGGAGTGTAATCGAACCGTACTTCTCTCTTGCCATAGCGGACGTTTTCGGCCCGCCCCAAAACCTCGACAATCCCTTCTCCTTCAAACCGCAGTACGTAGCGGCCCGCCAGCGTTGTCGCCTCGGGAGGTAAGTCGGTCAAGATCATCGTGCCAATGGAGCTCAGCTCCGGCGGGATGCCCGTCGGCCAGCCAGCGGGATCAAGGTACCCCGCGGCCAGCAGATCGTCATGGGTCGCGCCACCCCAACGTCTGGGCATGTGGCCGATCCATGGCCGGGCAGTCTTGAAGTGATCCAGAAACGGGGCCTGCGTGCTCCAGTCGGCAATACCCGTCAGGTTGATTGCGATGGGCTGGCGCGTCGGCTGTAGAGATGGCGCGTTTTCCCGAACAGAAGCATTCAGCAGCGGTACGGGTGGATCTTGCGGCAGCGGCGCAGGATCTGGCGGTAGGGCCGCCGTGCGCAGGCTTTCCCCCTGGGCTGCCGCCCAGGCGATCTCTTGCAGGCGCGCTGCCAGTTCGGGCGTGGGCGCCGGATAGGGTTTGCCCCAGCGGTTCCTAAGTTGATGCGGCAGATCTGCGGGGTTTTTCCCGGTCAGCACCGTGTATTGCAGCAGGGCCAGGAAATAGAAACCGGTCGCATTCGGGTGGATGTCATCCGCAAAGACATCCCGTATGCTGACCAGTCCAGGCACGGTACCAGCCTGAATGGCGTCGTCCAGACGCGCCATTGCCTGACCCGCGGGCAGCAGTTGTATGCTGCCGCCTGTGGCAGCATTCACTTCCTCTGCCACCGCCTGCCAGCGGGGCAGATCCTGCGTCAACCGGGTTCGCCAGGATATTCCTGCACCTTCGTCAAACGGCACCTCAGCGCCGGTGCCGCTGTCCAGGCTGTGCCAGGTTTCCTGCAGATAAAACTGCACGTCCGGGTTCGCGGCGCGGGCCAGTTCGTAGAAGTGCGTGACCGCCTGGCTGGTTCCGCTCCACTTCAGATGATTGGCCAGCGGAATGGCCTCTGTGACAATCACTGCATCAGCGCTTGTCTTCAGCCGTTCACGGGCATCTATGCCCTCGGCCCTGCTGCTGTGCTGCCAGTTGTAGCTCAGCGGTGCACCGTTGATGATCTGCGCTTCGACTTTGGCGTCCGCACTTGTGTCCAGGAGCTGCTCCAGCATCTGCGGATTGTCTGGCCCGAACAGTGAATGGCCGACCATCACAACTGAGGTGATCAGCGCGTCCAGCTTCATTTGATCCCTCCCGCAGCGGCGATGCCGGTGCGCGGCAGCGCGCGCAGGGTATCCCATACGATCTGCTGTACCTTGGCTGCGGCTGCCAGGCTGAATGCCTGTGCCGGGGTGCCATCGGCGCGGGTCAGCTGATGCGGCAGTCCCTGGGGCGGGCGCTGATACAGCACAGCAAAATGGGTCAGCGCCACGGCATAGGCCCCCAGGTCGTTGATGTGGATTGTATCCAGATCGCCGCTGGGCCTGCGGGCAAACAATCCGTCACGTGAGGCCAGTCCGGGGATTTCGCCGGCCTCGGCGGCGCGGACAATGGCCGCAAGCACCTGCCCGCCGGGGATCAGGTAGACGGGATGCTGCGCGTTGCGGCGGCTGTCCGGCCCCAGCAGTTTGCGCGTCCATAGGGCGTCCAGGTCGCTGCCGATCCGTTCGAGCCAGCCATCAGGGTCGTCCAGCCGGTGCCAGGTTTCATAAAGATACAAGCGCGCTTCCGGTGCCCCCTCACGCGCCAGGTTTGCCCATTTCCCCAGATACTCAGCGGCATCAAAATACTTGATTGCGTCGCGCAGTTCGACCATTTCTGTCAGCACTACCGCACTGTAACCACCTGATCTGATGGCTTCTTTCGCATCGCGAAAGGCTGGCGCCCGGTTGGCCGTTTCAAAATCGAGGATTTCCTCCTCTGGCTCCCAATGCGCCCGAAGCGATGTGCCAGACCCCAGCTGACTGTTATAGGCATGACCCTCGGGTGCCAGCTGCATCAGCATATGCGGTATGTCCGGCCCGACCAGCGAATGGCCCAGGTGAAACACCTTCAGCGGCCCTGTCGGTGGTTCCAGTGGTGGCGGCACTGGTACAGGTCGGCTGCGGATTGCAAACGCCATCAGCCCCAACATCGTCGCGGCGGCCCCCAAGGCCAGAAACCCGCGCCGTCCCATCATCTGCGCTCCCTGATTTCCGCGGTGGTGATGATCAGGCCTGCCCCGGCAACAAAACGCCCGCCAACCGACTCGCGGCGGCGGAACGGTGGCTGGTCGGCGGTGAAGAAGGCCTGATAGGCGCCTGTGTCCAAGTCAAACTCCAGCTCCATTCCGTCAAAGCCATAGAACGCCCGGCTCAGCGAATATTGGCATTTATAGGCGGCTTCCTTGGCGGAGAAGATTACCTTGGCCATGTGGCCGGGATTGTCCTGTCGTTTCAGCCAGGCCTGCTCTCGCTCCGAACAGATCGCGGGCAGCAGTTCATCTTTCAGAGGGGTGTCTTCCTCTACGTCGAGTCCCAGCGCCTGCACCGCGCCGACCCTGGTGAGCACCGCCATGGCGCAGCTTTTGGTGTGGGTGATGGAACCGGTCAGACCTGCGGGCCAGACCGGCGCACGGTCGCTGCCGACCGGAACCGGCTCTGTCGGCACCCCCAGCTGCTGCATTGCCTGCCGCACGGCCTTGCGGCCTGCTGCAAATTCATTGCGCCGCTTCGCCACAGCGTTGGGTGACAGCCCGGCGGCCTCTTCTGCAAACGGCGCGGGTGGCGCGTCCAATGGATCTGCCCCCGCCAGCGCGACATCGGCGGCAAACAGCGGCCGGACCAGGGCCAGCCGCTCTGCCAGTTTGCTGTTGCTGTCTGTCATCCGGTCCTTGTCCTGCGATTTGCCCGCATCGCCCGCCGCTTCGACATCATGTCGCCGCGGTCCGGGGCTGCGGCTGTCTCAGGCTGTTGTTCCGTATTTGCCGGGGTGCCTGCAAGCCCTTCGATGTGGGCAGCCAGCCCGGCCAGGGTCGGAAAGCGGAAGATATCCGTGATCGACAGCGATGCAGCCTCCAGTTCCGCGCGCAGTTCGCGATGTGCCTGTACCGCCAGCAGGGAATGGCCGCCAAGGGCAAAGAAATTGTCCTGTGCGCCAATGCCGCTGACGCCCAGGATGCGGCTCCAGACCGTGGCGATCCTTGCCTGGGCCCCGGCCTCCAGTGCTGCTGCAGGGGCGGCCTCAATCCGTGCAGGTTGCGGGTCCGGCAGTGCCTTGCGGTCGATCTTCTTGTTCGGCGTCAGCGGGAAAGCTTCCAGCGTGACGATGCGGGCGGGTACCATCACCTCTGCCAGACGTGCAGTCAGCGCCTGTTTCAGCGCGTCTTCGGCAACCGGTGCCGAGACTGTCACATAGCCAATCAGCTGTTCGCTGCCAGCCGCGCCGCGTGGCACGGCGACTGCGCCGGTGATACCGGGCTGCGCGGCCAGCACTGCTTCGATTTCGCCCAATTCGATCCGCTGACCGCGGATCTTCACTTGATGGTCGGTTCGGCCAAGGAACATCAGACCACCTTCCGATGTCCAGCTCACCAAATCGCCGGTGCGGTACAGCGGTGTTGCGGCGAACGGTGCTTTTACAAAGCGTTCAGAGGTCAGCTCCGGACGCTGCCAGTAGCCTGCCGCCACACCCGCGCCGCCAATATGCAACTCGCCCGGGGTTCCCATGGGAACAGGCCTTTGTTTTTCGTCCAGGACATAGATCTCTGTGTTGGCAATCGGTGTGCCGATCCCGGCAGTCCTTGCTGGCAGCCCCTGGATCTTCTCCACCGTTGACCAGATCGTTGTTTCGGTCGGGCCGTACATGTTGTGCAGGTCTGCCCCGGTGGCCTCCTGCAATGTCTGCACCAGATCGCCGGGCAGCGCCTCGCCGCCGATCAGCAGATGCCGCAAGTGGCCCAAGCAGGCTTTGGCATCCGTGTCCGCAGCGATCATCCGCGCCATCGACGGGGTGCACTGCATGTGGCTGACGCCGTGACGCACAATCTGCGCCGCAAGCGAGAAGTCACCCGCAGACAGGTCCTGCGGGGCGTTCGACAGGCGCAGCACTTCGGCCAGTGGTTTCAGCCCCTCCAGCACCACATTGGGCGCAATGCCGTAGTCGATCAGGCAGGCGATTTCGTCAACGCCGATGCGCTTCAGCTGCTCCACCCGCTGGCAAGCATCCTGGATAGTGCCGAACAGGCCGGACTCCTCAAAATAACGGTCAAAAGCGAAGTCCAGGACTGCTTCCAGTTCTTCTTCGGAGAGCGACCCCAGGTCCATTTCAAACGGGTTTTTCACGCCTTCGGGTTTTTTGAAGGCCGGGAAGGCCCAGGCATATTGCTTGATCAGCCCCGCGGCAGAGCGCAGGTAGTCTTTCATCGGCTGCCGCGCCACTTGCCGCGCTTCCTCACGGGTTTTTGCAAGATAGCTGTGCAGCATCAGTGTCACTTTGAAATCAGCCGGGTCATGCCCAGCTGCCCGTAGGGCGTCGTGATAGATGCCGATTTTTCCGGCGACTTCCTCGATGCTCTGGCCCAGCAGATGGGTCAGTACATTTGCCCCGATTGAGCCCGCCTCACGCCAGGTTTCCGGGTTGCCGGCAGTTGTGACCCAAACCGGCAGTTCCTTGGAAACCGGGCGGGGCTGGGTGACAATGCTGTGGTCACTGCCGTCCTTGCGGGGGAAGGCAACCTCTTGGCCGCGCCACAGTTTGCGCACCGTTTCAATGCTTTCAAACAGGGCAGGCTTGTTGGCCGGCGGGGTGTTTTCGGGCCGCAGGATGAAATCATCTGGCTGCCAGCCGGAGGCAAAGCCGATGCCCGCACGCCCTGCCGTCAAATTGTCGATCACTGCCCATTCCTCTGCAATCCGTGCGCAATGGTGCAGCGGCGCGACGCAGGAGCCCGCCCGCACGCCGATGTTCTGCGTCACTGCGGCGACGGCGGCACCCGTCACCGACGGATTCGGATATGGTCCGCCAAAGGCATGGAAATGCCGTTCCGGCGTCCAGACGGCGTTGAAACCGTGGCTATCAGCAAACTTGGCGCCTTCCAGCAGCAGATGGTATTTCTGCGGCCCCGGCCCGTCGTCGTTGCCCCAGTAGAACAGATTGAAGTCCATTTTCCGGTCGCTGAGCGCCACCGGTCCCTTGGACAGCTCCAGGCGGCTTTCGTCGCTGGACAAGACCAGTTTGAAGCCACGCGAGAGAGTCCAGAACAGCTCCAGCACGGAAATGTCAAAACTGAGGCTTGTGACTGCCAGCCAGGCATCGCCGGGCTGATGCGGGATGCGCTGGTCCATGCCAGTAAAGAAGTTCGACACATTGGCATGGGTGATCATCACCCCCTTCGGCAGGCCGGTGGAGCCGGAGGTGTAGATCAAATAGGCAAGGTCGCTCCCGGCTGCGCCGCCATTGATGTTTTCACGGCAGCCTGCGGGTATTGTTTCAATGTCCAGCAGCTGTGCGCCCGAGGCGGGCAGGCTGGCGGCCAGCGCGGCTTGGGTCACGATCACCTGCGCACCGCTGTCTTTGATGTAATGCGCTATCCGGTCGGCGGGATAGGCCGGGTCCAGCGGCACATAGGCGGCGCCGGCCTTCAATACCCCAAGCGCGGCAAACACCAGTTCCGGCGCGCGCCGGATGTGGATGCCCACATGCACGCCCGGTTTTACGCCCATTTCATGCAAGCGCCCGGCGACCGCATTGGCGCGGGCATTGACTTCGTCGTAGGTAAAGCGCTGGTCCTCGAACACGAGCGCAGTGGCGTCCGGCGTCTTGGCGGCCTGCGCCTCAAAAGCTGCGTGAATGGTCAGATCTGCGGGGAACTCCGTTGCGGTCTGGTTCCAGTCTTCCAGCAGCATCTTGCGTTCTGCTTCCGGCAGGATCGGCAGATCGCTGATCAGACGGCCGCTATCCCCGGCGATGGCATCCAGGACCAGCTCCAGTCTTGCGGCAAGCAAGTCCACAGCGCGGGATGTCAGCGCAGCCTCATCGCAGTGAAGCGCCATTGCGCCATCTGTCAGGGAGACGGTAACGCAACAGCCGTCAACAGGAGCGTCGTGGCCCAGCACTAGGCCAATGCCCGGCATGGCCTGTGCCGTGATTTCCGGTGCGCGGGCCACCAGATCCTCGGCGAAACTTCCGTATTTTTGCGCCATGGCAATGGTTTGTGCGCTGCGCTCCACCAATTCCGAGACGCTGTCCTGACGCCGGACCTGTAAGGGAACCCAGGGGGAAATCATGCCGGGCAGGCCGTCCATCCCTTCCACAGACAGCGCCGCGTCGCCGGTGTCGCCATCGCAGCTGAGCAGAGCAAAAGCCAGGGCGGCTGCGGTGGCTTGTTCCTCAGAGAGAGTGGCGGGGCAGGCGATGCTGCGACGGATAAGCCCGTTGCCGCCGGTATCAGCAGCCAGCGGCATCTGCATCGGTTGCATAACAGCAAGCTGCCGGCGCCAATGGCTCTCACCGCCCTGAAGTGCAGCGAGACGGGCGGTGAGTGCGTCAGCGTCTGCTGCGGTCAGGCAGGGTAACTGTTCTCCGGCGGATATCAGTTTGGAACCCGCGACAGGTTGGCCTGCGGGGGTGGTCAGCCGCGACAGGGTGAGGGCACCGTCGGCGGCGGCGATTGTCAGGCTGTCCCGGTCCGTCGCCAGTACTGTGCCAGGGGCGCCTGAGCCTTCAGCGAAAGCCGCCGCACCGGTCAGCACAACAATTTCATCGACCCGCAGCTTGGCAGCGCACATCGGGTTCCAATACCCGCCGGTATCAAGCGCCCGTACCAGCCGTATCAGTTCAGCAGCGGGACGGGTAAAGTCCAGCATCCCGCCGGCCGCCGGACGGTCGGCTTTCGCAAACAGGCGGCGCTGGCTCAGATCCTGCTTCTGGCGCTTCAGATCTCCGCTTTCCAGCTGGCTGATGACTTCGCCAAAGCTGTCCATTGCGGCCGCATAGCATTTTGAGTTTAGGCTGAAGGCAGTTTCGCCATCTGCCACGTCAAACAGCCGCTGGGCGAGGATATCCCCTTCATCAACGCCGCTCTCCATCAGGTGCCAGGTGATACCGTGCTGCGGCTCGCCGTTGATCAACGCCCAGTTCGGCGTGTTGAGACCCGCATAGGCTGGCAGCGGCCCGTCGTGGAAGTTCACGGCCCCCCTGGCGGCCTTCGCCAGCACCGCATCCGGGATCACGGTCAGGTTGGCGATGGACAGAAGCCAGTCGAAGCCGCCGGTCAGATCGCTAGGGTTGTCCAGAGACACAAGCCCTTTGTCCGCGGCCCAGGCGCGAATATCCGCGTCGGTTGACACCACGGCCCGGACCTGGTGTCCGCGCGCCATCAGCGCATCGGCGCAGCCGATCAGGAGGGATTCATTGCCTATCAGGGCACAGGTAAATGCGGTCATTTCTGCTCCTTTGCCAACGGAGAAGGGGGGCGCGTTTCCGTAGATGGTGTGCGCTGCGGCGCAAGGAGCGCACGCAGGCTGTGCAGGCTGAGATCCCGCAGGAAATGCGGGGGATCAGCCTGTGGTTTGTTCTGGATCAGGCGCCGCAAGGCGTAGATCAGGCTGCCGCTGATGCGGGCCAGCGTGGCAGCAGCGGCATAGCTTCGGCCATGGGTTTTGACGAAGTAATGCAGGCGCGAGTCAAACCAGTAGGTGGGTGTGCACTGCCAGTCTTTCATGCCAGTGGAGGCAGAACCGATATGCGCGACCTCGCTGGCGGGCACATAATGGGTGCGCCAGCCGGCACGGGCGGCGCGGTGGCACAGATCGGTTTCCTCGAAGTACAGGAAAAAGCTTTCATCAAAGCCGCCCGCCGCCGCGATCACCTCATGGCGGATCATCAGGCTGGCACCGGCGGTCCAGTCGACCTGCAGCTCGACCTGCGGCATCTCCATGGCGACCACCCAGGGCTTCAGAAGCCGGGTAAAGATGCCCGTACGCGCGCTGGCCTCGAATTCGCCTGCAATGGAGGGAAAGCGGAAGGCAGTCCGGTGCGGCGTGCCGTCGGTGCCGCGCACATAAGAACCGGCCAGCCCGGCGCCGGGATGGTCCATGAGGAAGTCGCGCAAGGTGCGGATGGTCTCGCCTTGCACAAAGGCGTCGGAGTTCAGGAGGTAATAGAACTCTGGTGCACAGCCAGTCGAAAGTCCTGTTTGCAGGCCGATGTTCATGCCCGCCCCAAAGCCGCCATTCACCGGCGACGCGATCACCCGGACCCGGTTGCTGTCGAGCCAGCCGCGGGCCTGAGCTTCAGCGCGGATCAGATCAAAAGAGCCGTCGCCGGACCCGTTGTCTATGATCAAGAGCTCCCCAGGCAGGTCTTCCAGTTCGCGCAGGGCAGCTTCGGCGGATTGGAGGGTCATGTCCGGTGTGCGGAAATTCAGAAGGATGACAAGGATGTTCTGCTGAGCCATGCCGTTCACTCCGCCGCTCGGATGGTGCGGGCAGGCCCGGGCGCTGCCTTGCGGTCCGCAGCATCCAGCCGCGCCTTGACGCCCGCAGCCAGAACGCTGACGTTTGGTACCAGCACCATGCTGTCATGATCCCCCGGCACCTCGGCCACTTCAACGGCGGGCGCCCAACGGGCCCAATCGTTGTCGTGGAAGACATATTCCCGCTCGCTACTGATCCAGTTGCCGCCTGAAACCTGCCACTTGCAGTCCAGCGGCGGGCGGAACAGGGTGAACGGGCCGTCCCAGGGTTTCAGCGCATATGCTTCCACTGCCGCCCGGAAGGCCAGTTCGATCTTGCGGTTATTGAATTCAGGCAAGGCACCGGTTTCTGCTGGTCTGGTGCGGCGTTTTTCAAATTCCCAGGCGATGCGGTTCCGGACCCATTCGGCAAAATAGGCAGCTCCCTTGCTGCGCAGTTCCGCAAGCTTGATCAGGGCCTTGTCCTTGCGGTTCAGGGCAGGGCGCACCGGCAGCGGAGTATCCAGCAGGATCAGCGCGGCAGTGTCCTGGCCTGCGGCCTTCAGCTGCTGCGCCATCTCATAGGCGGTGATGCCGCCGCCAGAGAAGCCGCCGAGCAGATACGGGCCTTCTGGCTGCACCTGACGGATTTCCTGCAGGCAGCTGCGGGCGGCGTCCTCAATCCGGTCGTGGGGGGCATCACTGCCGACCAGACCTTTGGCCTGCAGCCCGTAGACTGGGCGGTCCTTGCCCACCAGCAGCGCCAGGTGGCGCAGGTTCAAGACGTTGCCGAACATGCCCGCCACCAGAAAGAAGGGCCGCCGCCCGGTGCCATCACCCGGATGCAGTTGCACCAGATGGGTGTGCTGCGGCTTGTCTTCTGCCGCTTGCGGTGCATCGCCTGGCTCTGCGGACACGCCGCCGCCGCTGCGTTCGATGATCCGTTCCGCCAAGGCGGCAACGCTGGGAGCTTCGAACAGGACCGACAGCGGGAACTCCACGTCAAAGGCGCGTTTCACCTGGGCAAACAGCCGCACAGCAATCAGGGAATGGCCGCCAAGGTCAAAGAAGCTGTCTTCGATCCCGACCTGACTGACACCAAGGAGCGAGGCAAACAGCTGGGCCAGCTGCTCCTGTACCGGGTTGCGGGGCGCGACATAGTCGGTGTCAAGCTGAGGCCGGTCAAAGGTCTGTGCCTCTGCCTTCGCCGGTGTGCTTTGGTCCGCCTGGGCAATCAGCGCGAGCAGGTCCAGCGAGGAGACCACAACCTGCGGCAAGCCGGAGGCCAAGGCGCGCACCAGCGCCGGGCCGCCTTCCTCTGCTTTGATGCCATTGGAGATGTTCAGTTGCAGGCGGCGTTCCTCTGGCGATAGCGGCTGCGGGCTGCCGGCAGGTTCCAGGCCCAGCTGCGAGGCCGTGGCATCTTGTTGGCCCTGTTCCGCTGCGGTGTCGAAACCGCCCGCCAGGCGCTGCATCCGGAAGTTCTCGATCTCCACCAGGACCGCGCCGTCTGCATCTGTTATGGTCACATCAAAGGCGGCAGAGCCGTTTTCAGGGGTTCCAGAAAGCCGCATGTGGCTGAAGATGTCAGCTGTCAGAGGCGCAAATACCCGGATTGTCGCGTAGGACACTGGTACCCACAGCGCGCTGCCTTCGTAGCCCGGAATCAGCTTCATCGCCCAGCCGGTGGCCAGATCCAGCAGACCTGGATGCAGCAGGCAGCCATCCTGGACTGCCGCCTGCGGCAGAGACAAAGCTGCCAGTCCTTCGCTATCGCCCAATGCGGCGCGGTTCAGCACGTGCCAGCGCGGGCCGAAATTCAGATGCGCCTCCTGCAGCGAACGCAGGCGCCCGCGCTCAGGCGCCTGCTCTTTTGGGCATCGGGTGAAAATCGTTTGAAGGTTAAGGGGGGCGGGGCGTTCTGCCGCCGCCTGTAAGGCCAGCATTGCCTGACAGTTCAAACCGTAACCATTTGTAAATTCCGAGTAAACAAACAGTTCATAACCATTTTCATTAGCTTCTAGCTTTACCAGTGTACCACGCGGGCTGCCTGGGTCGGCGATCAACGGTCGCAGGAAGTAGAGATCCCGGATTTCGAAGGGATCTTGCACGCCAATGGCTGCCAGCGCCTCGGCGGCCATTTCGATGTATCCGGTGCCGGGCACCAAGGCAGTGCCGTCCGCTGTGCGGTGCTCATCCAGCAGCCAGTCCGCGGTGCTGAAACGGGGAGTGAAAATGCGATTGCCTGCGGCATCAAAGGCTTGCTGTTGCAGCAGCGGCTGGGGGCAAGGTTCAGGTTCGCTGGCGCCTGCAGTCGAGTTGCGGCCAGCCATGGCATCCGCCGCCATGCCGGTATCGGCCCAGACGCCCCAGTCTACGGCGGTGACCTGTGTCTGCCCGCCGGCACGGTGCTTGGCCCAGGCGTTAAGGTATTCGTTGGCAGCGATGTAATCCACCTGACCTGCAGGCCGCGTCACGGTGGAGGAGGATGAGAACAGCACCATCAGCTCTAGGCTTCCATCCGGGAACACGGCGTCCAATGCGCGTAATCCGCTGACTTTGGGGGCCAGAACCTGTGCGATCTGATCCCCATCCTTTGCCAGCAGCGGGCCGTCATCAATGACGCCGGCCCCGTGTATGACACCGGTGATGGGGCCAAAGGCCGCTTCGGCTTGTTCGCGGGCAATGCGCAAATCGCCGCTGTTGCAGACATCGGCGGCCAGCGGCAGCACGCGGCCCTTGCCATCCGCCTCCAGCGCCATGACGGCGCGGATGCGCTGGGCGGTGCGGTTGGCCGGGCTGTGGCTGGCCAGAGACCGCTGCCAATCTTCGCGCGGAGGCAGCCCATCGCGGGATATCAGCGAGACGTTGGCGCCATAACCCTGCATAAGATGGCCCGCAATGGTGAGGCCAATGCCGCCATAGCCGCCGGTGATCAGGTAGTGGCCGCCCTGTTTGAACGGTGGTGTTTCCGGAGCGGGCAGCGGCTGCGGACGCCAGCTGAGCTCAAACCGCTTCTCCCCGCGCCAGGCGGCGGACAGGTTTTCAGGCTCTGCCATCAACTCTTCCAGCAGCCGGAGAGTGATGCCTGTCTGCACCGGAGTGCGGCGGGCAAACAGGCCTTTCGGCACCTGCGGCAGTTCGATGTCGACAGTGGCGCAGGTCAGCCCCGGCAGCTCGCGCGGGATCACCCCCAGCGGGCCTGCGATCATTGCTTTTTCCGGGTAGGGCAGCGCCTCGTCTCGAACCTGTGCCGCGCCGGTGGTGAAGACGGTCAGATGCGCCGGGGCGGGCAAATCTGCATTGCCCAACTCCTGCGCCAGCGCGGTGAGGGCGTGAAAACCCATCTCCAGATTGCGATCAAAGAAGGAGGAGCCTGGACGGAAGGTCTCGCCCTCTGTCACCAGCCAGAAATGAGCGATGCGGTCCGGCAGCAATCCGGCCTCAGACAGATCAGCCAGCAGGGCGCCGTAGGCCGCGCGGCCCTGTTCCGGCGGCAGAATGTAGGACAGTGGCGAAAGCTGCGCATAGGTGTCGCCGGGGCGTACCCTCACAACAGTATGGCCGGTGGCCTCCAGACGCTCTGCTGCGCGGGCGGCGTGGCCGGTGTCATCTTCAAAGATCAGCCAGCTGTGCAGTTCCTGGTCCAGCTCTTGGGGCAGGTCCAGGCTGCAATTGGCGAATTGCGGGCGCCAGGCGGGGCGGTAGCCCCAGTCTTTGATGTCTTCGCGGCGTTCGGGTGTGGTTTCTTCTTTTATTGCGGGCTTGCCAGGTTCGATGAAGTAACGGCTGCGCTGGAACGCATAACCAGGCAGCGGCAAACGGTTGCGGCGTGCGTCACCCCAGATCTGTTGCCAGTCGGCCTCCAGCCCGCAGGCCCAAAGGCGGCCAATGACGCCAAAGAAGTACGTGTCATCCATCACCTGCTGATCGGGATGGCGCAGAGAGCTGAGGACCTGACCGGGCTGAACCGCGGGCGACATTTGTGCCAGCGCGCTGAGCGCCTTGCCGGGACCGACTTCAAGAAACACGCGGTTTGGGGTTTTCGAAAGCGTTTCGATACAGTCCGCATAGCGGACCGTGTTGCGCAGCTGTCCAACCCAGTAGTCCGCACTGGTGGCCTGTTCTGCGGTCAGAGTGGCGCCGGAGCGGTTGGAAATCACTGGCAGTTTGGGTGCAGACAGGCTCAGCGAGCGGATGAAATCGCCGTATTCCTGCAGGATACCATCCAGCATCCGGGAATGAGCGGCGATATCGATCTGGATGCGTTGGTGCTCCACCTCGCGCGCGGTCAGATCGGCAGAAAGCTGGTCCAGCGCGCCCTGCGGGCCGGATACAGCGGTGAGCGAGGGCGCATTGACGCTGGCAATGTCCAGATCATCACCGATGATTTCTTCAACTTCGGCAAGGGGCAGGGCGATGGACAGCATACCGCCCGCAGGCACCGTGTCGAACAGGCGGCCGCGCAGGAGCACCAATTCGATGCAATCTTCGAAACTGATTACACCAGCCAGGCAGGCGGCGGTATTTTCGCCCATGGAGTGGCCAACCAGCGCGGCGGGTTTCACGCCCCAGCTGATCCACAACTGCGCCAAAGCATATTCGACGATCATGATCAGCGGCAGCTGCACCGACGGCTGCTGCAGCTTGGCATTGGCCGCGTCCTCTTGGCCTTCTTCCGGCAGCCAGATGGCGCGGATATCATAGTCCAGGCTCTGTTGCAGATGTTCCAGCCCGCGGTCCATCCAGTCGGCAAAGACCGGCTCAGTCTCATAAAGGTCGCGCGCCATGCCCGCATATTGTGCGCCGCCACCGGGGAACATGAAAACCACTTCGGGCGCACTGCCCAGTTGGTCGTGGGTGAAGACCTTGCGCGGGTCGTTCTCCGCGATCAGGTCAACCGCGTCGCCCGGTGTTTCGGCGACCAGAACACGACGCTTGGCAAAGCCGCGGCGACCTTCCTTGAGGGTGTAGGCCACATCGGCGAGATCAGCCTCGGGGTTGGCTTTCAGATACTCCGCCAGTGCCTGCGTGTTGGCGTCCAGCGCCGCCTTGGACTGGCCGGAAACACAAAGGATCTGGAATGGGAAATCGCTTTCCTCGGAGGGCGCACGCTCTGGCGCTTCCTCCAGAATCACATGCGCGTTGGTGCCGCCGACGCCCAGCGAGTTGATGCCGGCCCGGCGCGGCCCTTTATGCGGGGTCCATGGGGTGAGGGCGGCGTTTACTTTGAAGGGCGAAGTGTCGAAATCAATCGCTGGGTTCGGAGCCTCGTACCCCAGTGATGGCGGGATTTCCTTGTGGTGCAGCGCCAGCGCAGTCTTGGTCAGGCTGGCGACACCGGCGGCAGTGTCCAGATGGCCGATATTGGTCTTGACTGAGCCGATGCGGCAATAACCGGTGTCCTGGGTGGTGGCGCGGTAGGCGTCTGTCAGGGCTGAGACCTCAATCGGGTCGCCCAGGTAGGTGCCGGTGCCATGGCATTCAACGTAGTCAATCGTGTTTGCCGGGGTGCCTGCGGCCTGCAGCGCTTGCTGCACCGCTGCCGATTGACCACCGACAGAGGGTGCCAGATAGCCTGCCTTGTCGGCGCCGTCATTGTTGATGGCTGAACCTTTGATCACAGCCCAGATGTGGTCGCCATCAGCAACCGCATCTTCCAGCCGCCGCAATGCCACCGCCCCGGCGCCAGAGCCAAAAACGGTGCCTTGTGCCCGGTGATCAAAAGCATGGCAGTGGCCGTCAGGCGACAGGATTTCGTTTTCTTTATAAAGGTAGCCGCGCCCTTGCGGGAGCTCAATGGTCACGCCGCCGGCCAGCGCCATATCGCATTCGCCTTCGCGCAAGGCTTTGCAGGCGCAATGTACCGCAACCAGCGAGGTGGAGCAGGCGGTTTGCACATTGACCGATGGCCCATGCAGGTCAAAAACGTGACTGACGCGGGTCGACAGGAAGTCCTTGTCGTTGCCTGTATGACGCAGCAGGAACATACCCACGTCATCAACCAGGCCTGGGTTCGAGCAGATGTTGAAGTAGAAGTAGCTGCCCATGCCGCAGCCCGCATAAACGCCGATCGGGCCTGCAATGCTTTCAGGCGGATGGCCCGCGTTTTCCATTGCGCACCACGCCACTTCCAGGAATTTGCGGTGCTGTGGGTCGAGGATGGCGGCTTCTTTCGGGCTGAAGCCAAAGAACTCAGCGTCGAATTCATCAAAAGCCTGCAATGGGGCAGTGGCAGGCACATAATTCGGATCAGCCAGGACAGAGGCGCGTTCGCCGTTTGCCAGGAGCGTTTCATGGTCCAGCACATCGATGGACTCGATGCCAGCGCGCAAGTTCTGCCAGAAGGCTTCGGCAGTGCCTGCACCCGGCACATCCACGGACAGCCCGACAATCGCAATGTCTCCGGCTGCAATATCTCCGGCAGCGCTCGCGGCTGCAGATGTCTCATCCTGTATCGTCAATACTTGGCCCCACTGACCCTTCGCAAACAGCCCGGCACCCCCTGCCAGTCCGCTTCGCAGAAATGGCAGAGCCCGTCGGGCGGGGTGAATTTTGGTGCCAGGGTTCTCCCCAGCGGCTGGTCCGGCCTTGCGGCGGAGATCCCCATCAGTTGTGCAGGGCCGGAAGAACTCAAATGTACTTTCGTCAATCGATGCGGCTGTCCTATGGACGCTTTGCGTCAATTTTGGCCGCAAAAGTGGAAAGATTGCGGCATCATAGAATGCTGCGCTCTTCCGGCCGGGCTATGCCTGTCACCAGTGCCTGCGCGCCGCCAAATAGCGCGGGTTTCCTGTCGAACAAGCCCGGGTAACGCAATCTTTCTGCATAGCCCAGCAAAGATCCGGCACACATCCAAGTGATCGGGAGCAGCGTTGCATTCAGCAGCATATCCATCAAATTCGCGGCCAGGATCAGGGCGATCGGCGCGGCATATGGCGATACATTGCCCCTGGGCGCGCGTCGTGCCGCCTGGGCCAGCAGCAGCAGAGGCACCGTCAGCAGCCCCATCTCAGCGATATAACCCAGCCAGCCGAATGTGCCGAAAACGATAATCCAGCGTCCGTCCGGGATCGACAGAATCTGCCCGGTTTCCTCATGCCGCACCAGATTGCGGCCCCATCCGCCCCATCCAAACCACGTTTTTTCAGCGGCCCGCGCCAGCAGTTGTGCTTCGTTTTCGAAACGGTAGTTCAGCGAATGGGCACGTTCAGCACTGATTGCTTCCGCTTGGGCCACCAATGCCTCCGTTGGAACCAATCCTGTGTTGCGCAGCACTGGGTAAGCCACTGCAATCCCCCCCAGCAGCAGCGCCACCCGCAGTTGCCAGCGCAATGGCGCCAGCGCGATCACAGGTGTAAAGGCCAAGGCATATGCCTGTGAGGCCAGGCTTTTGCACAGCACCAGCACCGCAAACAGATATGCCGCCGCGAGCGCAAGGCACAGCCTGTCCTTGCCGTGCGACCCGCGGGCCAGCGCAACGGTTGCCAGCACGGCCGACGTCATTAAGAATGCGAGCCACAAGGCATGAGGCAGAAACACGATGGGGCGGAAACCGCCCTGGCGGATCATTTGGCTGAAATCATGCTGGAAAAATCCGTAAACCCAAACATTGATCTGCGGACTGAAGCGGATTTCGATCAGCGATGGGATGCTATAGGCCAGCGCGCCGATCATCAGTGCCAGCAGCAGTTCACGCTGGGCATCCGGTGTGGACAGGTAGCGGCGGGCCAGCAGAAACGGGATCAGAACAATCATCTGGTTGATGATGACAGAGCCAAGGTCGCGCCAGCGCAGCCCCGGCAGCTGATCTGTCAGAAAAATGATCGGATCGGAATTGGCGATCCGGCGGAACAGGATCGGCTCGCCGTTGGTCAAAACGGTAGGAATGACGCCAAAGACAAACAGGAGCGTCAGCAGCTTGGCTGCCGGGTGACGCGGCAGCAGCGGAACCGGTTTGCGCAGCACGCACGCACACAACAGAAAAGCCATCACTGAAGGGATAGCAAACTTGTCCATATCGGGCACCAGCGGCAGGTCAAACTCGGCCAGTGGCGGCAGCAGCAGATAGCCTGCGATGATGCACCATAGAATAGCCCGCTCCAGCGGCAGGCGCCGGAACAGGATCAGGCTGACCAGTGGCCAGGCCAACAGCATCAAATAGGCCAAAGCGTTGGGCAATGCCCCGAGCTCCTTCAGTTCCCTTGTATTTGCATCAAAGTTTAGCTGTTGCAGACCCTGCTGTCGCGCGGATTTCAAAGAACAGGTAAACAGAGTGCAGCTATGCCACGCCAGCAGATGCGTCGGCCTGCGCAGGCTGGCCTGTCGGTGGCGGCGGCGGTATGACGGTCCGGAACGAAACGGGGAGAGCCATGTTTTTCGAATTGCACGGCCGCCGGGTTGCGGTGAACATGCCCGCGCAGGCGATGCTGGAGGCCGAGATTCGCGCCCGGTTTGCGACAAAGCAGGGATTTGCGCTGGCAACGGTGAACCTGGACCACCTGGTCAAGATGCAGGAAGCAGAGGCGTTTCTTTCAACCTATCAGGCGCAGGACCTGGTGGTGGCGGATGGCCGCCCGATTGTGTGGCTGTCATGGATTGCCCGCCGCCGGGTGGAGCTTATGCCCGGTTCCGACATGGTACTGCCGCTGTGCCGCTTGGCAGCGCAAGCCGCTGTCCCGGTGGTTCTGGCTGGCAGCACCCAAGAGGCACTGAAAGATGCGGAAGCAGCGCTGACGGCGGCGGTGCCGGGTCTGGAAATCGCTTGGATCCATGCGCCTTCCGGCCGTTTCGATCCGGATGGCAGCGAAGGCGATCAGATCCTGCACAGGCTGGACCAAACAGGCCCGTGCCTGTGTTTCCTGGCGCTCGGCGCCCCGAAGCAAGAACGCCTGGCTCAGCGCGGCCGCCGCATGGCGCCTCACGTTGGGTTCGCCTCGGTCGGCGCCGGGCTGGATTTCCTGGGCGGCCACCAGAAACGTGCACCTGCCTGGGTCCGCGCCATTGCGATGGAGTGGCTGTGGCGGGCGCTGTCCAATCCGGTACGGCTGCTGCCGCGCTACGGCAAATGCCTGGCAATACTGCCACGCCAAATCTACGTCGCCTGGCGCATCCGAGCGCGCTGAACACGCCACTTGCCGTCTGTGTGCCGACAGGGGAGGCGGGGTCCTGCCGCGCGTTTCGGGATATTTGCAGCCAGAAGAATTAGAACCCCAGTTTTCTTCTGGCCTTAAATATCCTGGGGTGAATTGGCCGCAAGGCCAAGAGGGGCAAAGCCCCCATCGGAAGACGGTTATTTATACTCCAATATCCCGCGTGCAGTGCCGCGCCAGCGGCGCCAATAGAACTCCAGAGCACCGGTGGCCTCTGCGAATTTCCCCAGCAAGGAATACAGCGCCCGTTCAAACCCCATCTTCCGGGACAGGCGCAGGATTTGGGCCGGATAGATCACCATCGCAAGCAGCAGATAAGGGCTGAGAAGCCCGGCCATCAAAATGGCGGCAGGCAGGACAGCCCCCCACATCAGCGTGCGGCGGGTTTCCGTGACCCAGTGGCGTTCCGGTCCGGCGCCATGCAGTGCGGCGCCTTCGGCAAAGGCGTGGCCAGCGCGGCGGCTGCGGTTCCACCATTGGCTGAAACGCAGCATCTGCGCATCATGCAAGGTCATCTCTGCGTCCAGCCGCCAGACCTGCCAGCCCGCGCGGCGCAGCCGCAGGCACAGTTCCGGCTCTTCGCCTGCGATCAGCCCGCCGCGGTAGCCGCCGACAGTGTAAACCGCGGCCACCCGCATCAGCGCGTCGCCGCCGCAGGCCTGGGCCTCGCCGACCGGGGTATCCCATTCCGCATCGCACAGGCGGTTATAGACAGAGGCCTGGGGAAACCGTTCCCGCCGCCGCCCGCAGGCCGCTGCAATCCTCGGGTGTGCTTGCAGGAATTGCGCCGCAGTGGCGATCCAGTCTGGGTCAACCTCGCAGTCGCCATCCACGAACTGCACAAATGCGATCCCGGGCTGCAGCGCTGCCAGCCCGGCATTGCGGGCGCGGGCAGCGGTAAAAGGCTGGCTGAGATCCAGGTCCACGACTTCTGCGCCCAGATCCCGTGCGACGGCCGCCGAGCCGTCGGTGGAGCCGCTGTCCACGTAAACCAGCTGCTGAACCTGCTCTTGCAGAGAACGCAGGCAGCGGATCAGACGCGCGCCCTCGTTCCGGCCAATGACCACGGCAGCAATGGCGGCGGAACTCATGCAGTTGCTCCGGCAAGAAAGGCCCGGTACTCTGGCGACTGGCGAGGGCCGTCAGACAGCATCCGGCCTTTGGCCTGCGGCAGGGTGTTCTGGCGCAAGTAGTAGGCAAAACCTGTGCTCTCAGACGTGTATTCCACTGCCCGGGCGGCGCTGATGTCCGAGAAGCGGAAGCTTTGCACAGAATTGGCATAAGACTGGCCCGCAACCTCGGATAGTGGGCCGTTGGGAAACATCTCCAGCATTTCGGCCTGAAACGCAGTATCGTCTTGTCCGGTCAGGTAACGGGTCAGCCCGGCGGTTTCACGGCCTTCGAAATCGAGCGGTTCATCCATGTCGGAAAACAGGCACCAGTGCTCCATGCGGTACAGGTCCGCCGCATAGGCGCGGAAACTGGCGCGGTTTGCCTGTTTTTGGGTGAAGGTTCTGCCCACTCTGTCGCTGTCCTGTGTCTGGCCGATGTCCCTTGAAGCAAGCTTGCAGGCTTCTGCCGCGGTCTGCAAGCATCTGCTGCCTTTCGGGTGGTCCAGTCAGGACGCCGGATGAATGCCGCGCCGGTTCAGTAATCACGCTTGAAGAACAGTCCGACGCCGGTCTCTCCCTCGCTGTCCACCGTGCCCTGAACCGTCAGGCTCTTGGTCACATCCAGATTGATGGACAGTTCGCTGTCGCCTTGGGTGTTGACGTTGAAATCGGTGTAGACGTTTTCCGCCACATAGCCGCCAAGCCCCAACTGCCCGGCGCCCAGATTGTCGGTGCCGATGTCGACGTCATCCGCCCCGGTGGCCTGGCGCAGCTTGTTTTGCGCACTGTTGCCGCGACCGCTGAGTGTCAGCGCCGAACCGGCCAGCCGGGCCAGGGCCAGTGGTGAAATGTCGCCGATGTTGTCGCCGAACAGCAAAAGCGCCAAAGCTTCCTCGCTGGGCCGCGGCGGGTCCGAGCTGACCTTGATCTCCGGCGCGTCGACTTGGCCGGAGATTTCCAGAGTTGCAGTACCTTGTTCGGTGGCGGCAGTGGACTTGAACTCCAGATAGGGTTTCAGATCGCCCAGCAGCGTGATCCGGCCTTCGTCCAGTTCCAGTCGTCGGCCCAGGACGTCAAAAGTACCCCGGATCAAGCTGATCTGGCCGACGGGCGCGGGCCGCGCGGTGGTGCCGCGCAAGTGGATCTGGCCGCCAAGTTCCGAACGCAGGCCGCGGCCCCGGGCAAAAATCCGTGAGGGCGCGCTGATCATGATATCAAGGTCCGTCCTGCCGGAACCACCTGCGCTGCCGCTGCTGCTGGCGGTCAGTCCGGCGCGGGCCTGTGTCCGGCGCACCCCGCGCGGGGCGCCCTTGTGGCGGATCGGCGGGATCGGAGCAGAGGAAACCGAACCGCCTGCGGTGTTCAGATTGATATTGGTTTCGCCTACATTGATCTGGCCCGTCAGGCGGTTGTTGCCCGCCATGGCGCCGGACATCGCCAGGCTGCCGTTCAGCAAGGTTTCATAAGACAGGTGGTCAGTGATCACGACATCGCCAATGGCAATTTGCAGGTTGCTGTTGAATGGCGGCAGCAGTCCCAAGGGCCCGCTGATCCGCACTGTGCCGCCGTCTCGCGGCCGGGCCGAAACCTGAATTTGCGCCGCAGACCGTGCGATAGAGACCGTCGCATTGATATCGTCCACACGCTGGGCCGCTGCAGGAATGGCGAGCGTCGCTCCAGGGACAGAGATGGTGCCGCTGACACTGTCCAATGCCAGGGTCCCGCGCAGGCTCATGTCGAAATTCGCGCGCCCCTGCAACAGGTTGGGTGACAGAAACGGGTTCAGCCCTTCCAGCCGCAGGGTGCCTTTGGCAGTTGCGTCTGCGGTGCCTTGCGTTTCGTCCCAGCTGCCCTGGATACGGCTGTCGATACCGGCCGGGCCGCTGGCGGTGCTGTCCACCGTCCAGATGCCTGCGCGCCGGGCGGCGGTGCCGGTGGCTGCGAGGCGGCCGGGCAGATCGGGCAGCAGCCGCTGCAGCTCTGCCATCTCCGCGTCAAACCGCAGGTCTGCACTGCCGTCGTCTTCGCTGATGCGGCCAGCCAGCCTGGCATCAATTCCAGCAGGGCCTGCAGCTTCGCCGTCAATCTGCCATTCGCCTGCGCGCCGGGTCGCGGTGCCTTGGGTCTGCAGCTTGCCAGCCAGTTCCGGAACAAAGCGTTCCAATTCACTCAGCATGGCCTGGAAGCTGATGTCAGCCTGCCCTGCCAAAGTGACGGAACCCGTCAGTTTGGCAGCAGAGGTATGCGGTCCCGTCAGCTCCGCCACGCCACTAAAAGTATCGCCTGTCCGGCTGAGGGTCGTGGCCAGTTCCAGCGTTCCGGGGGCTTGTGGTACCAGCACTTCCAAACGGTTCAGGCGGGCGGTGATGTTCAGCTTTCCGGCCTGATTGTTCAGAGTGCCTGTCGCAGCGGCTTTCAATGCGCTGCCAGCCAGGTCGAAGTGATCGATAGCTATGCCGTTTTCATCCCGCGCGGCCTTTAGTGCCAGCGTGGTGGTGCCCGCCAGCAGCTCATCTGCCTGAGCAATTCCGGCTGACAGATCGCGCGTCTGCACCGAAAGATCAGTGTCGAAACCACCTGTCAGTGGCGAAAAGGCGCCCCTGACCTGCGCCTGTACCACGCCGCCTATCGGGCGGCCTGCCAGATCGGAGAACCGGCTCAGGTCGCTTGCCCCGGCAGTCAGGTCGCCGCTGACTTTCAGCCCCTCTTCTAGCCCGTCAAAGGCAAGATCGCCTGCAGCCCGGTAATCACTGCCGCGCAGTTCCATGTCGGTGATATGCAGCGCGCCGGGGCCATCGGTGCTGAGGGTGCCTTCAAAGCGGATCTCATTGCCGGTGGCTTTGGCCAGCGCGGGGTCGCGCGGCTGGAACCCGCTGAGGCCAGCCTTCAGGCGGCCCTCCAGTGCTAAGCCACTGCTTTGATCCAGCGTGCCGCGGCCCGAGATCTCGGCAGTATCCACCAGGGCGCCCGGGTGGCTCAGCTGGTTTAGCACACCATCGAGCACCCAGCGGCCGTCGAGTGTTTTTTGCAGCTGCAGGTCTGCCTTTGCCAGCGTGGTTTGCCCGTCACTGGTCGGCAGCGTGACTGCAGCCTGTCCAGCAGGGGGCGTGATTGCAGATTTCAGGTTGGCGGTGGCCAGTTTGCCGTCCGCGCTCAGCCCTGCGGCGCCGGTGATGCGCAATGCATTGGTTCGCAGGACCAAAGTGTCCAGCGTTACAGCGCCGCTGCCCTCGCGCAGACCTTTGACGTTCAGACGCAGGCCGGGGCCGAAGAAGGGGCGGTGCACTGGCGGCAGCAGCACGTCTATATTGCCGCCCAGATCGGCAGAAAACCCAATGTCGAGGGCCGTTTCCGGCGCCGCGTCTTGGGGCAGGGGACGAGCCGCCAGTACAACCTGCCCACCCAGTCGTTCGGTGCCGTTCGTGCTGAAACTGATCGCTGCAGTGAAGTCTGTCACCGGGCCGCTGCCCTTGGCCGTCAGCTGCAGTTCGGGGTTGCCCGGCAGATCCAGCCCGCGCGAAATCAGCCCGCCCGCGGCCTCATCGGCCGACAGATCCAGGGTGATCAGCTGGGTCTCATTGGCATAGGCCGCCGACAGCCGGATATGGTCGCCGGGCTTGTCCAGCCGCGCGGCCTCCAGCTTGGTGTCCAGCGCGCCGTCGGCCAGTTTCAAACTGCCCTCAACCCGCAGGCTGGCGGCTGTTCCCGCCAATGCCTCACCCAATTCGATCCGGGCAGCCTTGATCTGGCCCAGTTCGATGGCCACGGGCAGCTCTGGCAGAGCAAATGGTGTGGTCTCGGCTGCTGGCAATTCCGGGTCGGGCGGTAGCGGTTCAGGCGCGCGCGCTATCTCGATGCGCTCCGCTGACAGCTCATTGACCGAGAAGCGACCACGCAACAGGTCCAGCCGATTCCAATCCAGCACCGCGCCTTCGATTGTCAGCCAGATGCCGTCTTCGTCTGCGACTGTGATCTTTCTGATTTTGGCTTCAGAGGAAAACGCGCCGTCAACACCGCTCACGCTGATATAGCGGCTGTCGCTGGACAGCGTGTCCTCCAGGAAATCAACCAGCAGCCCGCCGGCGTCCTCTTCGGAGGCATCCTGCGCGGTAACCGGCGCCGCAGTCAGGCCCAATGCGAGCGCGTAGCAAAGAACCTGTTTCAAAACGCCTGTCCTATCCCGATATAGAATTGCAGCCCATCTTCGCTGCCGCCATCCACCGGATAGGCCAGGTCAAGCCGGATTGGACCGATCCCAGCGACATCATAGCGCAGGCCAAAACCGGCGCCGGCATGGCGCTCGGAGGAGCCGGAAACAAAACTGTCAGCGTCGATAAAGCCAAGGTCGTAAAACCCAACAAGGGAAATCTTGTCGGTGACTTTGCCGCGCACTTCGGCGGACAGCGCGGCGAAACTGCGCCCGCCCGCGGTGCCGCCAGTTACCGGCACGCCCAGCGACTGATACTCATGCCCGCGTACGGTGCCCGCACCGCCAGAGAAGAACAGCAGGGTGGGGGATATCTCGCTGAGCGATGGCCCCACTACGGACCCCAGCTGCACCCGGCCTGCCAGCACAATCCGGTCATCTGCACCCAGCCCGTAATAGGCCCGTCCGTCGCCCTTCAGCTGCACGCCGGTCTTGCTGCCGTCAAATCCAATGAAAGGCGTGGCCGACCCCTGCAGGAAATACCCCGAGGCAGGGTTCACGCGGCTGTCACGAGCGTCATATTCGGCCCGGAACCTGCCAGCCACGTATTTGAACCGGCGCTTGCCGAATACGTCTTCTGCCAGCGTGGAAGAGACGCCAAGGGATGCTTCGGCATAAAATGTATCCGAAAACGTCCGCCGCGCGCCAATGGCGCCAAATACGCGGGTGGCGGAATAATGTTCCTCGTCCAGCCGCTCAGCCTCTGCCAGATAGAAGATACTGTCATCCGGCCCCAGTTTTGCGGGCCGGTCCAGCCGTACCGCGATGCGCCCGTCTATGTCACTGCTGCTGCCGATGCCGCTGACGCGGGCCTCAATCCGCAGCTTCTCGGCGTTGCCGAACAGGTTGCGGTGCATCCAACTGCCCGACAGCTCCAGCCCGTCAGAGGAGCTGATTTCGGCGCCGAAGGTCAAGCGGCGCAGCGGCAGATCTTCCACTTGAACCACAAAATCGAGAGTTCCGTCCGGGTTCGGCTGCTCTGCCTCGCGCAGAACCACACTGGAAAACGTGCCGGTGCGGCGCAGCCGGGTTGCGGATTTGGCAACCGGGTCGGGATGGAATTCTTCTCCGGTCGGGAAGCCTGCAATGCGGCGAATGGCATCTTCGGTCACGGCGGTATCGCCAGTGACCCGCATTTGCCCAAAGCGCAGTTTCGGCCCCGGCGCCAGCCGCAGCTGTGCATTCAGCCGTGCCTGCAGGTGATTGGCGGTGATATTCTGCTCTGCCACGTCTGCCTTGGCGTGACCGCTGCGGCGCCACGCGCGGACGCCTGCAATGGCGGCATCGCGGATCACCCCGGTACCCGCTGGCTTGCCGCGGGCAAAATCTTCGGGGATTTCGACATCGCTGTTTGCCGGAAACGGTGTCAGCTCAGCTGTGCCAAAGAAAAATTGAGGGCCGGGTTTTACAGTGATGTCGACCTTCTGGACGTGCCTTGGCGGATTCAGGGGCTGGATCTGCGCAGCCTCGCGCCCATCCAGCCGGATGTTCACCTCCGGCGAGAAGTGGCCTGCATCATACAGCACTTGCACCAACGTCCGGTAATCCGACAAGGCTGCCGCCAGAAGCTCTTGCACATTGGTGTCGCCGCTGGCCGCGACCGATGCGGAAGCGCCGCGCAGCTTTTCTGTCAGCTCACTATCTGCGCCGGGGGCGGCCAGCGTGGTTTCAGCAGTATGGCCTGGCAGCGGCACAAGGGGCAGAAGGCTGCAGGCTAAGGCGCACGCACACAGGCGCGGGCGGAAGGGAAATTTCATGTCTGCTCCGGCAGCGGGCGAAAAATTCCGCCTGACCCCGGCAGGGCTTCAGGCGCTTGTCGCCAAGCCTAGCACGGGGAAAATGCAGGATGGAACCGGCAAAGCGGCAGCAATCCGCCAGCCCTGTGCGGTGGCGGATTATCGCGCACGGTCGATACTGCGGCTGGAAACGGCAAAGAGCATTGGAAAGCCGCAGGTGCTCTGTGCTAAAGCAAAGTCAGCCCCTGCGAGCTACCCCGCAGGGGCTGTAACTGGTTAACAAAGAACAAGAGCAACGTCAGGCGCAGCCGCCACTCACAACGCAGCCAGCCAGACCGGAATGATACCACGCATGGCGTTACTGTCCAAGTAATTGTCACTTTGATAAAGATGTGTGATGTCGTTTCATCGGTCCTTTGTGGGGCGCTGTGCTGTTGGATCCGGGAGAACGGTTTTGGACCGGTTGAGACCAATATTCGAACTACGTGACATGCTTCATCAGATGGAGCGTGATCTGGGCCTGGACCGCCTCAGCCGCTCTGAGCGTGATGTTCTGCTGGCTGCGAATTCGCTCACAGAAACGCCCGGCAAGTCAGTACAGTCCGAACAGATCCGCAATCACCGTTTGGTCAAAGGGCTCGCACAGGCCACGTTTCACCGCACATTGAAATCGCTGCTTGAACTGGGGCTGATCAAGCGGGCGGGCGGCAGTAAGGCCAAACATTACGTTGTAAACTTTGACCCGTCGGCGAAATGAAACGACCCGGCAGCGCAATCAACTGATTGCAGAATTGCAATATGCTGTCTAAACGGGTCTTATGCTACGGGTTATGCAGCGTTTGGTTGATCTCCAGAGTTTTGCGGTGATCACCGCAGTCTATGTCGTCTGCCACGGTCTGACTGCATGGGTGGTGACACCTGTACAGGCGATCTTCCTGCCTGAGATTACCGTTTTTGCCAGCCTGATCTATCTGCCGCACGGGGTTCGGGTGCTGGCAGTCTGGCTGCTGGGTTGGCGGGCGGTACTGCCGCTGGCCACAGGTGCCTTTCTGTCAGAACTGATGTTCACGGATGCCAGTGTGCGCCAGCTGATGGAGCCGGTGCTGCTGCAATCCATTGCCGTGGGCGCGCCTTCGGCCTTGGCCGCATTTGAAATTGTAAAACGGGTCGGCTGGAACCTCTATGCCGGGCGGTCGCGCCGGATTTCCTGGACCAGTTTGCTGACTGTTGGCGCCCTGGCATCGCTAATCAATTCCGCTGGGCAGTCTGCAGTGTTTTCCGGCCTGATCTTTCCTGGTGATCAACTGCCGGTGATGGCGGTTTATGCCGCTGGTGATCTGATTGGCCTTGCAGTTTGCATGCTGGGGCTGACGCTGATTTTCCGCTGGCTGCGCCTGGCGGGCAGCCGTCGCCCGAAAGACTAGCAACCCGAAAGAATAGCAAAAGGCGGGGGGATTAACCCGCCATCAGCCGCGCCACATCCAGCATCCGGGCCGAAAACCCCCATTCATTGTCATACCAGCCAAATACCCGCACCTGGGCATCGCCTGCCATTCGGGTTTCCGGTCCGGCAATGACCAGAGATTCCGGCCGCGCCCGCAAGTCGGAAGAGACCAGCGGTTTATCCGTCCAACCCAGCACCTTTGAGGCGGCAACACCTTTGTGCAGGGCGGCGGTGAATTCTGCTTCGCTCATCGGCGTCTTTAGCTGCGCCACCAGATCCACGGCGGAAACACTGGCTGTCGGCACCCGAACGGCAGCGCCGCTGACCCTGCCTTTCAGATGTGGCAGCACCTCGTCAATCAGATGCATGGCTGAGGTTGTGGTCGGCACCATGGACTGGGCGCCGCCGCGTGAACGGGCAAAATCGCCGCGCGGCGCGTCCACCATCGGCTGCGAGTTGGTGTAGCAGTGGATGGTGGTCATATGCGCTGTGTCAATGCCGGCGATGCTGTCCAGCAGCTTGACCAGCGGCGTAAGGCCATTGGTGGTGCAGGAAGCATTGGAAACGATCCGGGCATCGCCCAGCGTTTCTTCATTGGCGCCCAGAACAACAGTCAGCTCTGCTGCGGGGGAGGGGCCGGAGATCAGCACCTTGGCGGCGCCTGCCTTCAGCCCGCGTTCTGCGACATCGGAGGTCCGCGCAATGCCCGTACACTCCAGCACCAGATCCACACCGCTGAGATCCACCGATGTCAGATCGGGCTCATGGCTGACCGGGATGGAGCGACCCATCACTCGCAGCGCATCACTGCCATGCTCCACCGGATGGGCAAAGGGGCCAAACGTGCTGTCGTACTGGAACAGGTAGGCGCACATATCCAAGGGCGCGATGTCATTGATCTGCACCACCTCGATGCCGTCTCCGCGCGCAGAAGTCAGGATCTGGCGCAGGATGGCGCGGCCGATGCGGCCGAATCCGTTGATAGCAAGTTTCATGCGCAATCTATGGCAGGGGCTCAGGCGCCGCTCAATCCGCTGGACTCGGAAAATGATCACATTTCCCAAGAGGATGTTTCAGAAAACCGCAGCCAAACCGCGCAAGCGTCAGGCGTGTTTCTATTTGCGGCAGATCACCTGGGCGGAATATGTGCCGGTAATATTGCGCACCAGTGTGTCCAGGTCGACACTGCAGCCGGTTGCCGTGCGCAAGGCCCGCACCGCTTGGCGTGCGGTCAGGACCGCCGGCGGGCGAAAGGCCAGATGCTCCAGATTCTTCCGGGTGGCGCTAAAACGGCCCGGGGTGTCCTCAACCGGGGCGACCACCCAATCGCGGCCCAGCACTGTGACCTGCTTACCCTCAACGCCCTTGGCCCAGGCCGCCGGGGCCAGAATGGCGCACAGCGCCGCGGCCAATGCAGTCTGTTTCATCATCGAAATGCTCCTGCAGAATTTTCCTGTCTCAGCCTAGCGCAGGGCAGGGGCTTTGCAAGGAGTGGCTTGCCGCCAAGGGATCAAAGATGGTTCACGGCTTCCGCCTGGCGCAGCTCTGCCGCGCACAGCTGCAGCCCGCGCAGCAGCCGGTCCGCATCCGCCTCCGGTTTTGAGCCCCGCGGCGCAGAACAGCCTGCCACGATTGGCGTCTGGCCAGGTCGAGACACCGGCACCGCATAGCCGGTGATCCCGGCTTCGAACTCGCCGTCCGTCAGACAATACCCTTGTTCCCGCGCATTTGCGACTCGGTCCAGAATGTCGGACGGCTCGGTCAGCGATTGGCTGGTATGGCGCGGAATGTCTGCTGTGGCCAGCACGGCGGCGGCCTCTCTCTCTCCCAGGCCGGCCAGCAGCATCCGGCCCAGGCTGGTGTGCGCCAATGGGATATGCGAGCCGGCAGTGAACCCATAGGTGATATGGCCGTGCTCGACGGTGGATTGCGCCAGCAGCAGCACGCGTCCCTGATCCAGCATCGCCAGCGTCACTTCGGTTTCCATCTGCCGGGCGTGTCGGTTCAGCACCGGTTGCACCCGGCGGCCGAAATGATTGGCCTGCAGAAAACCGCCTGCCAGCGCGAGCACCCGCGGGGTCAGCGACAGCTTTCGCCCGTCCTGGCGCAGGTAGCCCGCCTGAACCAGTGTCAGCGCGCCGCGCCGGGCTGTTGCCCGGTCCTGTCCGCTGCGCCGGGCAATTTCTGCCAGGGTCATGCTGGGGTTTGCGGCATCAAACACGGCCAGAACCGCCAGCCCCTTGGCAAAGCTCGAAGAAATGTTTCTGTCCTGTTCTGCCGCTGTCATCACTTGGCCGTCCCAATCTGATCCTAAAGTGCCGCTGCCCGGCCGGGCAGTGTGCGGATACTGGCATCAATGTGCGCTTTGCGAAGGCAGTCAAGATGAAAGTCCCCCTGAATATCCAGATTTCGCAAAGGGTTGCGGTAAAAGTCGCCGCAGACTGGACCTGCGGGCATTTCCGGTGCAATTTCAACCAACGCCGCGCAACGAGGCCGACAATGGCAGAAAATTTCACATCTGGAAAACTGGCCCGCTTGGGTCTGCTGGCACCAGAGGACTGCCGTAAAGCGGCGGAGATCACCTCTCGTGCCCAGTTCGACGGGATTGAAACGGTGCGGGTGCTGTTTCCGGACCAGCATGGGCTGCTGCGCGGCAAGACGGTGATGGCAGAGGCTTTGGCCGGAATTTTCGACCAGGGCCTCAGCGTGCCGGCAACTCTGCTGCTCAAAGACACGTCCCATCGCACTGCGTTTCCGGTGTGGGAGAATGGCACCGGGCTGGCCGACCCGATGCAGGGGGCAGGCGACGTTCTGCTGGTGCCGCGCCCGGATACCTGGCGCGCTCTGCCGTGGTCCGGCCACTCTGCCTGGATTTTCTGCACACCGGTCTACCCCGACAGCAGGCCAGTTCCCTTTGCGTCCTGTGCTGTGTTGCACAGACAGGTGGAGATGCTGGCAGCGCAGGGGATGGCGGCCACCTTTGGGCTGGAGGTGGAGTTTCACCTGTACGAACTGGCGGACAAATCCGCAGCCCATGATCAGGCCGCACGCCCCGGCACTCCGGTGCAGACCCGCAACCTCACGCAGGGCTACCAGTATCTCACCGAAACCCGCTATGGCGAGGTGGAGGAGGTGCTGGACCTGCTGCGCCGCAACGCGCAGAAGCTGGGTCTGCCCGTGCGCTCGGTGGAAATCGAAATGGGCCCAAGCCAGGTCGAGTTCACCTTTGCCCCTGACAGTGCGATGGCGCAGGCAGATGCCATGGTGATGTTTCGCACCATGGTCAAGGAGGTCTGCGCCAGACGCGGACTGCACGCCAGCTTTATGGCCAAACCGCGGCTGGACAACGCCATGGCCAACGGCTGGCACGTGCACCAGTCGCTGCAGGATCTTGCGGCCGGGCGCAATCTGTTCATGCCGGAAACCGCAGGGATGCTGGCCCCGCCCGCCAGCGCCTGGATGGCAGGGCTTTTGAAATATGCCGCTGAAACCTCGCTGCTGATCGCGCCGACGGTGAACAGCTACAAGCGCTACTTGCCGTTCCAGCTGGCCCCGAACCGTATCAGCTGGGGCGAGGATAACCGCGGCGCCATGCTGCGCGCGCTGATGCAGCCCCAAGACTCCGCAAGCCGCATCGAAAACCGCGCGCCGGACAGTTCGGCCAATCCCTATTACGCGCTGGCGGCCCAGATCATTGCAGGTGCGGCCGGGATCCGGGAAGGATTGGAGGCGCCGAAACCCACCCTGTCACCCTACAGCGAAGACGCCGAACGCCTGCCGCGGTCTTTGGGTCAGGCGCTGGAAGGGTTCGCGAATTCGGCGCTCTGCCGCGACGCGCTGGGAGCGGACACCGTGGATTATCTGCTTCGGCTGAAGACCTTTGAATGGGAGCGCTACCTGGATACGGTCAGCGAGTGGGAGCAGGCGGAATATTTCAACCTGTTCTGAACCACAGCCGCAGTTTCTTACGTCCTGGTGATTTGTCGTCTTGATCGCCCGCCCGGCCCGTTGATACCGTATACCCGCGTATGCGAGGATTGTCCCTTGCGATCCGCGGCGCCAATTCCGGCCGCTTAACCTATTCAAAATCCACGCCTCTTCGAAGGAACACATCCCCATGAAATACACCGAAGAACACGAGTGGCTGCTGCCCGAAGGCGATCTGATCATCGTCGGCATCACCGCCCACGCCGCCGAGCAGCTGGGCGAGGTGGTCTATGTCGAACTGCCCGAGCCAGGCACTGAGGTGTCAAAGGACGACGAGATCGTGGTGATTGAATCGGTGAAGGCGGCATCGGACATTCTGGCTCCGCTGGATGGTGAGATTGTCGAGGTGAACGAAGCGCTGGCCGACGACCCCGGCAAGGTGAACGAGGACGCTGAGGGCGACGCCTGGTTCTTCAAGATCAAACCTTCTGACCTGTCGCCGATGGACGACTACATGGACGAGGCTGGCTACAAGGATTTCATTGGCTGATCCGGCTGCTGATTTGGATCCGGCTTTTTCCTGCTGGAAAAAGCCGGTGCCTCCGGCGGGGGTATTTGGGACCAGAAAGAAGCCGCAGGCGCGTCTGTCCGAAGGGGGATTAATAGCCGCGCTGCCGGTCGACCTCATGCAGCAGGTCTTCTCCGGCTTCCAGCCGCCGCAGGTTCTCTGTGACATCTTTCAATGCGTCGCCCAGGTGCCAGCCGGAGACATGTGGGGTGATGGTGACCTGCGGATGCGTCCATAGCGGATTGTCCGCAGGCAGCGGCTCTTTGCTCACCACATCCAGAACCGCATGCCCGGGGGTGCCTGTGTCCAGCGCCGCCAGCAGCGCCGGTTCATCCACCAGATCACCGCGCCCTGCGTTGATCAGCGTGGCGCCCGGCTTCATCGCCGCCAGCGTGTCGGCGTTGATCAGTCCACGGGTGGCCGGGGTGGAGGGCAGGATCGAACAGAGATAATCGCAAGCACCCAGCATCTGGCGCAGCTGCGCCGCGCCGTGGCGGCAGTCCACACCTTCGATCTGCTTGGGAGAGCGGCTCCAGCCCAGAACCCGGAACCGCAGGTCGCGCATCAGCCGTGCGGTCATGCCGCCGATGTGACCCAGACCGAGCACGCCCACTGTGGTTTCCTGCGGACGCCGCGGCGCCCGCGGCTGCCACGCGCTGCGGTTTTGGGAGGCTTCATGCGCTGCCATGTTGCGTTGACTGCGCAGCACATAGGCCAGGCAGTATTCAGCGATTTCATGGGCGGGTTCCAGCGGTCGCAGCCGGGTGACGCGCACATGCGGTGCAAGGCTTGGGTGTGCCACGATGGTCTCCACCCCGGCGCCCAGTTTCTGCACCAGCTTCAGGTTTGGCAATCGCGCCAGCAGGTCGCCTTTCAGCGCCGAGACGGCCAGCACCGAAATATCCTCCAGATTTCCGGGGTTGGACGCGGGCCGGATATCAGCGCCGGGTGCCATCGCATGTAGCCCCGTTGCCAGCTGCTCTTCGGTGTACCAGCCGTCGTGGCCGATGCTGATCAGCATTGCCATATGCGTTCCTTTCCGTCGCCGCGTCGCTTTGACCGGAGTAAGCCACGGTTTTCGTGCAATCGAAAGATGATAATCGCAGGCTCAGTCCAGCCGTCGCACCAGGATCTGGTTGCCTTCACCGCGTTTGGTTTCAAACAGTTTCAGGGTGGTGATCAGGTCGCTCAGTTTGCGTTTGCCATAACTGCGGGTGTCGAAGTCCGGAAACGCAGCAGTGATGTATTGGCCGATCTGGCCCAATGTGAACCACTCGTCTTCCTGGCCGATTGCATCCATGGCCCGCACCACCAGTTTAGTTGGATCTGCCAGCTCAGTGGGGGCATTGCCGTTGCCCTCTTCCTTTTTGGGCTTTGCCTTTGGTTTTGTCGGCTCTTCCAGCAGGTTCTCCACATAGATGAACCGCTTGCACGCCTGTACGAAGGCAGCAGGCGTCTTGCGCATGCCCATGCCAAACACATCCACCCCCTGTTCACGGATGCGGCTTGCCAGACGGGTGAAATCACTGTCCGAGGAAATCAGCACAAATCCGTCAAAGCGGCCGGAGTGCAGGATGTCCATCGCGTCAATCACCAGCGCAATGTCTGAGGCGTTCTTGCCGGAGGTATTGGCAAACTGCTGGTGCGGCACAATGGCCAGTGCTGCCAGTTTTTCCTTGTTCCAGCCCTGCGGCCCGCCACCGGCAAAATCACCATAGATGCGGCGGATGCTGGCTTCGCCGAACGAAGCGATTTCCTCGAACATCGCCTCGGCGTGTTTGGCAGAGATGTTGTCGGCGTCGATAAGCACGGCCAAAAGCGGCGGTTTTGTTGCAGCGGGCATTCGGGGTCTTGCCTCATATTTTTGGGCAGGCCTGCAGCGGGGAGCCGCCTCCAGACAGCTGCTGTCTCGGTGTTTGTTACGTGAGTATGACAGACCCGTATGGCCATTCAAAGGTGGCATCGGCCGGAATTCGTCTGTTGCACAGAAGGTGCAGGGGCGGTGCGCAGGGAGTGCCCGGATGGCCCTCTCTGTTTTGGCTCAGACGAATGGATCGTCCGGATAGCCAACCCGCGCCAGATATAGGCCATGACCGGGGCAGACTGGCCCGCAGGCGGCCCGGTCGCAGGCCTCCAGTGCGGCCTTCACATCCGCCGGTTCCCACGCGCTGGCGCCCACTCGCTCCAGCGTGCCGACAAAACTGCGGACCTGATTGTGCAGGAAGCTGCGGGCGCGGACGTGGAAATGGATTTCCGGCCCGGAAAAGCCCTGCACCCGCTCCAAGGTCAGCTCATCCAGTGTTTTGACCGGGCTGGCCGCCTGACAGATCGAGGAGCGGAAAGTGGTGAAGTCATGGTTGCCAGTCAGATGATTGGCGGCTTCCTGCATGGCGTCCGTATCCAGGTCATGGTTGATTTGCCAGACCTGGCCTGCGTCATGCGTTGCAGGTGCGCGGCGGGTCAGGATGCGGAACAGATACTGCCGCTCCACCGCCGAAAACCGCGCATGCCAGTCACTGTCAACCCGCGCGCAATCCACAATCGACACCGGGGCGGGTTTCAAATGGTAGTTCAGCGCCTCCGACAGGCGGAACGGATCCCAGTCTTTGGCCATGTCGCAGTGGGCGACCTGTCCCAGCGCATGCACGCCGGTGTCGGTGCGTCCGGCCGCTGCAATGGTGTGTTCCCCCGGCTGCAGTTTGGCCAGCGCAGCCTCGATCGCACCCTGTACGGACGGCAATTCTTTCTGCCTCTGCCAGCCGGCAAAGGGCTTTCCATGATATTCGACTTTCAAAGCAAAACGCGGCATGGCGGCCACCTAGCAACAGGGGCAAGCCGGGGCAAGCCCTGCGTGAACTCTGGTAACCCGGCGGCATGCTGCCTATCTTGTCAGCAGCAAGAACAGAGCAGGATCAGGACCTTGGTGATAACCTCCCTTGCAGACGGGGTGATGAGCAGCGTGGAGAGCGCAGCCAGCGGTGTCTCAGCAGCGCTGTTCGACCGGCCGCTTCGGCTGGGCGTTACAGGGCTGGCGCGCTCTGGCAAGACAGTGTTCATTACCTCACTGGTGGCCAATCTGCTGGATCGTGGCCGTATGCTGCAGCTGAATGCTGCGCGCGAAGGGCGGATTGAGGCTGCATTCCTGCAGCCGCAGCCAGACGACACCGTGCCGCGGTTCGATTTTGAAAACCACCTCGCGGCACTGACCGGGCCGTCACCCCATTGGCCGGACAGCACAAGGGCGGTGTCAGAGCTGCGTCTTAGCTTGAAGGTGCGGCCCGCCGGCCTGCTGGCAGGCTTACAGGGGCCGCGTACCCTGCATCTGGATATTGTCGACTACCCCGGCGAATGGCTGCTGGATCTGGCCCTGCTGGACAAATCCTATGCCGCATGGTCCGAAGATGTCCTGTCGCGCATCGCCAGCCGTCCACAGGCAGAACGCTTTTTGGCAGAGATGTCCAAAGCTGTTCCTGCAGAGACACATGATGAACCGCGAGCCCAGGCGCTGGCGGCTGCCTTTGCCGAATACCTGGCTGCGGCGCGCGCGGCGGGATTCTACGATTGCACCCCGGGACGCTTTCTGTTGCCGGGAGATCTGGCAGGCTCGCCGGTGCTGACCTTCGCGCCCCTGCCGTCCGAGGCCCGGTCGCCGCGCGGCAGCCTATCGCGAGAGATGGAGCGGCGCTTTGAGGCCTATAAATCCAAAGTGGTGAAACCCTTCTTTCGTGACCATTTTGCGCGTATCGACCGGCAGGTGGTGCTGGTCGATGCGCTGTCGGCCATCCATTCTGGCCCGCAGGCAGTGGAGGATCTGCGCCATGCGATGACGGATATCCTCAGCGCTTTCAAGCCGGGCCGGAACCACTTTCTGAACCGGCTTCTGGGCGGTAAACGGGTGGAAAAGATCCTGTTTGCGGCCACCAAGGCAGATCATTTGCATCATGCTCAGCACGGGGCGATGACTGCTATCATAGAGGCGCTGACCCGTGACGCGCAGGACCGCGCCCGTTTTGCAGGCGCCGAAACCACGGCGCTGGCCATGGCCTCCCTGCGCACCACTACCGAAGAAATGCGCAGCCATGACGGCACCGAGCTGCCTTGCGTGCGCGGCACCCTGCTGCGGAACGGCAGGCAGGCCGCCTTTTACCCCGGCGCTTTGCCGCAGGATCCTGCCCAATTGCTGATGCCTGCGCGTCAGGGGGCAGAGTGCTGGCTGGAAGGGGAGTATCAGGCGATGTCCTTCGCTCCCGCACCGCGCACTTTGAAACAGGGCAGCGGGCCGCCGCACATCCGTCTGGATCGTGCTGCCGAATTCCTGATCGGAGATGCATTGTGACTTTGGTGCTGCGCCCTGCAAACCCGCTTGATGCGGGCGCCATGGGAGACATCCTCTTTGGTTTTCAGCACGAAACCGGCTGGATGCCCAAGCTCTATTCTGCAGCCGAAGTCATCTTTTTCTGCGGCATGATGATTGACCGTGACTGGGTAACAGTGGTCGAGCGAGACGGGCGCATTCTGGGATTTCTTGCGCGCAAGGGCGAGGAAATCTGCTCGCTCTACCTTGCGCCGGCGGCCCGTGGGCAGGGAGCAGGCAAGGCGCTTCTGGATGCGGCCAAGGCGGCCTCGCCGCGGCTTGTGCTGAATACGTTTAAAGCCAACACCCGTGCGCAGCGATTTTACCTGCGCGAAGGTTTCACGGAAACAGGCCGGGGCGATGGATCAGGCAATGAAGAAGGCTTGCCCGATATCTCATATGAATGGCGCAAGCTTCAGGAGGCTTCAGCATGAGCGGAAAACCGGTTCTGTTTGATCTGGAAGATGAAGCGCAAGCGCCGCGGGTTTCCGATGCGCCGCCGGTGCCAGATCTTGCAGCAGGGGGCGGGCAGCCCTTGGCTATGGAACAAGCTGCCAGAATTGCCGCGCGAAGACCTTCACGGCTGGCGCGCTGGTTCTGGTTGCTTCTTGCAGCACTGTTCGGCGCTATGGCGTCGGTTGCCGCCTGGGATTTTGCAGCTGGGCTGATCCTTCGCTTTCCGGTGCTGGGCTGGACCATAAGCATTGGCATGGCTGTTCTGGTTCTGATGGCATCGCTTATGGGATTGCGTGAGCTGGCCGCCCTGTCCCGGCTGCGGCGTGTGGATGCCCTGCGTCAGCAAGCATCAGACACAGAAGATTTGGCAGCAGCCCAGGCATACACCGCCCGGCTTGTGGCGTTTTACAAGAGGCGTGAGGATCTGATCTGGAACCAGGCGCGGCTGGCAGAACGGCAGGCAGAGGTGATGGATGGGGATGCACTGCTGCTGCTGGTCGAGGATGAACTGCTGGCGCCGCTTGATGCATTGGCCCTGCGGGAAGTTGAAGCTGCTGCCCGTCAGGTCGCCACCGTGACCGCGCTGGTGCCGATGGCGCTGGCGGATGTGCTGACGGCGCTGGTCTCATCGCTCCGTATGATCCGCCGGGTGGCCGCCATTTATGGCGGCCGGCCCGGTTATTTCAGCTCATGGCGCCTGACCCGGACGGTGCTGGCGCATCTGGCGGCCACCGGCGCCGTGGCCGCCGGGGATGACCTGCTGGAACCGGTGCTGGGCGGTTCGGTTCTGTCAAAACTCTCCCGCCGTTTCGGCGAAGGGCTGGTCAACGGCGCCTTGTCCGCCCGCGTCGGCATCGCCGCGATGGAGGTCTGCCGCCCGATGCCATTCTCGCCGCAGCACAAACCCAGCACCCGCAGAGCGGTGCAGCGGGCGCTGACGGGAGTGTTTGCCAAAGAGAAGAAGTAATGCGCGGCTCAGGCTCATGCGCGGCATGAGCCATGCCCAAGGCGGCCAAGGCGGGCGGCGCCAGCCGTGCACCTGCGGGCGCGGGAGTGCTCGCAGGCACTCCTCAGAACAATTTGGGCGGCTGGTCCTTGGGCTGGCGCATCGCCACCACGCCTGTGCGGAACCCTTCGCCGATGCGATCTGCCAGGGCGCCCCATTGCACTGCGGTGCGTTCAGGCAGCTCGGCTCGCAAAACTTCGTGAAACAGCCCCAACCAGCGTGGAAAATGCTCTGCCTTCACATCCCTCCGGGAGACATGCACCCGCATCGGATTGCCGCTGTAGCTGCGCTCACGCAGGATCGCATTGCGCCAAAAGCCCGCGATCTTTTCCTCATGCTCTGGCCAGTCAGCAACATGGGCAGCAAAGACCGGCCCCAGCACATCATCAGCGCGCACCTGCATATAGAACACGGCCACCACGCGGGAAATCTCCGCCGCGGTGATGTCAAACCGCGCCAGCGGGCTCGGTGTTTCGGCTTCACTCATGTTCTGCTCCGGTCTGCCATGTTGTGCTAGATAAGTCGCTGGAGGCTTTGACGGAAGAGGGAAGGAGGCGCATCTTCTGTGACACTTAGCCCTTGGCCTCTGGCGCTCGCGGCTGCCAGCAGTATGGTGGCCGGAGGATTTGCCAAAAGGTATTGATTTATGGCGGAGATTGGTCAACGCGTGCTGGTTCTGGGTGCCTATGGCTTTATAGGCACAGAAGTGGTTGGCGCCCTGCAGGCTGTTGGTGTCAATGTGACAGGGTTTGGCCGAAGTACACAGCAAGCGGCCCGTGTGCTGCCAGGCGTGTCGTTTATGCAAGGTGATCTGTTGCAGATGCGGAGGCCGGGAGACTGGGCGCCCTATCTGCGGGACGTCGACGCCGTGGTGAATTGCGCTGGTCTTTTGCAGGACAGCACGGCAGGAGAATTGGAAACCGTGCACCACATGGCGGTTGCTGCTCTGGGGCAGGCCTGTGCGGAGCGCAGCATTCCGGTTGTGCAAGTTTCGGCCGCTGGTGCCGGGCCCGAGGCCGGCACGGAATTTATGCGCAGCAAGGGGCGGGGGGATGCGGCCTTGCGTGCTTCAGGTGTCGCAGTTTGGATTCTGAGGCCGGGACTGGTGATCGGGCAGGGCGCTTATGGCGGCACAAGGCTCTTGCGGATGCTGGCGGCGGTGCCGCTGGTGCAGCCAATTGCGCTGGCAAATGCGCCGGTGCAATGCATTGGCATGGCTGATCTGGCGGCAGCGGTAACGGCTGCACTGCAAGAAACGCTGCCGCAAGGTACCTATGATCTGGTTGAGGATCAGCCGCATAGTTTGGAGGATGTGGTGGCAGAAACCCGCAACTGGCTGGGCTTTGCCCCGTCAAAACTGGTGCTGCAGGTTCCTGCCTGTCTTTTGCCGCCGGTGGCTGCCTGCGCCGACGCGCTGGGCCGACTGGGTTGGCGCTCCCCTCTGCGCTCCACGGCCATTGCCGAAATTCGCAGCGGTGTGTGCGGTAATCCGGCCCCTTACCGCGCGGCTGTGGGGCAGGGGGTGGCGCCTCTGCAGGCCATATATCAATCGCTGCAATCCGGCCGTGAACAACGGCTGGATGCGCGGATGGCACTGTTGATGCCAATTGCGGTGGCGGTTCTGAGCACGTTCTGGCTGGCTTCCGGTTTGATCGGGTTTTGGCAGCTGGAAGCGGCGGCGAAGGTGCTGACGGCAGCGGGCTGGAGTGGTCTGATCGCCAAATTCAGCGTGCTGTTCTGGTCGCTTGCTGACATCGTTCTGGGGCTGGCGATCTTGTGGCGGCCCTGGGCTGCACGCGCTTGTCTGGGCATGGCAGCAGTCTCGCTGATCTATCTGGGGGCGGCCTCTGCCGTCACCCCGCAGATATGGGCTGACCCGATGGGGCCGCTGGTCAAGGTGCTGCCCGGTTTGATGCTGGCTCTGATCACCCATCAGCTGCTAGAGGAGCGGTAGGATGGACTTGGACCTTATCCTGCGCTGGCTGCATGTGATCGGCGCCTGTGTGTTGCTGGGCACTGGCGCGGGCATCGCATTTTTCATGCTGATGGCGCATCGGACACGGGATGCGGCATTGATTGCCCACACCGCGGGCGTGGTGGTCGTGGCGGATTTGCTGTTCACCGCAACGGCAGTGATTGCGCAGCCCGTCACAGGCGGGTTGCTGGCTTGGCGGCTGGGCTGGCCGCTGAGTGTCGGCTGGCTGATGCTGTCATTGGGTCTTTATGTGCTGACCGGGCTGTTCTGGCTGCCTGTAGTCTGGATACAGCTGCGGCTGCGCGATTTGGCGCGTGCGGCAGCACGGGCGGGCGAAGAATTGCCAGCGCGCTATCACCGGCTGTTCGCAATCTGGTTCGCTTGTGGCTTTCCTGCCTTTGCCGCCGTGCTGGCCATTCTCTGGCTGATGATGGCGCGGCCGGATCTGGGCGTTTGGCTGGTGCGGTGACCGGCGCAGGTCGTTCCACTCGCTGCTGCCTTCGCCACAATGCGGCGCATCTGTCGCTTTACCCCGCCGCAGCGCCGTCCTATAAGGCGCTTCATGTCCCTACTCGTGGCCATCATTATTCGAATTATATCCCCGGCGCTCTGAAACCATTGAGCCGCCGGGCAAAGGCGCTTGAGCCATCGCGCCGAACCGAATATCCCAATTTCCGACCTTGATCATCCAAAGGACGCCCCCGATGTGCGCCGACACGCCCCAGACGCCTGACTACAAAGACACTCTGAACCTGCCGAAAACCGATTTCCCGATGCGCGCAGGGCTGCCCAAGCGCGAGCCTGCCTGGCTGGAACGTTGGGCCCAGATCGGCGTCTATGACAAACTCCGCGAGCAAGCCGCCGCGGCCAGGGGCAGCGACGCAGAGCGCAAGCCTTTCACCCTGCATGACGGCCCTCCCTATGCCAACGGTCACCTGCACATCGGCCACGCGCTGAACAAGACCATCAAGGACATGATCGTCCGCTCGCATCAGATGATGGGTTTTGATGCGCGGTACATTCCGGGCTGGGACTGTCACGGCCTGCCGATCGAGTGGAAAATCGAAGAGCAGTACCGCAAGAAGGGCAAGAACAAGGACGCGGTGCCGGTTGTGGAATTCCGCCAGGAATGCCGCGCCTTTGCCGACAGCTGGGTCGATATCCAGCGCGAGGAGTTCAAGCGCCTGGGCATCACCGGCAACTGGGATGACCCGTATCTGACCATGAACTACCACGCCGAGGCTGTGATTGCCGATGAGTTCATGAAGTTCCTGATGAACGGCACGCTCTACCAGGGCTCCAAGCCCGTGATGTGGTCGCCGGTCGAGAAGACCGCGCTGGCCGAGGCTGAGGTGGAGTATCACGACAAGGAAAGCTTCACCATCTGGGTGAAGTTCAAGGTGGCTGAACCTGCAGACCACACGCTGGCAGGTGCCAATGTGGTGATCTGGACCACCACCCCCTGGACCATCCCGTCGAACAAGGCCGTCGTTTATGGCGCCGAGATTGCTTATGGCCTATATGAAGTCACGAGCACCCCGGATGAGTGTTGGGCCGCTGCGGGCGAGAAGTACATCCTGGCCGACAATCTGGCGGCTGACGTGTTCAAACGCGCGCGCCTGAGCGAGGATCAATATACCCGTGTCGCAGATGTTCCGGCCTCTGATCTGGCAGGCATCGGCCTGACACACCCGCTGGCAGGCGCCGAGGGCGGCAATGGCGAATGGGATGAAATCCGCGACTTCCGCGCCGCTGATTTTGTGACCGACACCGAAGGCACAGGCTTTGTCCACTGCGCGCCGTCGCACGGGATGGAGGAATTCGAGCTTTACCGTGATCTCGGCATGCTGGAGCAGGTGATCACCTACAATGTGATGGATGACGGCGGCTTCCGGGCGGATCTGCCGTTCTTCGGCGGCAAATACATCCTGAACCGCAAAGGCGGCGAGGGCGATGCCAACAAGGCGGTAATCGACAAGCTGGTTGAGGTTGGCGGCCTGCTGGCGCGCGGCAAGATCAAGCACAGCTACCCGCATTCCTGGCGCTCCAAGGCGCCGATCATCTACCGCAACACGCCGCAGTGGTTTGCTTCCGTTGACCGCAAGATGGACGACGGAATGGACCAGATGGGCGATAGCATCCGCGAACGTGCCCTGCGCTCCATTGATGAACTGGTGAAGTGGTGGCCGCAAACAGGGCGCAACCGCCTGCATTCGATGATCGAAAGCCGCCCCGACTGGGTGCTGAGCCGTCAGCGCGCCTGGGGCGTGCCGCTCACCTGCTTCACCAAGAAGGGCGCGCTGCCGACCGATGCTGACTTCCTCTTGCGCAACGCGGATGTGAACAAGCGCGTCGTGGCCGCGTTCGAAGAGCACGGTGCCGACGTCTGGTACACCGACGGCTTCAAGGCCAAGATACTGGACGGCATTGTCGATCCCGAGACCTATGATCAGGTGTTTGACGTGTTGGACGTGTGGTTCGATTCCGGTTCGACCCATGCCTTTGTGCTGCGCGACCGCGAAGATGGCACCGAAGACGGCATCGCTGACGTCTACATGGAAGGCACTGACCAGCACCGCGGCTGGTTCCATTCCTCGCTGTTGCAGGCCTGCGGCACCAAGGGCCGCGCCCCTTACCGCAATGTGGTGACGCATGGCTTTACGCTGGATGCCAAGGGGATGAAAATGTCCAAGTCGCTGGGCAATACCATCGTGCCAGAGGAAGTCGTCAAACAATATGGCGCCGACATCCTGCGCCTGTGGGTGGCCCAGACCGACTATACCGCCGACCAGCGGATCGGGCCGGAGATCCTGAAGGGCACCGCTGACAGCTACCGCCGCCTGCGCAACACCATGCGTTTCATGCTGGGCAGTTTGGGCGACTTCAGCGAGGATCAGCGGGTTGAACCGGCGGATTTGCCCGAGCTGGAGCAATGGGTCCTGCATCGCCTGGCGGAGCTGGACCACAAGGTGCGCACCGGCTACCAGTCGTTTGACTTCCAGGGGGTGTTCTCTGCGGTGTTCAACTTTGCCACCGTTGACCTGTCGGCCTTCTATTTCGACATCCGCAAGGATGCGCTGTACTGCGACGGCGACACGCTGAACGCCCGTGCTGCGCGCACCGTTCTGGACATCCTGTTCCACCGCCTGACAACCTGGCTGGCGCCGATCCTGGTCTTCACCATGGAAGAGGTCTGGCTGGAGAAATACCCGGGCGCGGGCAGCTCTGTGCACCTGCAGGACATCCCGAACACCCCAGCGGACTGGCTGAACGAGCCGCTGGCCGCCAAATGGTCCAAGATCCGCCAGGCCCGCCGCGTGGTGACCGCGGCGCTGGAGGTGCAGCGCACCGACAAGGTGATCGGGGCCTCGCTGGAGGCAGCTCCGGTTGTGCATGTGCGTGACGAAGAGGCGGTGGAGGCGCTGAAGACGGTGAATTTCGCCGATGTCTGCATCACCTCGGATATTCAGCTGACAAACGATCCGGCCCCCGCCGAAGCCTTCCGCATGCCGGAAGTGGATGGCGTGTCGGTGGTGTTTGAAAAGGCTGATGGCGGCAAGTGCCAGCGCTGCTGGAAAATCCTGCCCGATGTTGGCGGCCATGGGCATGACGGCGTCTGCGGCCGCTGTGACAGCGCTCTGGGATAAGCCGTTTACCATCTCTGCATTGTTCACAACGCCCGGCCTGATCGTCGGGCGTTGTCTTTTTGTGCAATGCACCAGCGTCCCGCCGCAGGTTTTACGGGAAATTGCTTGTGCTATGCCTCATCTCATTCCGCTAGATGTTGACCAGTTTTCCACAATTGGTTAACAATTTGTTAATTCCGCGCAGGTTTTTAAATCATTCTTTCAAGGAATGACGTGGGGCAGGGGGCCGTTTTGTATGTTGAAGCTGAAAGAAGATGCGCAGTCGGCGGTGGAGCCGGACAAGGCACGCGGCACGGCAGTCCGGATTGACGGGGTGTCGGCACCAAAAACTATGAAAATTGGTTTGGTGACGAGCGGCACTGCGCCAGGCGCAGAGCAAACGTCCGCAGCTGACAAGGTAAAACCGGCCAAGGCCGTCAATTCCGCTGAGCCTGCAACGCGGAAACCGGAACCGGCTCCGGATGCAAAGCAGCGAGACCAGGTGCAGGACGGTGACGGCTCTGCATTGCCGAAGCTTGCGCTGGCCGCGGCCGGGCTTGCGGTGGCTGCGGCGATGCTGCTCTACTTCCAATTTGGCGGCACAACGGTGCCGGATGCTCAATCGGTGGCAGGACAGTCGAACCCAGCCGCAGAAGCACAGCTGGCAGGGGCTGCCGCGGCAGCTGGGGCCGACGGTATGGTTGCCAGCAGCGAAGACGCACTGGTGGCCCGCATTACCGAAGGCACGCTGGCGGCGCTGCGCAGCAAGCAGGTCCAGCCTGCTGCAAGTGTCCAGACCACGCCAGCGGCACCGGCTGAGACATCTGCGCTTTACAAGATGGTGCTGACTGCTGCGGCCCAGGGTCAGTCCGAAGCCTATATCGATCAATTGGTGAATGGTGCCTACGAACGTCAGGAAATCACTGTCCCGGCCAGCTTGATCGGTGATGACGGGCGGGTGGATACCGCAACATTGCTGGCGCTGTTCGTCGGAAACTAAGACCATCAGCTGCAGAGCCAGAAAGGCTGTGCCGTGCAGGCTGCTTTACAGCCCGCGCAGATCATCAACAGACAATCAGACCAAAAGGCGCCGCCCATTATCGCTGCGGATCAGGCGCCGCATCTTTCCGGGGGGATCATGAAAACTTTTATTGCTGCCGCTGCCATCGGCCTGACCGGCATTTTCGCCACTTCCGCCGCTGCCGAAACCTGCGGCGGTGTATATACCGTGCAATCCGGTGACAGCCTGTCGGTGATTGCCGACAAGCTGTACAAGGATGCGGGCAAATGGAGCGCGATCCACAACCGAAACATCGACCAGATCGGCCCCAAACCTGGTGCAATCCGGGTGGGCATGAAGCTGTCTCTGGCCTGTTTGGAAGGGCTGCCGCTGGGCCTGCCAGGCGGTAAGGAATTCACGTCTGCTGCTCCTGCCTCGGCAGTGCCGGTCCAGATTGCGCCGGGCAATGCCGCAGTGCGCCAGAAGATCAATCTGCTGACCGGCGATGACTACGCGCCGTTTACGTCCAAGGGCTCGCACAATGGCGGCCTGATTAATGAAGTCGTGAACGCGGCAATGACCAAAGCAGCACCATCAGAGGGGTATGCGATTCATTGGGTCAACGACTGGGCGTCCCATTTCGATCCGCTCTTGTCGAATGCGCTGCTGGATCTGGGTTTCCCCTGGTACAGGCCCGATTGCCAAACCATGCCTGACAGCTACCGCTGCCAGAATTTCCATTTCTCGGAGCCAATGTTCGAGACACTGATGCTGTTGTTTGCACATAAGGACCGGCCTTTTACCTATGCGCAGGACAGCGACATCGTCGGCAAGACACTGTGCCGCCCTTCTGGCTTCCTGACCTTCGACCTGGATGAACGCGGGCGTCGCTGGATTGCGGACAAGAAGATCACACTCAAGCAGCCGCATAAAGTGAAAGACTGCTTTGACATGGTCGCAGCGGGTGAGGCAGACGCGGTTGCGATCAATGAATTCACCGGCCGTAGCGTCATGAAGGAAAACGGATTCGAGGATCAGTTCACAGTCCTGCCGCAGCCGCTGTCGGTGCTTGGGCTTTACGTGGTGGTTCACAAGACACACCCGCGCGCGAACGAAATGCTGGCCATGATCAACAAGGGCCTGCGCGGCATTCAGGAAGACGGCAGCTATCAGGCCATTGTGGAAGACCACATGGCCCGCATCTGGGCCGGGTTCTGAGGGAGGAGACGGAATGAAAAGGCTTTTCTTGCGCCTGCTGCAGCTCACGGCCTTCCTTTCCATGACACCGGCTGCCGCCTGGGCGATCTGTGACGTGGACTACGTGGCGCAGCCCGGTGACTCGTTGTTCACGATCGCGGAAACCCACTATGGCGACCGCAACCGCTGGACCATGGTCTATTACGCCAATCAGGAACTGCTGGCTGGCGCCACCGTGCTGCCGGGCCGCAAGCTGTACATCCCCTGTAGCACCGGTGCCACGGCGCCGGATGCCACCCCGCTGCGGCAGGAAAAGGCAGAGCTGACAATGCTGACCGGCAGCGGCTATGCGCCCTTCACCGATCGCAGCCTGCCAGGGCAGGGCATGGTGACAGAGCTGATCAACGCGGCAATGGAGCTGGCGCCAGCACCGGTCAGTTACTCTGTCAGCTGGGAGGACGACTGGTCCAGGCATCTGTTTCCGATGCTGGACAAGAAAGAGTTCGATATGGGTTTCCCCTGGCTGAAGCCTGACTGTGCAGCCGAGCCGGACAATGAGCGTTGCGCCAATTTCCACTTCTCCGAACCGGTAATGACGATGCCAATTATGCTGTTTGTGCGGGCTGGCGGCGGTTTCGAATACAGTCAGGATTCCGATGTCGAAGGCAAAACTCTGTGCCGCCCGGCCGGGTTTTTCACCCACGATTTGAACCGTCCGGATCGGCGTTGGCTGGACAGTGACAAAATCACTCTGGTGCAGCCGGAAACTTCGGCAGGTTGTTTCCGTATGGTGGCAGAGGGAAAAGTGGACGCAGCGGCGGTGAATCTGTTCCTGGGGGCCAATACCATTGTGGCAGAAGATCTACGCGACACGGTGGTGCCGCTGGAAAAACCGTTGTCAGAGGAAGGCCTGCATGTGGTGATTTCCAAACGCCACTGGCGCGGCACCACGCATCTGTACCGGATCAACGCAGGTCTTCAGAAATTGCGGGAAAGCGGCCGGTTCGAGGAAATCATGTCGCGCCATCTGGAACTGTTCTGGGCACAGCTGCAATAGGTCCGCACGGCGTCAGGCGGTCAGCGTCCTGGCTTCCTCATATCCGTGAGAAGCCGTCAGGGCGCCGCCTGCGCGACTATTGCCCTGCGGCCAAGCGTGCTGCATGACCAGATGTTCAGCCAGAACAGCGTTTTCGTGAAACAGCTCGTGGCCGGGCACCGGTGTTTCGGTTCCGGCAGTATCCCAGATTGAATCGCCGTCTTCCAGGAGCAGCGTCTCCTGTTGAGAGTCTTCTTCGCCGCGCGGCCTGTTGTCGGCAGATTCGCTTTTGTCCGGGTTGTCAGAGCGGACAACGGGGCGTGCAGTCAGAAGACCGCGGTTTGGTTTGATAGGATCTATACGTCCTGATACTGGTATAAACATCACAGATGGTCCTTCGCAGAGGCATTGAACCTTTCTTAAAGCGGTTTTAACACAACAAGCTTAACAGCGGGTAAACGCTTATCTCCTGTAGGAGGGTGACCGGCGGGGCTGCCGCAGGTTTTCACATGCGGATGACTAGCCGGTGATGCGCTGGGTCATGGCATAATTCGCTTCCGCCACGATATGGCTGACCGGTCTGGGACCGGCCTGGCAGCCGTTCATCAGATCCTGAAAATAGGCATCCATGTTGAAACCTGTCGCCGGGCGCGACTCCAGCGCTTCAGCCCGCGCAGCCCCGCGGGCGGGGCCGATGTACTGGGTGGTCAGGGCGTCAGTGGCAGAGCCGTTTGGCACCGCATCCCGGACCGAGGCGGAAGGCATGCCATTGATCATCGCCCCATCGGCTGGCTTGCGCGCCTGAGACTGCAGCATGTTGTTGTGAAAGCTGGCGATATTGGAGACTGCGGAAATCATCTGACTGGCCTGTTGCTACGTTCTTGAAATTCACTTTAGTAGAATTTGAGGTAACCTGGCAGGAAACTGTTAGCACTGGTTAACAAAGTGTTAATGTGGCTGCAGAGGTTTGAAGCCGGGGCTTGTGGCGGGCGTTGGCGCGGCAGAGCTTGCTGCCAGGCATGCACCGGAGGAAAAAAATGATTTCAGCCAGCCTGGAGACACCCGTCGGTCCGCTCAGTGTCTCGGAGCGGGACGGCGCCATCGTGCGCCTGGATTGGACTGCAGAAGCTGACGGGAGCTCGGCGCTGCTCACCGCAGCGCTTGCGCAGCTGCGTGCCTATTTTGCCGGTGAGCTGACAGAGTTCGACCTGCCGCTGCAGGTGGACGGGTCGGATTTTCAGCGCGCGGTCTGCAATACGATGCTGGCGATCCCCTTTGGCGAAACCCGCACTTACGGCGAGATCGCCAAGGAACTGGGCGTCCCGCCACAACCCGTCGGAAATGCCTGCGGCGGCAACCCGATTCCGGTGATCATCCCCTGTCACCGGGTGCTGGGGGCCTCTGGGCTGGGCGGTTTTTCCGGCAAGGGCGGAGTGGAGACCAAGGTGGAACTTCTGAAACACGAAAGCGCTGCGGGGCTTTTGATCTGACAGCCTGCGCCGCCAAGACGCTTTCCGTGCGCCCCGCTCTGGCTGGAAAAGCTGCGGGGTGAAGACATTCGAAGCGTCCTGAGAGGATGTGCCCCTTCAGCCAGCTGCCGTCACGGCGCCGCAGAGCCCCCCTGCTGCTCTGGCACGATCTGCTGGGCGATGCCGACGAACAGAAGATAGACGGATGTCACCACCAGACCCCAATGGGCCCAACTGGCCGGGTGGAAATCGACCCAGGCGGCCCAGCCGGCAAAGAAGGTCCAGGCCAGTGCCATCGGTAGTGACACCTTGCGCCAGCGCACCGTGCGCACTGGATGGATGAATTTCAGCGGCAGGAACATGGCAACGGACAGCAATGTCACCAAAATCAGGCTGGTCCAATGGCTGGGTTCCAGCGCAAAGATCACCAGCACCGGCATGTTCCACACGCCGGGATATCCGGAGAAGGAGTTGTCTTTGGTCTTCATCCGCGTGTCGGCATAATACATCGCACTGCCAAAGGTGATTACGATGATGGCAAACCAGCCGGTCCAGCCCGCCATCAGCCCGGACTGGAACAGGGCAAAAGCAGGGATGAAGACATAGGTCAGATAGTCGATGATCAGATCCAGCAGCACCCCGTCGAATTCCGGCGAGTAACGCTTGACGTGATAGTGTCGCGCCAGCGGACCGTCGATGCCGTCCACCGCAAAGGCGACCACTAGCCACAGGAACATCAGGCTCCATTTGCCTTCGGCCGCCGCCAGCATGGCCAGCATGGCAAAAACGGCGCCGGTAGCGGTGAGCAGGTGAACGGAGAGTGCGCGGATCTGAGGTGTCATTTGTCCCTGATGGCGAATTTGCCCCGGACCCGCAACCGTTCAGTGCAGAATAGGGCGGAAATCCGTACCCGTTGCCAGTTTGAAAACGGACATGCGGCGGCCGTGCGGCTCGGGGTCGGTTATTTCGCGCGAAGAATAGGGGGTCTGCAGGGGCATTTTGCGCGGCCACGGATGCACATCAGGCGGCGGGGCAGGGGCGGCAGGGGCTCCATCGGCAAATAATTCGGCAAAGCCGGCACAGGTCATGGCAGAATCCTTTCTGGATCGGTTTCTGTCATCTGGCCCGCTGCGCCTTAACAGAGGCTTGCTGGCCTCCGGGAGAAATAGTGTGCATTTTAGTAAATTGCTCAGTGGCTCTCTCAACCGCAGCAGCTGCCCCCGGATTGCACCGGTGGGCAGGGGACAGTTCCGTAGGAGCAAAAAACACAGCAGTCGCCGGGTTTTGGCCTCAGAAGGGTACGGCAGGCCGGGCATGCACAAAACCACTGGCAGGCGTTCTGCGGCATCTCTTCCTGCGTTTCTTGCCCGCAGGCGGGACAGGTCAGAAGACTGATTAGCATAACTGGCGCGGTGTGTTCCTCAGGCATGATGATTCCCCTGTTGGCAGCAAATGCCAGGCCGGGGCTCCTGGTCAAATCACGCTTTCGGATGGGCCTTGTTGTATACGTCCATCAGATGGGCTGTATCGACTGCCGTATAGGCCTGGGTCGTGGACAGGGAGGCATGCCCCAGAAGCTCCTGGATGGCGCGCAGGTCGCCGCCGGCCTCCAGCAGATGGGTTGCAAAGCTGTGGCGCAGCGCATGCGGGGTGGCGGTCGCTGGCAGCCCCAGCTGGGCGCGGGTTTTCGCCATCACTCCCTGAATTTGGCGCGGGTTCAGCGCGCCGCCTCGTACGCCCCGGAACAGCGGCGCGGTGGTGTCCTGCGGATGCGGGCACAGGGACAGGTAGCGTTCTACCGCATCGCGGGCGGCAGGCAGGACCGGCACCACGCGCTCTTTTCGACCCTTGCCCAGAATACGTAAGACTGGCGGCAGCGGTGCATCCGCACCTGTCAGCCCCAATGCTTCGGAAATCCGCAGCCCACAGCCGTAAAGCAGCGTTACCACCGCCACGTCTCGTGCCGCCACCCAATCCTGTTGCGATTGCAGTTCGACCGTTTGCAGAACCGCTTTGGCGGCCTCCGGCGCCAGCGGGCGCGGCAATTTCTTTTGAAACTTGGGGGAACGGGCCAGCAGCACTGCGGCCGGCTCAAATCCTTCTCGCTCTGCCAGCCAGCGGTAGAAATTCTTGACCGCTGACAGCTTGCGCGCCAGCGACCGGGCTCCGGTGCCTGAGTTGCGCTCAGACGCCATCCAGGCGCGCATGTCCGACGTGGTGATCTGCGCCAGCGCCCCCAGCCCCTGCGGTCCGCCGCTGTGCTGGGTCATGAAGGACAGAAAGGCCGTAACATCGCCGCGGTAGGCGGCCAGCGTGTTGTCAGAGGCATCCTCCAGCCCGCCCAGACGCGCCAGCCACAGCTGCAGGGCGTCGCGGCAGGCAGGAGAGATCAGGGTCATGACAGCCAGCAGCGCATCGCACGTTCAAAGACGCCGCCGAAGAAGGTCAGAAGATCGGTCCCCTGCATTGGCGAGAACTGATGTGGGTCTTCCGAGCCCAACACCAGCATACCGGGCAAGCGGCCTTCGCCCAGATCCAGCATCAGGCAGGCCTCAGAGCGGATCCATTCCGCCTGCGGCCCGTAAACCCGCGGGCTGCCGCTCTGGGTTTGGCGCAATGTCACAGGCCGGTCATGGCCGGCCTGTCCGGCATAGCTCACTGTAAAGCCAGGCCCGGCCAGCTTCAGCGCCGCGGACTTGCGCTCCACTTCGGCGCCGCCGGGCTGCGCGGTTTCCAGCACCAGCGCCAGCGCGTTGACCCGCAGGATTTCCGGCATGTCCTGTTCCAGACACGCAAGAAAGGCGTTGAAATCGCGCGGCTCCAGCAGCCGCAGCACGGCGCGGTGGATCAGGTTGGTGCCGGCCAGATTGTCATAGGCCGCCGCAATAACCGACCTGTGCGTGTCCTCCAGCCGGTCGAGCCGGGCGGCCATCCGCTCCATGGCGATGCCGCGCAGATCGACCACGTTGGAGCCCATCGCCCGTTCATTCGCCGCAACCAGGGCGTTCATCAGGTGCTGGTCTTCCAGCACCGCATCAGGTTTGGCGAGAATCGCCTGGCGCAGCTGGTCTTCCAGGCTGGCTGTATTGCTTGAACTGCTCATGCGTGAACTCTTGCGGCTCCGGACCTCTGACGGGTTTGGCGATGTGTATAACACGGGAAATGGGCAAAGCTGCTGAAAAATGAGGAGCGGGTCGAATTTACTGTGCTCAGCGGGCCTCCCGCCCGTCGCCGGTGCAAGCATGCACCGCTCCCGTTGGGCCGGGCGCCGGGCGTTGCCCGGCGCCAGCGGCATGAAATGCCGCTGCAGCGCGCCGTAGGCGCGCTGCCGTGCCCAATACCCGGCTGTCTCCGGCGGCAGCCGGGGAGGGGCGGGCCGCGGGAGAGCAACCTGGGCCAAGACCTGTGAAACAAAAAGGCGCCCCTCCCGGAGCGCCATTGGACTGTCAGAGCAGTAAGGTTTCAGAGGATCTTGATCTCAGCCGCTTTGATATCGGCCAGGAAAGTGTCCAGACCCTTGTCGGTCAGCGGGTGGTTCACCATCGCCTTGATCACGGCGGGCGGCGCGGTGATCACGTCGGCGCCAATACGGGCCGAATCCAGCACATGGTTCACCGAGCGGATCGAGGCCGCAAGAATCTGGGTTTCGAACCCGTAGTTGTCATAGATCGTGCGGATGTCCTCGATCAGCTCCATGCCATCGAGGTTGATGTCATCCAGTCGCCCGATGAAGGGGGAGATGAAGGTGGCGCCCGCCTTGGCAGCCAGCAGCGCCTGGTTGGCAGAGAAGCACAGGGTCACATTCACCATGTGGCCATCATCGCTCAGGGTTTTGCAGGCCTTCAGCCCGTCCCAGGTCAGCGGCACCTTTACTGCGATGTTCTCGGCAATTTCCACCAGCTTGCGCCCCTCGGCGATCATGGTGTCCGCATCAGTGGCGGTAACCTCGGCGGAGACCGGGCCGTCGACCAGATCGCAGATCTCCTTGGTCACTTCGATGATGTCGCGACCGGATTTTTTGATCAGTGACGGATTGGTGGTGACGCCGTCCACCATGCCCAGGTCGTTGAGCTCGGCAATGGCGCCAATCTCGGCGGTATCTACGAAGAATTTCATGGGGCAGTCCTTTGGATGGGTTGGCCTCTGTCGCATCTGCCTTTACCTCATGGGATAACAGGCGGCAACATGGGCAGCAGCATGAGCGGGCAGGAGTTCTTTCAGGCAGGCGAGCGGGTCGGGGTGCTGACCACGCAACCCCTTGACCGGCTTCTGGATTACCGCGCCCCCGAGGGCGGTTGCTTCCTTGGGGCATACGTCGAGGTGCCGCTGGGCCCGCGCAAGGTGCTGGGTGTGGTCTGGGGGCCGGGTGCAGGCGATTTCGATTCGGCCAAGCTGCGCGCGGTGATCCGGGTGCTGGATGTGGCGCCGATGCGGACCGAAATGCGCCAGTTCCTCGGCAAGGCCGCCGATTACACCCTGACCCCCATGCCTGCGATGCTGCGGCTGGCCACCCGCGCGCCGGGCCTTTCCGATCCGCCCTCGATGCGCAAGATCCTGCGCCGGGGTGACGGCGTGCCGGACCGGATGACCGATGCCCGCAGCCGTGTTCTGGGGGTGCTGGAGGACTACGGCGGACTTGCCTTCACCCCCAGGGAACTTGCCGATATGGCGGATGTCACGCCGTCGGTGGTGAAGGGGTTGGTCAAACAGGGCACCCTGCGCGAGGAGGAAGCGCCACGCGACACTCCTTACCCGCATCTGGATCCGGAACTGCCCTCCAAGCAGCTGACAGAGGATCAAGCCAAGGCGGCGCAAGCGCTGGCCGAAGGCGTCCACAGCGGGTGTTACGGCACCACGTTGCTCAAAGGCGTCACCGGATCAGGCAAGACCGAAGTCTATCTGGAGGCCGTTGCCGCCGCTTTGCGCGCCGGGCGGCAGGCGCTGGTGCTGCTTCCCGAAATTGCACTGACAGCGGAGTTCCTGACACGGGTTGAAGCGAGGTTCGGTGCGAAACCGGCTGAATGGCACTCCGGCGCCACCATGACCGAACGCCGCCGGGTCTGGAAAATGGTTGGGCAGGGCGCAGCGCAGCTGGTGATCGGCGCGCGGTCGTCTCTGTTTCTGCCATTCCGCGATCTGGGCCTGATCATCGTTGATGAGGAGCATGACACGTCTTACAAGCAGGAAGACGGGGTTCTCTATAGCGCCCGCGATATGGCGGTGCTGCGGGCTGCCATGTGCTCGGCGCAGGTGGTGCTGGCCTCTGCCACGCCATCCCTGGAGACCTGGGCAAATGCCGAGGCGGGCAAGTACAAGCGCCTGAACCTGACCTCCCGCTTCGGCGCTTCAGTGCTGCCGGACATGCGGGCGGTGGATATGCGCTCCGAAGACCTGTTGCCATCCACCTGGATCTCGCCGACGCTGAAACAGGCGATGAAACTGCGCATGGAGCGCGGCGAGCAGTCGCTTTTGTTCCTCAACCGCCGCGGCTTTGCCCCGGTCACCATCTGCCGCGCCTGCGGGGCGCAGGTTGCCTGCGATCATTGCGACGCGCGGATGGTCGAGCACCGCTTCATGAAACGGCTGATGTGTCACCAATGCGGCGAAACCAAACCGGTGCCGGAAGCCTGCCCCTCCTGCGAGGTGGAGGGCAAGATGGCTCCGGTCGGCCCCGGTATCGAACGGCTGGCGGAGGAAGCCGCTGCGCTGTTCCCCGAGGCGCGCATTGCGGTGCTCAGCTCCGACTTGTTCGGCTCGGCCCGCGCGTTGAAGCAGCGGATTGAGGAAATTGCGGCAGGCGAGGCGGACATCATCCTTGGCACCCAGCTGGTCGCCAAGGGCCACAACTTCCCGCTCTTGACGCTGGTGGGGGTGATTGATGCCGACCTTGGCCTGCAGGGCTCCGACCTGCGCGCGGCAGAGCGGACTTTTCAGCTGATGCGCCAGGTCGCTGGCCGGGCAGGGCGCGCCGAACGCCCGGGCGAGGCTTTGATGCAGACCTTTCAGCCCGAACACCCGGTGATCCGCGCGATCCTGTCAGGGGACGAAGAAAACTTCTGGAAAGCCGAAGCCGCCGAACGCCAGGCCGCGGGCGTGCCGCCCTATGGCCGGATGGCGGGGATCATCCTGTCTGGACCAGATCTGGCGGCTGTCTTTGACCTTGGCAACGCCATGGCCCGCAATGACGGTCCGCTGCGCCGGATCGGCGCCCAGCTGTTTGGCCCCGCGCCAGCCCCCATCGCCCGCGTCCGCGGCCGTCACCGGGTGCGGCTGCTGGTCAAGGCGCCAAAGGGCGTGCCGCTGCAGGAGGCCCTCGCCCGCTGGACCGCGCCGCTGCGTCTCAAAGGCGACTTGCGCCTCAGCATTGACATCGATCCGCAAAGCTTTTTTTGAGGCCGGACAAAGGGCTTTGCCCCTTTGCACCCATGGTGCTCACTCACAGGAATTTGTGGTTGCCATTGGTGTTGATTGGGCCGGTGTCAGATTGGAGGTGGCCGGTTTTCCGGATGGCCAACCGTGAGACCGTTGGCGGGCGGGCGGCTCCTGAAACGATCTGAAATCGGTGGGGTGACGGTCATAATAAACCTAACCACCCGCCGCGCCATACTTCCCGCCAAAGGAGGCGGCTCCAAAACAGCATCGGCCTGTCTGGTATACCTGCCGCGACTTGGGCGGTTAACCAACGATGAGGCCGCGGCCATTCTCCCTACGCAAAGGATTCTGGAACATTGGGCTACTCCCCTATGTTTGGACAGTTTCCCGCGTGGTTTAAGCTACTTTCTGCTCCTGCTGATCGGGTTTGGTTTCATTATTTCTCAGCCAATAGACCACGGCTGGAGGTTTGCCGCCAAGGGCGGAATGTGGGTGTTTGCGGTTGTAGAACTCGATCCATTTGCCGACACCGGCCTTCGCCTCCGACCCGGTTTCCCGGGCGTGCAGATAGACGCATTCGTATTTTAGGCTTCGCCAGAGCCGTTCCACAAAGATGTTGTCCAGGAACCGTCCTTTCCCATCCATTGATATCCGCACGCTGGATCGTCGCAAGCGATCTGTCCAAGCGAAGGATGTGAACTGACTGCCCTGGTCAGTGTTCATGATGTCTGGCGGCGCAAACCGGTGGATGGCTTCGTTCAGCGCGTCGACGCAGAAGTCTGCCTCCAACGTGTTCGAGATGCGCCAGGCCAGCACCTTGCGCGTGTGCCAATCCATGATGGCGACGAGATACAGGAACCCTCGCCGCATCGGCAGATAGGTGATGTCCGCCGCCCAGACCTGAGTGGGCCGGTCCACCCGCAACCCGCGCAGCAGGTAGGGGTAGGTCTGGTGTCCTTTCGCCGCCTTGCCCCCTCTCGCACATGCTCTGCATGTGCTGCCAGGCGGCGGGTGTTGGGCTTCTGGTAAATCGGCATGAGACCCATCAGCCGCATGAGACGACGAATGCGCTTCTCGTTCACCAGATGACCCTCATTGCGTAGATGCCAGGTCATCTGCCGCACACCGAAGAACGGTGTCTCAAGGAATTGTTCATCAATTTGGCGCATGAGCGCGAACTTTAGCGCCGTCTCGCCCCTGGGGGTGTCGTAGAACGACGACCGCGAGATCGACAGCAGCCTGCACTGCTTGCCGATCGACAGATCGGGACTGGCGGGTTCAACCATCTTCCGCCTCATCTGCCGGTCCACGGCTTGAGCTTTCTGGACAAAAAATCGTTGGCCACGGCCTACTCCCCGATCTTCGCGTGCAGCTCCTTCATTTGCTCATCGTTGATCTCAGGGGCCTTTCTGCCGCCGCGCTCGAACACGCCCGACGCGCCTTCCAGCAAAGCCTTCTTCCATGTGTGGATCATCGTCGG
>NZ_JBNAFX010000028.1:0-62852 GCF_049800895.1 Leisingera sp. S232 | reverse complement strand
CTCGCAAGCGCGACATTAGGACGATCACAGACGAGGACATGAAGGTGATCTGTGATCGGCTCAACAATACGCCTCGCAAGTGCCTTGGATGGAAGACGCCCGCTGAAGTCTTCCGTGAAAAGATGATAGAGAAAATGCGCCGATCACCCTACCCTCAACGCCAATAGGAGTCACACTTCAAGTATCGCTCACAACGGCCATGGGGCAGGGCGTCGGTACATTGTGGGAATCGGCGCCCTGTTCAAATGGAATAAAAAGTTGCACAATGGCTACCAGAGCGGCCGAAAATTGGCAACGCCGGGTCTTACTCCACCTTGTATACCAGTCATTGGTAGACAAAGGCTGGCGAGAATTTGCAAATAGTGAGTAAAAACAAAGACTTGACGTTTTGGACGCTCGCATAAGTCTAAAACGCCAGATCTTGCCCGAAACCGTGAAAGAGCGTGCGGACATTCGGCGCCTTCTGTTAACCAGAAGGACACGTGCGCTGAAGAAGGCCAAAGGGCAGCAGAATGCCTAAGCAGGTCCCGGTTCGCGAACACGCCGCCAGAGCACTCTGGGAGCTGGACGGCCACCCGCCAAACGCAAAGATGGACGGCTCTGCCTTGTAGGTGTCTTACCTGCCGGAGGTCGACGCGGTGTTGCGTGCGGCCCTGGGTTATGAGGCATTGTCGGCGATCATAGAGGCGGAGAAGGACGGGCTGGATCGGCCGCGCCAATGAAGCACCAGACATTGCCAGGACCCTGAAAATCCGTTTCAAGTTCGAAACGCCTCTTTCAGCCCCTGTTTTTATATAAGCCATTGTTTTTGCGACAGGTATTTCATTCTAGAAAGCGTCCGCCGATTTTTAGTGCCTGTTTCAAGTTCGGAGACGTGATTTTCATCGGCTTCCTGCGTCGGCCTTCGCGTTTAATCCCTGTTTTATAGGGCTTTCAGGGGCGTTTGAGAGTTTGCAACGGGAAGTGTCCCAGATTTGCCTTCAGGCGCCGTATCGGCCATTTTGCCGGTTACTGAAAGACAAACGCTCCGGGCCTGTCCTCAGCCTCAAACCTTCCTGAAAGCCCTTTTTTATATGCGGCCATCCGGGTTCTTCCGGCTTCATCCGGCCTCTTCCGGTTACTGCAATATCAAGTGTCTCCTAACAGCCGCACCCGATGCTGTCTGCGGGTCAGGAGAAAATTAACAAACTTCAGCGAAACTCCGGATCAAACACGTCATGCGCAGGTTAAACCTACCAAAACGCATTCCAAAAGGAGCAGGCTCAGTGTCAAATACCGGGGCTCAGCATTTTCTGGCATCTTCCAACCCTCTAAATCGGGACGAGGCCAAGCAGGAGTTTGCCAGCGCCATCGATGCAAGTGCCCGTGCGGATTTTGCCGCGTCGGTAAAGCACGGAATGACCAAGCAGCTTAATGTGACGCCGCAGCAGCAGGCCTCTGCCTTGCTGGCCAAGGCTAGGAAAATTGCCCTGAAGCGTAAATACGCTGATGCGGAGTATCTTCTGCGCCAGGCCTTGGAACTGGATGACAGGAACAGGCTGATCTACGCGGCGCTCGGCGAAGTCTTGGAGATGATGAACAAGCCCGAAAAGGCCATTCTTGCGCATATCGATGCGCTGCGCCTGGATCCGTCGAATTCCAAAAGCCTGTCATATATCGGCAGTTATCTTATGCGCCTCAATCAGGACGAGGAGGCGATAAATTACCTTGATACTGCGGTCAAAATCGACCCGGATAACGCAACGGCACTCGTCAGGCTCATCTACCTGCGCCGCCGCAACTGTGATTGGACTGAGCTTGCTTGGCGTGACAAGAAAGAACAGCTATCCAAGCAGACGAGCATCGCGATTGATCCCTTTGCGCTTTTGTCGCTGGACGATGATCCTGCTCTGCAAAAAAAGGCGTCTCAGAAGGTCGCTGCATTGCATAATACAAGTCACGAAGAAGTGGAGTTTGAACGGCCACGGGCAGAGGGCCGAAAGACTCGGATAGGATATTTCTCCAACGACTTTTTTGATCACGCCACAATGTTCCTGATGGGGCGCCAGCTGGAGCTGCATGACCGAAGCAGGTTTGAAATTTACGTGTATGATTATGGCAGCGTTAACACGCAGGATGGTCGGCAGCGGGCTGAAGATGCGGCGGATGTTTACCGCCAGGTTGCGGACAAGCAAAACGACGAAATCGCAGCGATCGCCCGACAGGACGGGCTGGATATCGCGATTGACCTGAAAGGCTATACCAAGGGGAACCGGGTAAATATCTTCAACAGCCGGATGGCGCCCGTGCAGGTTACCTATCTCGGCTATCCTGGCACAACCGGGGTTGGGCAGATGGACTATATGGTTGCGGATCCGGTGACGGTCCCGGAAAGGTACCGCAGACACTATTCCGAAAAAATCCTCTATATGCCGGATTGTTATCAGCCGAATGATGACAGGCGGGTTGCCAGCCCGGACCGCCCGTCCCGCACGGAAGTCGGTCTGCCGGAGGACGCCTTTGTCTTTTGCTCCTTCAACAGCGCCTATAAGGTCTCGCCGGATGAATTCGACATTTGGATGAAGCTTCTGAAGCTGGTTCCTGGCAGTGTGCTTTGGTTCCTTGCGACGCGGGAAGAGGCCAAGACGAACATCCTGAAAGAAGCCAAGAAGCGCGGCGTGGCTGAAGAGCAAATTGTGTTTGCCGGGTTTGCCGATCGGGCCGATCACTTGGCGCGACTGCCGCTTGCAGATGTGTTTCTGGATACGTTCAACTACAACGCCCACACTACCGCAAGTGAAGCACTTTGGAGCGGTGTGCCGGTTATATCAAAGCCTGGCAAGCAGTTTGCAGCGCGGGTGGCGGCCAGCCTGTTACACACGGTCAGCCTGGAAGAACTCGCCGTTTCCACGCCGCAGCAATATCAGGCTTTGGCGCTGAAACTGGCCCGCGACCCGGAGTATCTGGCGGATGTGAAGGCGCGGGTGAAGCAGGGGATTGAAACTGGCCCCCTGTATGACACCGAAAGATTCACCCGCAATTTTGAAGCGCTGATGGAAAAGACACTGGAACGGTTCAATGCCGGGCTGAAGCCGGACCACATCAGTCTGACCTGACAGTCTTGCCTCGGAAACGGAACAGGCGCGGGGGGCTCCGCGCCTTTTCTGTTTCCAGTCACCTAAGCTGGGATGCGCAGGTCAGAGCAGTCTCACCTGGGTGCCGATCTGCACCAGCTCATACAGCTCTTCGACGTGCTGGTTGTATAGCCCAATGCAACCAGAAGAGCTTTGTCGTCCGATCTTGCGGGTGTCATGGGTGCCATGCACCAGATAGGCGGGCCAGTCCAGGTACATCGCACGGGTGCCCAGCGGGTTGTTCCTGGCGCCACCTTCGACACGCACCGGCAGCGTCGGGTCCCGTTCCCGCATTGAGGCGGTTGGCGTCCAGCTGGGGTTTTCGCGTTTGCGTACAACTTTGCTGTAACCGCGTCTGGTCAGGTCTTCGGTCATAGGAACCGAAGATGGGAACAGACGGTAGGTTTCGCCGTCCGCGCCCCAATAATGCAACGCGCGAGAGCTGATGTCTGCCAGCAGGCAGCCAGCGCCCAGGGTCTCAAAATGATCCTGCCAGTTCTGCTGGGAGAAGGCGGATGTATTGCGCTGCACCGGCACTTCATCACGGATCGCCGGTTCGTTCTGCGGAAAGGCGTCGGTGGATTGCGCGCGCAGCAGCGCCGGGGCTGTCAGAGCGGCGCCAAGCCCAACAAGGGTTGCGCGGCGGGTGATGCGGAAATTGGTCATGCTGCTTCTGCCCTGCTGCTTTTGAACTCTGCTGCAAGATAGTCGCTATGTCAGGAATTCATAGGGCCGGCACAGCGCAAATTCCACGCCTCACAGGCTTGTGTTGGCCTGGGCGGCGGAACATTGCCGCCCAGAGTGCCCGGAACAGGTCAGGCAGGCAGGTTGCGTGCCTGGGCAAAGGACAGCAGGCGCTTGCTGTCCTCATCCCACAGATGCAGCCGTGCATTGGCCAGGCTTTCGCGGATCGTCATCCGGTTGCCTTCAGCCAGTTCTGCATGGTCGCGCAGCACTTCGGGCAGGCGGTAAAACGGGATACGGCTGTAAAGATGGTGCACATGGTGAATGCCGATATTGGCGCTGAGCCATTGCAGCACTGGCGGCAGAACGTAATGGGAGCTGCCGTGCAGAGCGGCGTCATGCAGCTGCCAGTCCTCTTCCTGCTCCCATTGGGTGGTTTCGAACTGGTGCTGCACATAAAACAACCACAGGCCGGCAGTGGCGGCAATCAGCGTGGCAGGCAGGAAAATCAGCAGCAGCGGCATCAGCCCGCCGAAATACCAAATCAGCCCCAATGCGCCCAGGATTGACGCATTGGTGCCCATGGCGCTGATCCAATAGCGAAACTGGTCTGTCAGGCCGAAGGGAATCCGGTTTTGCAGAAAGAACAAATAGCCGGGGCCAATGGCGAACAAGGTCACAGGATGGCGGTAGAGGCGATAGACCAGACGGTCCCAGCGGCTGGCAGCGCGGTATTCGGCGACAGTCATGGTATGGATGTCGCCCATGCCGCGCTTGCCCAGGTTGCCATGGGTGCTGTGGTGAATCGAATGGGTGCGGCGCCAGACGTCGTAGGGCGTGAGTGTCAGCACGCCGATAATGCGGCCCGTCCAGTCACTGACATGACGATTGGCAAAAAACGACCCGTGTCCACAATCGTGCTGGATGGTGAACAGGCGCAACAGAAAGGCAGCAATCAACACCGAAAGGGCCAGCGTCAGCCAGTAGCTGACCGACAGCGACCACCATGCCAGTGCCCAGAGCAGTAGAAAAGGTACAACCGTTACCGCCAGCTCGAAACTGCTGCGCAGAGGGCTGGGGTCGCGGTATTGGGCCAGGATCTTGACCCAGTCGCGGGCGGTTTTCGCAGCCGCCAGCGGCTGGTCCGGTTCATCTGTCTTGCTCATACGCCTGCCGTTTGTCTGTCTGTTAATGACCGGATAGACGACTTACGCCGTGGAACAAGTAAAAAATTTACTGCCGACCCCTCATTTCCTCCGATTTTCCTGCGGCATTGCAGGAACGCCATTGTTTTTGGCGTAATGACGCAGCTGTCCTGCGGAAATTGCTGCAGGGCAGGTGTTGCGGTCTGAGATCCTGCCGTCAGCCGCGAGTCACAGACCGCGGGCTTTTTCAGCTGCCTGGATTTGGAAGGAGGCTTTGCCTTCAGCGTTGTGTTTTTGGGCGCGGTCGCCGTTACGCCGCACTGTCAGACAGCGATTGTGGCCGCCGTCTTTGGGCATTGAAACGCAGAATTGCGAGCTGTTGCGGGGGCAGGTCTATGCCCATCTTCTGGGGGGCATGAATGTGGCGGGGCGGCTGTTGGAAGGCCCACAAACGCCAAAAGGCCCCGGAAGATCTGGGGCCTTTTCTTGTTATATAACCGTTGGTTAGTCCATGGCTTTGAAGTTAAACTCGCCGCCTTCCTTGATGCCTGAGGGCCAGCGGGAGGTCACGGTTTTGGTGCGGGTGTAGAACTTGAAGCTATCAGGGCCGTGCTGGTTCAGGTCACCGAACATGGATTTCTTCCAGCCACCAAAAGTGTGATAGGCCAGCGGCACCGGGATCGGCACGTTGATGCCAACCATGCCGATGTTCACGCGGCTTGCGAAATCGCGAGCAGTATCGCCGTCCCGGGTAAAGATCGCGGTGCCGTTGCCGTACTCATGGTCCATCGCCAGCTTCAAAGCTTCCTCGTAAGTGCCTGCGCGCACTGTCGAAAGAACCGGGCCGAAGATTTCCTGCTTGTAGATTTCCATGTCGGTGGTGACATGGTCGAACAGGTGAGCACCAACAAAGAAACCGTCCTCGTAGCCCTGCAGTTTGAAGTCGCGGTTGTCGACCACCAATTTGGCGCCTTGATCAACACCGGACTGGATCAGACCCAGAATGCGCTCTTTGGCGGCTGCGGTGACAACCGGGCCCAGATCAACATCATTGCCGGCGGTATAGGGGCCGACCTTCAGTTTCTCGATACGCGGGATCAGCTTTTCGATCAGCTTGTCGGCGGTTTCCTCGCCGACCGGAACGGCAACCGAGATCGCCATGCAGCGTTCGCCTGCCGCGCCGAAGCCGGCACCGACCAGCGCGTCGGCAGCCTGGTCCAGGTCGGCATCGGGCATCACGATCATGTGGTTCTTGGCGCCGCCGAAGCACTGGGCGCGCTTGCCGTTGGCGGTGGCGCGGGAATAGATGTACTGCGCAATCGGGGTGGAGCCCACAAAGGACACGCCCTGGATGATTTCGCTGTCCAGAATGGTATCCACGGCTTCCTTGTCGCCGTTCACCACCTGGAAAACGCCATCGGGCAGGCCGGCCTCGATGAACAGTTCCGCCAGCATCAGCGGCACGGAAGGGTCGCGCTCGGAGGGTTTCAGAACCACGGCGTTGCCGCAGGCCAGCGCCGGGCCGACGTGCCACAGCGGCATCATCGCAGGGAAGTTGAAGGGCATGATCGAACCGACAACGCCCAGCGGCTGGCGCATGGAATGCATGTCGATGCCGGGGCCAGCGCTGTCGGTGAATTCACCCTTCAGCATCTGCGGCGCACCGATGCAGTATTCGATCACTTCCAGGCCACGCTGCAGGTCGCCCTTGGCGTCCGGGATGGTCTTGCCGTGCTCGCGGCTCAGCGCCTCTGCCAGCTTGTCCATGTCGCGGTTCATCAGACCGACCATCGCCATCATCACACGGGCGCGTTTCTGCGGGTTGGTGGCGCCCCATGCAGGCTGCGCGGCGGCGGCTTTTTCGATCGCATCGGTGGTTTCCGCAGCGCTGGCCATCGGGCACTGATACTGCACCTCACCGGTTGCGGGATTGAAAACATCGTCAAAACGGCCCGAGGTGCCGGAGACCAGTTTGCCGTTAATAAAATGGCCGAGTTCTTTCATCGGATCCTCCTGTGTTCATCTTGGGTCTATCGTAGGCTTGCAAAAAACATCGGAAAAGAGGAAACATTTCAAAGAGGCTTTGCAGGAACGCAAAAGGTTAACGTGGCGTTAACAGAATAAACGGAGGACCCGGGCCGATGGATCCGCAGTGGGATGATATGAAAGTGTTTTTGGCGGTGGCACGGGAGGCGAGCCTGTCGGGAGCTGGCCGTGTGCTCAAGATGGACCCCGCCACTGTTGGCCGCCGGATCGCCCGGTTCGAGGCGGCGCTGGAAACGCCGCTGTTCGTGAAATCCCCGCAGGGCTATGCGCTCAGCGCGGCCGGCGACCGGTTGCTGGTCCATGCCGAAGCTGCAGAACAGGCGATGCGGGCAGGGGCGGAAGCACTGAGCGGGCCAAGCGACACCATGTCCGGCCAGATCCGCATCGGTGCGCCAGACGGTAGCGCGAATTACATTCTGCCCCAGGTCTGCGCGCAGATTGCAGAAGCCAATCCGGACCTCGATATCCAGATCGTTGCGCTGCCGCGGGTGATCAACCTCAGCCGCCGTGAAGCGGATATGGCGGTTACGGTCAGTGCGCCAACGGCCGGCAAATTGCTGGTGCAAAAGATTTGTGATTACAGGCTGCATCTGGTTGCCTCGCGTCATTATCTGAAGGACCGGCCGCCGATCGAAAGGCTGGAGGACCTGAAGGGCCATAAGATGATCGGCTATATCCCCGACATGATCTTTGACAAGGAACTGGATTATCTGAACGACATCGGTGTCGAACGGGTGGCGCTGGCCTCCAATTCTGTGTCGGTACAGATCAAGATGGCGGCACAGGGCACCGCGATCTGTGTGGCGCATGATTTCAGCCTGCCGGCCCACCGGATGCTGCGCAAGATCCTGACCGATAAGGTGAGCCTGACCCGCAGTTTCCATCTGGTGCGCCATCAGGGTGACCAGCGCAGCGAGCGGCTGAACCGTTTTGCCCAAGCTTTGTCCAAGGGGATCCGCGACGAGGTGGCCCGGCTGGAAGCCTTGACTTAAAGCTGTGTTGCGGCACAGTTATTTGTAATGCATTTTTTCCCGGAGGAGCCCAGAGTGCTTGTTCAAGAGATTTTAAAGTCAAAGGCCGGAACGGGTGTTGTCACCGTTGCACTGCATGCGAGCCTCGCTGAAGCTGCAAAAGTTTTAGCGGACAACCGTTTTGGCACCGTGGTGGTCTCTGCTGATGGCGAATACCCGGACGGTATCTTGTCGGAGCGTGACATCGTGCGAGAGCTTGCCAAGGCCGGGGCTGCCTGTCTTGAGGAGCCGGTCAGCGGTTACATGACCAAAGAGCTGGTCACCTGCACCAGCCAGTCCAACGTCGCGGAAGTTCTGAAGCAGATGACCGAAGGCCGGTTCCGGCATATGCCGGTTGTAGAAATCGACGGAAAGCTTGTCGGGATTATTACCCTGGGCGATGCTGTCAAGGCGCAGCTGGCCCAGGTTGCGATGGAAAAAGACGCGCTGCAGGATATGATCATGGGCCACTGAGCCCACGTGGGTCACACGGCCGCAGGCGCGATTTACGCAATTCTGCCCTCTTGCATCCGCGGCGGCAAATATGTTTGCGTGTGCAGAAATTACTGACAAGGCAGGAGGCCGCCCATGCGCGTTGGTCTGTATCCCGGCACTTTTGACCCGATCACCATCGGGCATATCGACATCATCCGCCGCGCCAGCGCGCTGGTGGACAAACTGGTGATCGGCGTCGCCATCAACCGCGACAAAGGTCCGTTGTTCACACTGGAAGAGCGGGTCGAGATGATCGAGGCGGAATGCGCCAAGCTGAGCCGGGAAACCGGAACAGAGATCATCGCGCATCCGTTCGAGAATCTGCTGATCGACTGCGCCCGCGATGTCGGCGCCCAGATCATCGTGCGCGGCCTGCGTGCTGTTGCCGATTTCGAGTATGAGTTTCAGATGGTCGGGATGAACCGGGCGCTGGACAGTTCGGTTGAGACAGTCTTTCTGATGGCGGAAGCGCGGCATCAGGCGATTGCCTCGAAACTGGTCAAGGAAATCGCCCGGCTTGACGGCGACGTGTCGAAATTCGTCACCCCGCTGGTCAAGGACAGGCTGCTGGAGCGTCTGGGCAAGACCAGCTGAACTGGCGTGGCGCCCCCTGCTGAGCGCCGCGCGCTCGTCAGGCTGACACGGGGGGAGGGGCGCTGCCCCTCTTGGCCGCAGGCCAATTCACCCCGGGGTATTTTGCACCAGAAAGAAGAAAATCCGGAATTGATGGCCCCGAAATCGTCGGCGGGTGGCAGATGGGCGATCAGCGCCAGAAGGCGATCCAGTCGATCAGGGCAAAAAATTTCTTGCCGAGAAAGATCATATGCTGGTCGCCGAACAGGGCGATGTCAAAAACAGTGGCCGCGATCAAGAACAGCCCGAGGTAGATGGCAATCCGGTTGGTCATGAAAGCTCCGCCGCAAATGAAAACGCCCGCCCAGATAACCTGAGCGGGCGCGAAGTCTCAAGGGGGAGTGGGCGTTTAGCCCAGTTTGCCCATGGCGACGGCGACATCGGCCATGCGCACCGAGAAACCCCATTCGTTGTCATACCAGGCCAGCACGCGCACCATACGGTCCTCGACCACGCGGGTCTGGTCCGGCGCGAAGACCGAGCTTTCCGGGGAGTGGTTGAAGTCGGTGGAGACCAGCGGCGCCGGCTCATAGCCCAGAACACCCTTCATCGGGCCTTCAGCGGCTTCCTGAACGGCGGCGTTGATCTGCTCAGCGGTCACGTCACGGCCGGCGCGGAAGGTCAGGTCCACGGCGGAGACATTCGGGGTCGGCACGCGGATGGCGGAACCGTCCAGGCGACCTTTCAGGTTCGGCAGCACTTCACCCAGCGCCTTGGCAGCGCCGGTCGAGGTCGGGATCATCGACATGGCGGCAGCGCGGGCACGGTACAGGTCCTTGTGGCGGCGATCCAGAGTCGGCTGGTCGCCGGTGTAGGCGTGGATGGTGGTCATGATGCCATGTTCGATGCCAAAGGCCTCATCCAGCACTTTGGCCAGCGGCGCCAGGCAGTTGGTGGTGCAGGAGCCGTTGGAGATCATGGTGTCGCCGGCTTCCAGCTGGTCGTCGTTGACGCCGTAAACGATGGTTTTGTCGACGTTCTTGCCGGGGGCGGACAGCAGCACTTTCCTTGCACCACGCTCCAGATGCGCCTTGGCTTTTTCGCCGTCGTTGAATTTGCCGGTGCATTCCAGAACCACGTCGCAGCCCGACCAGTCCAGTTCAGCCATGTCGTAGGTCGAGAACATCTGCATGTCGCCGCGGCCCAGGTTCATGGTGCCGTCGCCGAGGGTGACCTCGCCGGGGAAACGGCCATGCACGGAGTCGTATTTGATCAGATGCGCGGCTGTGTCCAGCGGGCCGGTGGCGTTCACCTTGATCACTTCGATGTCGTCGCGGCCCGAGGCGGCAATGTGCGACAGGGTGCAGCGGCCGATGCGGCCAAAACCGTTGATCCCGACTTTGATGGTCATGAGTACGTCTCCAAGCGAGCAAAACCTTTGGCGCCATATAGACCGGGGCGGATGTGGTCTAAAGGGGTAAAAGCGGCATTAAATGAAACTGTTAGCGCAAAATGCGCACGGTGGCGCTAACGGTTTTCGCCGGTGGCGGTAACGGAATTTTACGACCCGCAGGCGGTGGCGCTAACGCTTGTGCTGCGGCGCGGAAGCAGGCAGATTGGCCCGCAAAACGCGGACAGGATTTGAGGGATTTGGCATGAGCGGTTTACTGGCGCTTCTGGATGATGTGGCAGGAATTGCCAAGGTTGCAGCGGCCTCGGTCGACGATGTGGCAGCGGCTGCGGGCAAGGCCGGGGCCAAGACCGCAGGGGTGATCATTGACGATGCGGCGGTGACGCCCAAGTATCTGCAGGGTTTTGCCCCTGCGCGCGAGCTGCCGATCATCTGGCGTATCACCCGCGGGTCACTATTCAACAAGCTGATCCTGTTGATGCCGGTTGCCATGCTGCTGGCCAATTTTGCGCCTTGGCTGATTACGCCCTTACTGATGCTGGGCGGATCATACCTGTGTTTTGAAGGCGCCGAGAAAGTCTTTCACGTGCTGTTTCCGCATGCGAGCCACGAGATTGAGCAGGACATGAGCGTCAAAGATCCTGGCCATCTGGAGGAACAGAAGATCAAGGGCGCGATCAAGACCGATTTCATCCTGTCGGCTGAGATCATGACCATTGCGCTGGCCGCCATTGAGGCGCCGAATGTCTGGATGCAGGCGGCGACGCTAGCGGTGGTGGCCATTGGCGTGACGGTTGCGGTCTATGGCTCGGTCGCGGTGATTGTGAAGATGGACGACGTAGGCCTGTATCTGGCAGGCAATGCACCGACGCCTGTGGGGCGTGGGCTGGGGCGCGGGTTGGTCAAGTTCATGCCAGTGCTGATGTGGATCCTGTCCGTGGTCGGTACAGCCGCGATGCTGTGGGTCGGCGGCTCCATCGTTATTCACGGGCTGGAGGTGCTGGGCTTTGGCTGGCTGGGCCATCTGATCCACGACTGGGCCTATGCCGTGGGCCACGCAGTGCCTGCCGCCTGGGAGGGCTTTGCCGAGTGGACCGCCAAGGCTGCGATGGACGGGGTATTTGGTGTGGCCTGGGGGTTGGTGCTGATCCCTCTGGCAACCAAGGTGATCGGGCCGGTGATTGCAGTTGTGTCCGGCAAGTCTTCAGGCATCTGAGAGTTTGTCTGTCCGGCTGGACCAATGCCCACTCCGAGACCATGTTGACCCTGATTTTACAACTGTCAGAGTTATTGATGAACTGAAAACGAGCCGTCTACCATGAAGTTTCTAAGAAACTACCAGATTCTCAGAGCCCAACGGCTAGCCGTGAAGGGCGACTTCATCAGGGCAAAGAATATCGCCAGCACCCTCATCTCGAAATTTCCGAGATCGGTAGGCTACAACTTGTTTGCTGCTGACATTGATTTGTTCTCTGGAGACACCAAAAGTGCATTGGAGCGCTATGAACGGTGCAAAGAGTTTGTGAAATCGAGCACTGAGATGTCATCTCGCAACAAGCGTTTTTATAACGCCTACATTAATTTCCGCCAGACTGCTATCGACCACCACTTGGCAGGGCAAGAATGGTTAAAATGGAGCGAATTCGCGAAGCTCGTGAACGGACTGGATGCAGATAGGAGTATCAAAAACCTTTTTTGGCTCCCGACCAAATAGTCAGTAGCGCATGGTCAGGATAGACCGCACAATTTCTATTCAAGAATTGAAAGGGGCGCCCAATTGGGCGCCCTTCGTTCTATTTTTCATTGGCCAAGTCAGCCCAGCAGTTCTTTCACCTTCGCTACTGTGCCCTCAGCCGTAATGCCGAAGCGCTCGAACAGCTCGCCTGCCGGGGCAGAGGCGCCGAAGCGGTCCATGCCGACGAATGCAGCCTTTTTCTCCTGGCCGCGCTCGCCCAAGAGCCAGCGGTCCCAGCCGCCGTCGCGCACGGCTGCTTCGATGCCGACACGCACCGGGCCTGCGGGCAGGACCTTGCGGCGGTAGGCCTCGTCCTGCGCAGCAAACAGCTCCATGCAGGGCATGGAGACGACGCGGGTGCCGATGCCTTCGGCTTCCAGCTTGGCCTTGGCCTCCATTGCGATGGAGACCTCGGAACCGGTGGCGATCAGGATCACCTGGCGCTTGTTTTCGGCCTCGGCCAGCACATAGGCGCCTTTTTCGACCATGTTGGTCAGCTTGTGCTCAGTCCGGACGGTCGGCAGGTTCTGTCGGGTCAGGGTCATCACCGACGGGGTGTCCTTGGAGGTGAGGGCAATTTCCCAGGCCTCGGCGGTTTCCACGGTGTCGGCGGGGCGGAACACATAGGTGTTCGGGGTGGCGCGACAGATTGCCAGATGTTCCACCGGCTGGTGGGTGGGGCCATCTTCGCCAACGCCGATCGAGTCGTGGGTCATCACAAACACGGTCGGGATTTTCGACAGCGCGGCCAGACGCATCGCCGGGCGGGCATAATCGGTGAAGCAGAAGAAGGTGCCGCCGTAAGCGCGCACGCCGCCGTGCAGCACCATGCCGTTCATCGCGGCAGCCATGCCGTGCTCGCGGATGCCCCAATAGACATAGCGGCCCTTGCGGTTGTCGGTGTCAAAGACGCCCAGATCGCCGGTCTTGGTGTTGTTGGAGCCGGTGAGATCGGCCGAGCCGCCCACGGTTTCCGGCATCAAGGGGTTGATGACGGCCAGCGCCATTTCCGAGGATTTGCGGGTTGCGACTTTGGGCTGCTCTTCGCTTACCTGCTTTTTCAGCACCTTGATGGCGGCCGACAGTTTCTTGGGCGCATCCAATGCATAGGCGCGGTTGAAACGGTCCTGCTTTTGCGACGACAGCTCGGCAAAGCGGGCCTCCCAGGCGGCGCGTTCCGTCTGGCCGCGAGCACCGATTTCTTCCCATTGGGATTTGATCTCTGCCGGAACCTCAAAGGCGCCGCCGGTCCAGCCATAGGCGTCTTTGGCTGCCTGCAGCTGGTCTGCATCGGTCAGCGCGCCGTGGCCCTTGGAGGTGTCCTGTGCGGCGTGGCCCAGGGCGATATGGGTTTTGCAGGCGATCATCGACGGCTTCTTCGACTTCTTCGCCGCCACGATGGCCTCGTCAATCGCAACCGGGTCGTGGCCGTCGATTTCGATCACCTGCCAGCCGGAAGCCTTGAAGCGCTGCACCTGATTGGTGCGGTCGCTGAGTTCAACGGTGCCGTCGATGGTGATGTTGTTGTTGTCCCAGAAGACAATCAGCTTGCCCAGCTGGTGGCGGCCGGCAAGACCGATGGCCTCTTGGCTGATGCCTTCCATCAGGCAGCCGTCGCCGGCGATGACATAGGTGTGGTGATCCACAACCTTCTTGCCGTAATGGGCGCGCTGCATTTCCTCTGCCATGGCAAAGCCGACAGCGTTGGAAATCCCCTGGCCCAGCGGGCCGGTGGTGGTTTCCACTGCATCCAGCAGGAAGTTTTCCGGGTGGCCAGCGGTCAGCGCGCCGGACTGGCGGAAGTTCTTGATCTGCTCCAGCGTGACCTGTTTGTCGCCGGCAAGGTACAGCAGCGCATAGATCAGCATCGAGCCATGGCCCGCCGACAGGATAAACCGGTCGCGGTCCGGCCACTGCGGGTTGGCAGCGTCAAACTTCAGGTGCTTTTCAAACAGCACGGTGGCGACATCGGCCATGCCGATCGGCATGCCGGTATGGCCGGAATTGGCGGCGGCAACGGCGTCCAGCGCCAGCGCACGGATGGCGGCGGCTTTGTTCCAATGTTCGGGATTGGCGGTGCGCAGGGCTGTCAGGTCCACTTGGATTGTCCTTTGGCGTTAACAGGCATTTGCTGCGCTCAATAGCAGCGATGAGCCAAAGATCAAGCATGCTTGCGCCTATGCGGTGCATTCTGCGCGAAGTAAGCGCGGCAAGTGGTTGAAACGCAAAGGGGGGTGTTTTATTCCTGTTGAGGAAGAACTGGCCCATGACAGCTGCACCCACGCGATTCGGGTGTGTGCAGCAATGAAAATGGAACGGCCGGGTACGGGTGAGGGACGGGCATGAACCAGATTGAAGAACTGCAAGGCCGCATCCAGGCCGCGCTGGAACGCATCAGCGCGGGGTCCGCTGCGCTGCAAGACGCACGCACAGCGGACAAGGCCAGGGCAGAAGAGGCCATCGCCGAGGCCGCGCAAGCATCTGAGGCCGCCGCAGCCGGTGCCGCCAATGCAGAGCTTGAGCAGGCGCTGGACGAGGAAAAGACCGCCAACGCCCAGCTGGAAGAGCGGGTGAAAACACTGCGCGCCCGGCTGCAGGAGGCGGAAAGCAACGCAGGCAGCGGCGGATCGGCCAGCAATGAAGACGTGGCGGCAATGGAAGCCGAGCTTCAGCTTCTGCGCAACGAGGCAGGCGATCCGGCTGAGAAAGAAGCTCTGCGGTCTGAAGTCTCACGCTTGAAGGGCGAATTGGAAGCGACAGCCAATACGGCAGCCAGCGACAAGGACGCCCTGGAAGCCGAGCTGAACGAAGCCAAAACGGCCAATGACGCCCTGAGGGCGCAGCTGGAAGACGCCCAGAACGCGAATTCCGCCCCGGCAGAAGAACAACTGCCTGCCGCGGCGGACATGAGCGCCGAACTGGAACGCCAGAACGAAGCTCTGGTGCGGCTTGACGGCGAGCTGCAGCAGCTGCGCCAGGCCAATGAGGAGCTGCGCGCTTCCAATGCGTCCTTGCGTGAAGCCAATGCCCAGGGTCTGGGCGACGCCGGGCTGATCAACACCGCCATGGAGGCAGAGATCGAAGGTCTGCGCGCCGCGCAAGCCAGCGATCAGGCACAGGTCAACGCAGTGCTGGCCAAACTGGAGCCGCTCTTGGCGAATGCCCACAACCTGCCTGAAGGAGAGGAAGTCTAATGCCCGAGGTGACAATTCATATCGGTGGCCGTGGCTTTGAGGTCTCCTGCCAGGAGGGCGAAGAAAGCTATCTGCATTCCGCCGCAAAAATGCTGGATGACGAGGCGCAGGTGTTGTCGGATCAGATCGGGCGGATGCCGGAAGCGCGGATGCTGCTGATGGCCGGGCTGATGCTGGCAGACAAAACCGCCGCCGTTGAGGACCGAAACAAGGAAATTGAGGCTGAACTGGCCGAACGCATACAGGAACTGGAAGCGCTGAAGGCGGCGCCCGCCCCGGAGCCGGAGCGTATCGAGATCCCGGTTGTGCCGCCGCAGGTGAATGAAAGCCTGGCCGAACTGGCCGCCCGCACCGAGGCGCTGGCTCAGGAAATCGAAGAACAGGCCGCAGGCTGAGCGGATGGCCGGGGCCGGAACCCGTTGCGAAAAAAGAAAAGGCGCCGTTCAGGGCGCCTTTTTTAGTGCCGTACGCGAGACCTGCAATCAGGCGTTGGCTTCGCGGATCTTGTCGGCGGCTTCCTTGTTAAAGACGATGCCGTTGTCATCAAACAGGGTATCCAGCTCTGACGACAGCGCCATCTCGGTGATGATATCACAACCGCCGACAAATTCGCCCTTCACGTAAAGCTGGGGAATGGTTGGCCAGTCGGAATAGTCCTTGATGCCCGAGCGGAGCTCTTCATCCGCCAGCACGTTCACATCGGTATAGTCGACGCCGATATAATTCAGCACTGCTGCCACGCGCGAAGAGAAGCCGCATTGCGGCATTTCCTTGGTGCCTTTCATATAGAGCACCACGTCGTTGGCTTTAACGGTTTCGTCGATGCGGGTCTTTGCGTCAGTCATGTCTGCATTTCCTTTCGGCAGCTGCGCCGTTTTCCGTTGGCCGTCATATAGGCAGTATTGCGGGTTTTGCCAATCCGTCACCCCGGGCATTTCAAAAGCGGATAGAGGCTATTTCCGCTGCCCCTTGGGCACAAAGAAACGGGCGTATTCCTGCGGGTCTTTCGGGACTTTCCAGCTCCGGGCAGCGCCGCCGCCCATGCCGGACTGATAATCCGAGCGCAGGGTGTGGTATTCCGGGTCTTCGTTGTCATCCTCCAGCGGGCGGCGGCGCTGGGACACGACCGCCACAACAGCGGTCATGATCACAATGCCAATCACCAGAATGGAGGAAAACAGCGACATCCCGGTCTATTCCGGCGCCTTGGTGGTCAGCGCCAAGGCGTGCAGCTCGCCATCGGGGCCGTCCATCTTGCCCTTCAACGCGGCATATACAGCGCGCTGCTGCTGGACGCGGTTCTTGCCGCGGAAACTTTCGTCGACGACCATCGCCGACATGTGCACGCCGTCAGAGCCGCCGACCTGGATTTCGGCATCCGGGAAGGATTGGCGCAGCAGTTCTTCGATTTCATGGGCTTGCATGGGCATCCGGGGAAGTCCTTTGTCTGATTTGGTAAAAATGTAGGTGTGCGGCTGGAGCTGTGCAAGCGGGATTAGCCTTGGCGCTGCGCAAAAGGCGCAACGCGCCCGACAAATTCCGGAACCTCTGCGAGGGCCTGTTGCACGCTGTCTTCCTGAAAATCCCAGACTGATGAAGGATTGCCGGGGCAAAGCGCCTGGGTGAGACCTGCACAGCGTTGCTGCAGATCCCGTGGCAGCGGCAGCGCGGCTGCTTCCTGCAGAACCAGAAGCGCCTCGTGGATCGGACGCAGAACCCGCAGGGCATGGGTCATATGGGTCAGAAGATCCGGATCGTCACGCCAGGTTTCGCCTTCAAACAGATCTTGCGTCACGCGTTGGCCGGCGCCTGCACAGGAATAGGCCACGCAGCCGCCGAAACCGCAGGCGGCAAGATCCTTGTGAATGGAGCATTGGAAATTCGCGGCGAGGTTGGGGCAGGGCGTGTCTGCCTGTTTCAACAGGCCGAAATCCTCGTGCGCCTCGAACGGGTAAGCCAGGCAGCACAGGGCTGCACAGCGGCTGCAATCCTCTGTCAGGTCAGGCAGTGTCATGCGCGGCTCCGCAGGGCAAAGGAAAAGGCGGGACGGCAATGCCATCCCGCCCTGGATCATCTTGCTGGCACCCTTGCGGGGTCCATCCTGCGTCAGGCGACGGCAGCGGCAAAGCTGGAGCGGAAAATCTCCTTCAGCTCAGCCAGCGGCGCCTCGGAGCCACCGATCTTCACGCTGTCACCGCCGAACTTGCCAACCGATGTCAGCGGCACGCCGGCCTGGCCTGCGGCCATCATCAGCGCCTCGGCCTGATCGAAGTTGCAGGCAATCAGATAGCGCGCCTGATCTTCGCCAAAGACGGTCTGGGTGTCGCCAGCATCAATCTGAACACCGACGCCGGCTTCTTCGGCCATCTCAAACGCGGCCAGCGCCAGGCCGCCATCGCCCAGGTCGGTGCAGGCTTTGATGAAATCGCGGTTGGCGCGGATAAACTCGCCGTTGCGCTTTTCTGCCTCCAGGTCCACTGCCGGTGCGTCGCCGTCTTCGCGGTTGAAGACTTCGGCCAGCAGTGCCGACTGGCCCAGGTGGCCGATTGTATCGCCGATCAAGAGGGCGACATGGCCGTCGCGGGCTTCGCCGATGATCGGTTCCTCGCCAGCCGCCACCAGGCCAACCGCGCCGATGGTCGGGGTCGGCAGGATGCCTTTGCCGTCGGTTTCGTTATACAGCGACACATTGCCAGAGACGATCGGCATGTCCAATGCAGCCACGGCCTCGCCGATGCCTTTGATGGCGCCAACGAATTGGCCCATGATCTCGGGCTTTTCGGGGTTGCCAAAGTTCAGGTTGTCGGTTGTCGCCAGCGGCTTGGCGCCAACGGCGGTCAGGTTGCGGTAGGCTTCGGCTACTGCCTGCTTGCCGCCCTCAACCGGGTTTGCTTTGACGTAGCGCGGGGTCACGTCGGAGGTGAAGGCCAGCTTCTTGTCGGTGCCATGCACGCGGATCAGACCGGAGCCTGCACCCGGACGGCGCTGGGTGTCGCCCATGACAGTGGTGTCGTACTGCTCATAGACCCACTGCTTGCCGGCATAGTTCGGCGAGGCCAGCAGCGCCTTCAGGCCGTCAATCGGGTCGATGGTCGGCACATCGGCGTCGGTCAGGGCCTCGGGGATCACCGGCTCATTCCACGGGCGGTCGTATTCCGGCGCTGTGGAGGACAGTTTCGACAGCACCAGATCGGCCTTCACTTCGCCGTTGTGCATGATCAGGAAGCGGTCTTCTGCGATGGTCTCGCCAACGATGGCGAAATCCAGGTCCCATTTCTCAAACACAGCACGGGCTTCGGTTTCCAGCTCCGGCTTCAGCACCATCAGCATGCGTTCCTGAGATTCCGACAGCATCATCTCATAGGCTGTCATGTTCTCTTCGCGCTGGGGGACGTTTTCCAGGTCCAGACGTACACCCAGTTTGCCCTTGTCGCCCATTTCCACGGCGGAGCAGGTCAGGCCCGCAGCACCCATATCCTGGATCGAGATCACCGCGCCGGTCTGCATCAGCTCCAGCGTGGCTTCCATCAGGCGTTTTTCGGTGAAAGGGTCGCCAACCTGAACGGTGGGGCGCTTTTCCTCAATGGTATCGTCGAATTCTGCCGACGCCATGGTGGCACCGCCGACGCCGTCGCGCCCTGTTTTGGCGCCCAGGTATACAACCGGCATGCCAACGCCAGAGGCGGCGGAATAGAAGATCGAGTCGGTCTTGGCCAGGCCCGCCGCAAAAGCGTTTACCAGGCAGTTGCCGTTATAAGCCGGGTGGAACCGGACTTCGCCGCCGGCGCAAGGCACGCCAAAGCAGTTGCCATAACCGCCGATGCCTTCGACCACGCCATTGACCAGCTGGCGGGTCTTGTGGTGGCCCGGTTCACCGAAGGACAGCGAGTTCATCGAAGCGATGGGGCGTGCGCCCATGGTGAACACGTCGCGCAGAATGCCGCCAACCCCGGTTGCCGCGCCCTGATAGGGTTCGATGTAAGAAGGGTGGTTGTGGCTTTCCATTTTGAAAACCACGGCATCGCCGTCGCCGATGTCCACAATGCCCGCGTTTTCGCCGGGGCCGCAGATGACCTGCGGGCCATCGGTCGGCAGGGTGCGCAGCCATTTCTTGGAGGATTTGTAGGAGCAGTGCTCATTCCACATGGCCGAGAAGATGCCCAGCTCGGTGAAGGTCGGCTCCCGCCCGATGATTTCGAGAATCAGATCGTATTCGTCGGGCTTCAGCCCGTGATTTGCGATCAGTTCAGGCGTGATGGCGGGTTCCTGCATCCGTAAACGTCCCCAATGGCTGCGATTGTGCGCCTTTTAGAGCAAGCTTTGCCATTGGGAAAGAGGGGTTGCGCAAATGGATGCATGCAGCGCAGCCGCAGGGTCAGAAGCGCTGCCCGACATAGACATAGAGCTGTGTCTTCTGTTCATTGTTGCGGCTGATATCAATGGAGAAATCCAGCGGAAACTTCCTGGAGACCCGGTAACGCACGCCTGCACCCGCCGCACTGTGGCGACCGCCCTGCGTCAAATCGCCGAACTCCGGCCCGGTCCAGCCGCTACCGGCAAAAACCACACCGCCCCAGCGCTTGGAAAATCGCCTGCGGTATTCGGCTTGAATGGAGGCAGAGCGCGGCCCGGTGTATTGGGTGCTGTTGAACCCGCGCATATTGTCGGTGGCGCCAATCGAACACTGGTCGAAGAATGGCGTGTTACCGGAGGCGGCGCACAGGGTTCCGCGCAGGGCCAGAACGCCCTGGCGGCCAATGGGACGGTAGCCGTCGAGAATGGTATAGGTCTTGTCATAGCGCCGACTGATCCCGCCCAGCGTATGGGATCGTGTCGCATAGGCCGTGAAACGGGTGCCTATGGTCGGGTAATCGCTGTTGTCGCGCCGGTCCCAGTCGAGGCTGACCCCGAAGGAGCCGATTGCCAGGTCGGCATCCGGCTGCAGCGAGGGCGGCAGCACAGCGCCGTTTGTCGAAATATCTGTCTCCAGGTAGCGCAGCGCAACACCTGCGGACAGATCAGGGGTCACGCCATAGGCCACGTTTATTCGCGCCAGCGCCCCAACCTGGCTGACAGGCAGAATGCCCGCCCCGGTGTAAAGATCATAAACCGCATCCGCACGCGCGGCGAGCGCCTTGACCTGCCAGCGGTTGCCGGGAAGGGCAAAGTTGACCATGACTGCCGCCGCCTGGCTGCCGTTGTCGGACCTGAGACCGCCCAGCCCGATCACTGATGTATTGGCATCCGGGCCGGTCTTGAACAGATAGCCCGCGCCCAGGCCCAGGCCAGAGCCGATCATCGGGCTGGAAAACGGCACCGGTGCCACCACGACCGATCCGTTGCGAAAACCATAGCTTTCGGTTTTCTGCACCGTCTCGATGTGGCCAAGGTGCCGTTCCGTCTGTTCTGGGCCCGCTGTTTTACCGACCGTGGCCAGACTTGCCAGCATTGTCGCCAGGGCAGCACAGCCCGCAGCGCGCCGCACCGAACTACGTCTTTGGCGTGGCACCGTCTTTGCCTTCTTCAGACGTCTGCTGCTGTGCGGCAGCGCCTGCCGCGGCAGCCACAGCGGCCTTTTCGCCGCTGTTCATCTGGTCTGCATCCTCCAGTCCGGGAATAGCCACCCGGACCTCGCGGCGGGCAAAATCGATGCAGTTTTCAGCAAAGGCTGCCTTTACACGGTTGTAGATCTCCTTGCGGATGGTGAACTGGGTGCCCGGCTTGGCCATGAACTTGCCTCGCATGATCATGCCAACGTCATCAAAGTCAAAAACACCCTGGCTTTTGAACGGCTGCAGGAAATCATCCTTGTACAATTCATCCTCCAGCATCGAGGCGCCGATTTTCTTGAAGATCTTCTTGACCTTGTTCGGGTCGGTATCAAATGGCACCGTGAAACGCAGTTTCATGATTACCCAGTCACGGCTGTAATTGGTCAGCTTGGGGATCTCGCCATAAGGAATGGTGTTGATCGGCCCGCGGTGGTGGCGCAGCTGCATGGAGCGGATCGAGATCTTCTCAACCGCGCCACGGGTGCCTTCGACCTCGACATATTCGCCGACGCGGAAGGCATCATCGACCAGGAAGAAAATGCCGGAAACCACATCCGACACCAGCTTTTGTGCGCCAAAGCCGATGGCAAGCCCCAGAATCCCGGCCCCGGCCAGTAGCGGTGTAATGTCGATGCCCAGCGCGCCGACGGCCAGCAGCCCGAAAATCACCGCAATGGCGATCTGGGCGGTTACCAGCAACAGCGGCAGCACGGTTGCCAGCCGCGACCCGCCAGCGCCGCCACCTTCACTGCCAGCCTCGGCCTCCTCGCCAGAGGTCTGCTCCCTGGCCAGCCGCCGGTTGATCCAGAGCGACACGCCTTCGTAGATCACATAGCCGACCGCGATGGTCATCAGGCAGCCGATCAGGTTTCCTGCAATGCCTTCAGCGCCGGAGGCAATGGCCATAAGGTCGACGTCCCAGGCATTTGAGATGATCACCAGCACGATGCCTGCCACCAGAACCCGGCCGATCCGGATGTAGCTGCGCTTGGTCGAGACATAGGCTGCCTCGGCCAGGTCTCCTTCGCCGGACATCGGCGGCACCAGATGCTTGACCAGCCCGCGGATGGCCGTATCCAGCGCCGGGGCGGCCAGAAGCCAGAACATGGTAATGTAATGCGCCCCGTAGATCAGCTGTGCCACCTTGCCCAGCCCGACCATTGTTCCAACCACCACCCATGTCAGCGCGGCCACAGCCATCGCGAAATAGGGATAGTAATGGGCCGCGAGATTGTCATATCGCGTGCGGTCAGGGTCGGTCCCGCGCATCATGTCGGACAGGCCTTCGCGCGCGGTCCAGGCAATCCAGATGATGTAGACATAGACCAGGCTGTCCAGCCAATAGGCCAGCCGGATGGATTCCGGCGCAACCCCATTGGCGGCGTTGAAACGGACGGAGAAAATTGCCAGCCCAGCCAGAAAGACCAGACCAATGGTGTGCAAATAGAGAAAGTCGGCCCATCGGTCGCTGGCATTCACCAGCCGCCTGTCGGGCCGTTCCGGCGCCATGATAAAGCGGGACACCGCAGCTCCCACCCGTGGCAGCCAGATCAGATAGGTGACCATCGGCGCCGCAAACAGCAGCATTTGTGCGTCCAGCAGCGTCCGGCCTACAGCACGGATCACCACGTAAAACACCACCAGGCCGATCATCTCGCGCAGGAAACGGCGGCCCAGAAAGCTGAGCGCGCCCGCCAGCGTGTCGGCAGACCCGCTGATCATGTCCAGATTGCGCCAGCGGGCGATCAGTTTGCGCACGGCAATTTCCGCCGCCAGACCAATCGCAAGGGTCAGGGCAATAAGTCCCAGCATCGTCAGCACGCCGCCCGGGCCGCCGTGTTTGTGAACAAAATTTCCGATCGCGCGGGCCTGACCTTCCGGCAGCACCGGCAGCTTGCGCACCGCATCGGTCACCGGCAGCGTGAAGGCGGTCCACAACTGCACAACACGCCCGGTCAGAGTGGGCGGTGGTGCAGCTTCCTCCTGCCGGGCCGCAACTGCGTCCAGCCGTTCCAGCAGCAGGGCTCTGACCTGATCATCAGACATCCGGGCAACCATTTCATGAATGGCGTCCTCGGTCAGGGGATCGGGCAGGGCGGGGGCAGAGGCGGGGGCTGTTTGCGCCATCACCGGCGGTGTTCCGGCAATTCCCAGCGCAAGAACTGTGAAAAACACGGTCAAAACGCGGGCATAGTGCTGAAAAACAAACTTCAACGAAACCTCCTGTGTCAGGAAACCGGACTGGGTACGGGTATCGATCGGCCCAGTTGAACCGATGAGTTGTATTCAGGTCAAAGAAAAAAGAGAGTTTCTGACAGTGCGTTACTGGGCCGCCAGCAGCCGTGCTGCCAAAAAAAGGCCGAGCACTAAGCTCGGCCGAAGTCCAACAGGGAGGTATGAAGGGGGGCGAAGCCGCCGCCTTCATGAGATTTCATTTAGGGCCGCAAGCCCGTTCCTTCAAGGGGAGATACGCCATTTCGGCGTCAATGCTGCTATGCAGTTTTTGCATAGCTGGAGCGCAGCCAGACGGATATTTCGTCCGTATTTCCTGAACCCGCGGCAGAGCGGCTGGGTTTTAAGCACAGCCCTGATACAGCGGGATCAGAGCTTGCCCAGCTCCTTCATGTGTTTGCGGTGCGCCATGATCTCGCTTTGCACGAAATCACGGAAGGCGCCGACGCGCTGGGAATGCCGCAGCTCCTCCGGGTAGGCTAGGTAGACCGGAACCTCATTCTGATACTCATCCGGCAGCACCTCAACCAGTTCCGGGAATTCTTCTGTCACATAGTCCGGCAGAATACCCACGCCCAGATCATGCAGAACCCCCTGCATAACACCAAAGTAATTGTTGACCGTCAGCAGCGACCCGGGATTCTGCGCCATCAGATTTTTACCAAGCACGGCAGCAGATCCCACCTGCGCAGACCGCTGGTTCTGGCAGATCAGCCGGTGGTTGGCGATATCGGCGAAGGTTTCCAGGTTGCCCTGTGCCTCCAGATAGGCCGGCGTTGCATAAAGCCCCATCCGCACCGTCATCAGCCGCTTGCGCACCAGATCTGCCTGGCTGGGTTCCTTCATGCGGATTGCCACATCGGCTTCGCGCATCGGCAGGTCCAGCACCCGTTCTTCCAGCATCAGGTCGATCTTGAGGTTCGGGTATTGCTCATACAGTTTGGTCAGACGCGGTGCCAGCCACAGGGTCCCGAACCCAACCGTGGTGGTCACCCGCAGCTCGCCGAACACTTCTTCCTCGCTGTCGCGGATGCGGGCAGAGGCCGCCTCAAGCCGGGCTGACATGGATTGTGTGGCGTCGAACAGCAGCTCACCCTGCTCTGTGAGAATCAGTCCGCGCGCATGGCGGTGGAAAAGCGTCGCATTCAGGCTTTCCTCCAGTGCCCGAATCTGGCGGCTGACCGCTGATTGCGACAGATTCAGCTTGTCGCCCGCATGGGTCAAGCTGCCCGCATCGGCCACCGCGTGAAATATTCTAAGCTTATCCCAATCCATATGCGTTACTTTCTATCCGTTCGGCGCCGACAGTATGAAATCTTAGTTATGTATCAGTTTTTACGGCGCAAGCGAGTAAAAAACAAAATTATCCAGCTATTCAGGTCAGCAATTATGACCTATTGTTAGGGCGAGAAAGTGCAAGCTAATCCCGGTTGAGGAGGCCATGATGAGCACGCCGAAAATCACGCTGAATGACAAATACGACCTGTCCAAGTCCCCGGTGCTTTTGAACGGGACACAGGCCTTGGTGCGCCTGATGCTGATGCAGAAACACCGTGACACGGCGGCGGGGCTGAACACTGCCGGGCTGGTCACTGGCTATCGCGGCTCGCCCTTGGGGGCAGTGGATCTGCAGATGTCGCGCGCCGAAAAGCAGCTGAAAGAGGCCGACGTCACCTTTCAATACGGTCTGAACGAGGATCTCGCGGTCACCGCGCTGTGGGGGGCGCAGCAGGCCGAACTGCGCGGCGAAGGCAAATACGACGGTGTCTTTGGCCTGTGGTACGGCAAGGGGCCGGGCGTGGACCGCTCTGGCGATGCGATCCGTCACGCCAATATGGCAGGCACGTCCAAACATGGCGGTGTGCTGCTGGCGATGGGTGACGACCACACTGGCGAAAGCTCGACCGTGCTGCACCAGTCGGAATGGTCGCTGCTGGATTGCTACCTGCCCATCGTCAGCCCGGCCGGCGTGCAGGAAATTCTGGACTACGGCATCTATGGCTATGCGCTCAGCCGGTTCTCGGGGCTCTGGACCGGGCTCAAGACCATGAAAGACACCATCGAGGTGACGTCGGTTGTCGATGCCCGCCCGGACCGGATGGACATCGTTACGCCGGAAATTGACATGCCGACGGACGGGCTCAACATCCGGCTGGACGACGACCGGTTCCGGCAAGAAAACCGCATCATCGACTACAAACGCTTTGCGGCAGAGGCCTTCAGCCACGCCAACAAGATGGACAGGCGCATGTGGGGCAAACCCGGCGCCAAGATCGGCCTTGTGGCTGCGGGCAAGAACTGGCTCGACCTTGTTCATGCGCTGAAGCTGTTGAACATCGACGAAAACATGGCTGAACGGCTTGGCATCACCACCTACAAGGTGGGGCAGACCTTCCCGATGGACATGAAAGGCTTCCATGACTGGGCCGAAGGGCTGGACCTGATCGTCGTGGTCGAGGAAAAACGCAAGCTGATCGAAATCCAGATCAAGGAAGCGATTTTTGACGATCGCCGCGGCCGCCGGGTTTATGGCTGGTACAAGGGTGGTGCCGGCGGCATGCACCGCGAGGAGCTGTTCCCGACAAAATATGCCCTCGACCCGATCATGATTGCCGAGAAACTGGGCGGCATCCTGATTGAGGAAGGGCGCGAGACAGAGGCGATCAAGGCGGGCCTGGAAGGCCTGGCAGAGGCGCGCCGCGCTGACAACGCCGACGAAATCGCCAGCAGGCTGCCCTACTTCTGCTCTGGCTGCCCGCATAATTCCTCTACTCGCCTGCCGGACGGGTCGCGCGCCTATGCCGGCATCGGCTGCCATTTCATGGTGCAGTGGATGGACCGCGAGACGGTGGGCTTTACCCATATGGGCGGCGAAGGGGCGAACTGGATCGGCGAGGCGCCGTTCTCCACCCGCAAACATGTGTTCCAGAACCTGGGCGACGGTACCTATAACCATTCCGGTGTGCAGGCGATCCGCGCCGCCTTGGCCGAAGGCACCAATATCACCTACAAGATCCTTTTCAATGACGCGGTTGCGATGACCGGCGGCCAGCAGGCTGAAGGCGGGCTGACCGCCTACCGGATCGCCCATGAATTGAAGGCGATGGGGGTGGCGACCATGGCCGTGGTCTATGACGAAAAGGAAGACGTGGACGCCGCGCAGTTCCCGGCCGGCATGCGAATGCATGAGCGCGCCGAGCTGATGACGGTCCAGCGCGCGTTCGAACAGGTCGAAGGCGTCTCTGCCATCATCTACATCCAGACCTGCGCCGCCGAAAAACGCCGTCGCCGCAAACGGGGCCTGTTCCCGGACCCGGATCAACGGGTGTTCATCAATACCGACGTCTGCGAAGGCTGCGGCGATTGCGGGGTGCAGTCAAACTGTGTTTCCATCGTGCCCAAGGACACCGAATTGGGCCGCAAACGCGCCATCGATCAATCGTCATGCAACAAGGATTTCTCCTGCCTGAACGGATTTTGCCCGTCTTTCGTGACCGTCCAAGGCGCCAAGATCCGCAAGGAAGCAACCGCCGACATCGACCTGCCGCATCTGCCGATGCCGGAGCTGCCGGCCATCGACGGCACACATAATGTGGTGATCACCGGCGTCGGCGGCACCGGTGTGGTGACCATCGGCGCGGTGCTGGCGCAAGCTGCCCAGATTGACGGCAAGGGTGCCGGGCTGATGGAAATGGCGGGCCTCGCCCAAAAGGGCGGCGCGGTGCATATTCATTGCCGGATCGCCAATGCCCCCGAGGACATCTCGGCAATCCGCGTCGCCACCGGCGAGGCGCATGCGCTGATCGGCGGCGACCTGGTGGTCAGTGCCGGCGCCAAGACGCTGGGCCTGACCACCACTGGCAAAACCGGGGCGGTTGTGAACAGCCATGAAATCATCACCGGTGAATTCACCAAAAACACCGAATTCAAGGTGCCGGTGGACCGTCTGGAGGTGGCCTTGCAGGCGCGGTTGCGCGAGCGTTTGAACCTGTTTGATGCATCAGAACTGGCCCGCGCCGCCATGGGCGACTCGATCTTCTCAAACATGATGGTATTCGGCGGAGCCTGGCAGATGGGGCTGGTGCCTGTCAGCTTTGAAGCGATCGAACAGGCGATCGAGATGAACGGCGCTGCGGTGGAACGCAACAAACGTGCCTTCGACATTGGCCGCTGGGCGGTGCTGCATCCGCAGGAAGCTGCCAAGCTGACCGCGCCCGAGGTTTCCAACAAACCCAAAACGCTGGAAGAGAAAATTGCCTTCCGCAAGGATCATCTGATTGCCTATCAGGGCAAAGGGCTGGCGAAACGCTATGGCAGGCTTCTGGACAGCATCAGCGACCCCATACTGAAAGAGGCGGTTGCAAAGGGCTATCACAAGCTTCTGGCCTATAAGGACGAATACGAGGTTGCCCGTTTGCTTCTTGGCAGCCGCGCCAAGGCGGAAGCGGAGTTCGAGGGCGATCTGACGCTGTCCTATCATTTGGCGCCGCCGATGCTGGGCGGCACCGATCCGGATGGCCGCCCGAAAAAGCGCAAATTCAGCGCCAGAATGGAGCGTGGCTTTCGCCTGCTGGCCAGGCTGAAATTCCTGCGCGCAACGCCGCTTGACGTCTTTGGCTATACTGCAGAGCGCAAGATGGAACGTGCCCTGATCAAGCAGTTTGAGCGCGACATGAAAGAATGGCTGCCCAAGGCAGCACCTGAGATCATGGAGCAGCTGGCAGCACTGGCCGAACTGCCGCTGCAAATCCGCGGCTTTGGTCCGGTCAAACAGGCAAACGAGCAAAAGGCCGCCAAACGCCGCGAAGAACTGCTGGCTGCCCTGCGTCAGGGGGCTGTGCCGCTCAAGCAGGCGGCGGAGTAACCGGGGCAGGCGGGCGCTCCCGCCGGCTCCGATCCTTTCGAAGAAAGGCCCAGAGCCGTTGGGCCCGGCGCCGCGCTGACGCGCGGCGCCGGGCGTTGCGCCTTGCTTGCCTGTGCAAAGTTCAAAAGCAATGATGGATTTCCCGCAAAAAGCCACGTAAGAGCATTTTCAGTACTGTTCAGATCCGGCATTCCAGGGTTTGGGCGCGAAGCAGAACACCGCGGGAAAACAGAAATGGCTGTTGGCATCTTTGATTCAGGCCTGGGCGGGCTGACCGTTCTGGACGCGGCGCAAAGGCGCCTGCCGGATGTGGATTTTCTTTACTACGGCGACAACGCCCGCGCGCCTTATGGTGTGCGCGATGCAGATGATGTCTATCAGCTAACAAAATCCGCCGTTCATGACATGTGGGACAAGGGCTGCGATCTGGTGATCCTGGCCTGCAACACCGCCTCTGCCGCTGCGCTGCGGCGGATGCAGGAAGGCGGGCTGCCCCAGGGCAAGCGGGTGCTGGGTGTGTTTGTACCGCTTATTGAGGCACTGACCGAACGCCAGTGGGGTGACAATTCGCCCCCCCGCGAGGTTGAGGTGAAGCATGTGGCGCTGTTTGCCACGCCGGCCACCGTCGCCAGCCGTGCCTTTCAGCGCGAGCTTGCCTTTCGCGCCATTGGTGTGGATGTCGAGGCGCAGGCCTGCGGCGGCGTTGTCGATGCCATTGAAGACGGCGACATGATCCTGGCCGAGGCGCTGGTGCGGTCCCATGTGGATGCTCTGAAACGCAAGATGCCGCATCCGCAGGCCGCGATTCTGGGCTGCACCCATTATCCGCTGATGGAGCAGACCTTTCAGACAGCACTTGGCCCGAATGTCCAGGTGTTCAGCCAGGGCAGCCTGGTGGCGGACAGTCTGGCCGATTACCTGACGCGCCATCCCGGCATGCACGGCGACGGCGAAGGGGGGTTCTTCACCACCGGAGATCCCGGCCGTGTCAGTGACCGTGCGGCGCAGTTTCTCCGACGGGAAATCACCTTTCAGGCAGCCTGAGCGCAAAGGACCCGGAACCTTGTTCCAGGTCAAAGCGCTGCGGCGCATGTTCCCATAGTTCTCTCCGCAGATGGCTGCGGAACCGGCATATCACATCGAAAGACGAGGTCTGACATGACCCACAAAGTGGCTATCCTTGGTGCTTCCGGCTATACCGGCGCCGAACTGGTGCGGCTGATTGCCCAGCACCCGAATATCGACATTGCGGCCCTGTCCGCCGACCGCAAGGCCGGCATGACCATGGCCCAGGTGTTCCCGCATCTGCGCCATATGGAGCTGCCGGTGCTGTGCAAAATCGACGAGATCGATTTTGCCGGTATCGACCTGTGCTTCTGCGCGCTGCCGCATAAGACCAGTCAGGAAGTGATCGCAGCACTTCCCAAGAACCTGAAGGTGGTTGACCTATCCGCCGATTTCCGGCTGCGCGACCCGGCGGAATATGAAAAATGGTACGGCAATCCGCACAGCGCTTTGGCGCAGCAGGAAGAGGCGGTCTACGGGCTGACCGAATTCTACCGGGATGAGATCACATCCGCACGGCTGGTTGCCGGCACCGGCTGTAATGCCGCCACCGGCCAGTTCGCTTTGCGGCCGCTGATTGCGGCGGGTGTGATTGATCTGGATGACATCATTCTGGACCTGAAATGCGCTGTCTCTGGCGCCGGCCGGTCGCTGAAGGAAAACCTGCTGCATGCAGAGCTGAGCGAAGGCTACAACGCCTATGCCATTGGCGGCACCCACCGGCATCTGGGTGAGTTCGACCAGGAATTCAGCAAAGTCGCAGGCCGTCCGGTGAAGGTACAATTCACTCCGCATCTGCTTCCTGCCAACCGGGGCATTCTGGCAACCGTCTATGTGAAGGGCGACGCGCAGGTGATCCACGAAACCTTTGCCAAAGCCTATGCGGATGAGCCCTTCATTAAACTGCTGCCGTTTGGCGAGGCGCCCAGCACCCACCACGTGCGCGGCTCCAACTTCTGCCATATCGGCGTGGCGCAGGACCGGATCGACGGCCGCGCCATTGTGATCGCAACCCTGGATAACCTGACAAAAGGAAGCAGTGGCCAGGCCTTGCAGAACGCAAACCTGATGTTAGGTGAGAAAGAGACCGAAGGCCTGATGATGGCGCCGCTGTTCCCCTGACCGGGGCGCGGCGCTGGTTTGGGCTTGATATGAGGACACCATGAAAAACCTGAAGAAACAGCGCCGTATCCAGGTCATCGCGATTGCCGCGGTGGCCCTGATCGCAGCTACGTCTTTGATCGGCTATGCCCTGCAGGACGGCATCAACTACTTCCGCTCGCCCAGTCAGGTGGCCGAAGAACCGCCGCAGCCAACGGAAGTGTTCCGCATCGGCGGGCTGGTGGCCGAAGGTTCGCTGCAGCGCGGCCAGGGAGAAACCGTGCGCTTTGCCGTCACCGACGGCGGCGCCACGGTGCAGGTCGCCTATACCGGCGTGCTGCCGGATCTGTTTGAGGAAAACCAGGGCATGGTCGGCACTGGACGTTACGTGAACGGCGTATTCGAAGCCTCTGAAATTCTGGCCAAACACGATGAAACCTATATGCCCAAGGAAGTCATGGATGCGCTGAAAGAGCAGGGGGTCTATCAGGAGCCCGAGGCCTGAGACGCGGTGTCAGAGCGGGGTGCTCCCGCCGCAGATACGCCTCCCTTTGGGGAGGCGTTTTGCGTTGGGCCCGGCGCCGCGCGATGCGCGGCGCGGCAGCGCATTTCGCGGGTGTTGCACAGCCTGCGTACGGTGGTGTCAGGGGATCTTAGGTCCCTTACGGCAGCATGAGCCAAACCAAAAACGGTGAGGTGGCATGCAGACAGTTACTCAAATCGCTGAAGCAATCGTGGCCCGCGAAGGCGGCTTTGTGAATGATCCGGACGATCCGGGCGGCGCCACCAAATACGGGGTGACCATCGCCACCATGCGACGCCTTGGGCTGGATCTGACCGGCGACGGGGCGGTGAATGTGCAAGACGTGCAGGCGCTGAGCAGACCGCAGGCGGTAGAGATTTTCATCCGCCATTATTTCGAGGCGCCCCGCATCGCAACCCTGCCGGCCTGCCTGCAGGCATCGGTGTTTGACATGTATGTGAATGCAGGCAGCAATGCGGTGCGTATCCTGCAGCGGCTGTTGACCGAAATGGGGTTTGATGTGGCAGCCGATGGCGCCATTGGCCCGCTGACTGCCTCTGCGGCTGAGCAGGCGGCATTGGTTGACGCAAGCGCCCTGCGCGACGCCTACGGCATTGCCCGCCGCAACTACTACTTTCGCCTGGCAGACCGCCGCCCGGCCAGCCGCAAATTTGCCCGCGCCCGCGACGGAACCAAAGGCGGCTGGATCAAACGGGCTGAGGAGTTCATTTCTGCTCAATACCATCTGAGCCAGCAGGCATTTCAGCGGAGGACAGCGGCATGGGGCTGATCACGGATATCCTGGGGATGGTTTTTGGAAGTCCGCGCAACGTGTTGCGGGAAACCGTTGAAGTGTTCAGGGAAAACGCCGAGGCCGGGGCTGCCCGCGACCATCAATTGCAGGACGCAGCGCTGACCCAGTTGGCAGCCGAATTCCAATATGGCGGCAAAAGCCGGTTCGACCACTTCATGGACGGCGTCAACCGGCTGCCGCGGCCCATGCTGGCGCTTGGCACAATGGCGCTGCTGATCTCTGCTCTGAGCGATCCAGTCTGGTTTGCCGCCCGGATGCAGGGGCTGGCGCTGGTGCCGGAACCCTTGTGGTGGCTCCTTGGGGTCATCGTCTCCTTTTATTTCGGAGCACGTCATCAGATCAAAAGCCTGGCGTTCCAGCAGGGGCTGGCTGCCAGTATTGCGCAGGTGCCGAGGGTCACCCGGAACATCGCCGCGCTGGAAGCCTTGCGAGCAGACACTCCTGCGGCAGCTTCCACCGGCACCGATGCAGACGCGCAGCTGGATGCCACTGAAACGGAAGCCAACCCGGCATTGCGGGACTGGAAAACCAGTCGGGGCTAATCACAATTTGCCCACTGCGGCGGCATGGCGCGGGGTTTGCCATTGGCCCTGCCGGCAGACAGGCGTATAGGAAAGCCATCCTGACTGAGCATGCATGGACATATCGGCACATGATCACAGAACTCGGACACTTCGCCCTAATTCTCGCCTTCATGATTGCCATCGTGCAGGCTGTTGTTCCCCTGATCGGCGCTCATAAACGCTGGCCCGGCTGGATGGCCGTGGCAGAGCCTGCGGCACAGGCGCAATTCCTGTTTACCGCCTTTGCCTTTGGCGCGCTGATGTGGGGGTTCATCACCTCTGATTTCTCGCTGAAGCTGGTGACGCTGAACAGCCATTCGGCCAAGCCGATGCTGTACAAGATCTCCGGAACTTGGGGCAACCACGAGGGTTCGATGTTGCTGTGGGTGTTGATTGTCAGCCTGTTCGGCGCCATGGCCTCTGTCTTTGGCGGCGGACTGCCACCAACGCTGAAGGCGCGGGTGCTGTCGGTGCAGGCCGCGATTGGTGTTGCCTTCTTTGCTTTCATCCTGTTCACCTCCAACCCGTTCCTGCGGCTGACCGTGCCGCCGTTTGACGGCCAAGACCTGAACCCGCTGCTGCAAGATCCCGGCCTCGCCTTCCACCCACCGTTCCTCTATCTGGGATATGTGGGGCTTTCGATGGCGTTTTCCTTTGCCGTCGCCGCATTGATTGAGGGCCGGGTCGATGCCGCCTGGGGCCGTTGGGTGCGTCCCTGGACGCTGGCCGCCTGGGTGTTTCTGACCATCGGCATCGCGCTGGGGTCCTGGTGGGCCTATTACGAGCTGGGCTGGGGCGGGTTCTGGTTCTGGGACCCGGTCGAGAACGCCTCCTTTATGCCTTGGCTGCTGGCGGCGGCGCTGCTGCATTCTGCCATCGTGGTGGAAAAACGCGAAGCGCTGAAAAGCTGGACCATCCTGCTGGCGATCCTGGCGTTCGGTTTCTCGCTGATCGGCACCTTCATCGTGCGTTCCGGCATCATCACCAGTGTGCACGCCTTTGCCAATGACCCGGAACGCGGGGTGTTCATCCTGTTCATCCTGGCCTTTTTCACCGGCGGCGCGCTGACGCTGTTTGCCGCACGCGCCCAAGCGATGGAAGCCAAGGGGCTGTTTGGCATCGTCAGCCGCGAAACCGCGCTGGTTGCCAACAACATCCTGCTGGCTGTGAGCTGTTTTGTGGTCTTCTTTGGCACCGTCTGGCCGATTGTTGCGGAGATGGTCTTTGACCGCAAGCTGAGCGTCGGCGCGCCGTTCTTTGACGCAGCCTTTACGCCGTTCATGGTGGTGCTGGGGCTTTTGCTGCCGGTGGGCGCCATGCTGCCGTGGAAGCGCGGGCGCATTGGCCGCGCCGCCTGGCAGCTGCGCTATGTGTTCCTGCTTGCAGTATCGCTGGGCGTATTGGCCTGGGCCCTGCAGACCGGCAAGTCCGCGCTGGGTCCGGTGGGACTGTTTCTTGGCTCCTGGCTGGTGTTTGGCGCGCTGGCCGATCTGTGGCTGCGCAGCGGAAGATCAAACCGTCTTCAGCGCATGCTGCGTTTGCCCAGGGCCGACTGGGGCAAGGCCGTTGCCCATGGCGGCGTTGGCATCACCATCTTTGCCATCGCCGGGCTGACAGCCTGGGAGCAGGAAGATATCCGTGTTGCCCGTATTGGCGAACCGTTTGACGTTGGCGCCTTTACCCTCGTGCTCAGGGACGTCAGCCGCGAGCAGGGGCCGAACTATTTCACCACCAGAGGCCGGGTTGAGGTCACCCGCAATGGGCAGCCGGAAGCTGTGTTGTTCCCGGAAAAACGCGACTATCCCGTCGCTCGGATGCCGACCACCGAGGCGGCCATCGACTATCGCGTGACCCGCGATCTTTATGTGGTGCTGGGGGATCAGCAGGCAGACGGCAGCTGGACCATGCGCACCTATATCAAGCCTTTTGCGAACTGGATCTGGGCTGGCTGCATCCTGATGTCCATCGGCGGGCTTCTCAGCCTTAGCGACCGGCGGTTCAGGGTGGCTGCGGGGGCGCGTAAAACACCATCGGCAGGAGTGCCTGCGGAATGAAACACATGCGTCTTCTGTTCCTTGCGCTGGTCGCGATCATGGCCACGGTTGTTATGGTTCCGGCACCAGTGTTTGCGGTGGAACCCGATGAAGTGCTGCAGGACCCGGCGCTGGAAGCCCGCGCGCGGGAGCTGTCCGAAGAGCTGCGCTGCCTGGTCTGCCGCAATGAAAGCATCGATGAATCCAATGCGGATCTGGCCCGCGACCTGAGGGTGCTGCTACGTGAGCGGCTGGTGGCTGGCGACAGCAACAGCGAGGCCATCGGCTTTATTGTTGACCGCTATGGTGAATACGTGTTGCTGAAACCAACCGTGCGGGGTGCCAATCTGCTGCTGTGGGCAGCAGGCCCCCTGATGCTGCTGGCCGCGCTAGCTATTGGCGTCTTTTATGTCCGCGGCCGTGCCCGCAAGCCCAAGGCATCCGAGCAGGGTTTGAGCGCAGAAGAGCAGCAGCGGCTGAGGGAAATCCTGGAGGATTGACGCGGGGTCTGTCTTTCCGGCTTGCAGCCTTTGCGTCACGATGTCTGCCAACCGGCCTGTGCGGCAGCTCTGCCGCGCGGCCCAAGGCATTTGTTAGATAGGGCAATCCGATGGAATACAAAGAAATCCTGTTTACGCTGCAGGACGGGCTTGCGGTGATTACGCTGAACCGGGAAGCACGCAAGAATGCGCTGACCAGCCGGATGCGCTCCGAGATCACCCATGCGATGCGGATGGCCGCAGGCGATGCGCGCGCAGTGGTGCTGACCGGCGCCGGCGATGCTTTCTGCTCGGGCCAGGACCTGAGCGATGCGGGCAATAACGGCGGCAAGCTGGATCTGGAGCGCACGCTGCGCGATGAATACCTGCCGATGCTGCAGGCGATCTATGACTGCCCGGTGCCGGTGCTGGCTGCCGTCAACGGTGCTGCAGCCGGTGCGGGCGCCAATCTGGCGCTGGCGGCGGATGTGGTGATTGCGGCCGAAAGCGCGTTCTTCATGCAGGCCTTTACCAAGATCGGCCTGATCCCGGATGCTGGCGGCACCTGGTTCCTGCCGCGCCAGATCGGTCTGGCCAAGGCGATGGGGGCAGCGCTGTTTGCCGACCGCATCAGCGCGCAGCAAGCCAGCGACTGGGGCATGATCTGGGAAGCGGTGCCGGACGCGGAGTTCGACGCCCATTGGCGCGCACGCGCGGCCTATTTGGCAGAAGGGCCGACCAAGGCGCTGGCTGCAACCAAAACCGCCCTGCGCGAAAGCTATGGCCGCACGCTGGCGGAACAGCTGTCGGAGGAAGCGCATCTGCAGGGGCAATGCGGCAAGACCCGTGACTTTCTGGAAGGGGTCACCGCCTTCATGGAAAAGCGCCCCGCGAAGTTTGAGGGGCGCTGAGGAAGAAAAAGGACTGGGGTTGCCGGAGCCACCTTTCGGCAACCGTTACTCGCGTTCGAGAACCCAGATGTTGTGCGGCGCAATCAGGCCACCGGCACCCTCGATCCGGGCAAAGACGTTTCCGTCAGCCATAAGAAGAGCATCATCTTCATCACCCAGTTCGTCCACCGTGGTTTCAACTGTGATTTCAGGGGCTGGACCGGAACCGTCATAATAGTAAACGATCATGTCTTCGAGCGGGCTGTAGTCGGTCAAGACCACAGGCTCATCTCCGGCTTCGATCCAATCGCCTAGAACCAGTTCATCGTTCCCTTCGCCCAAGCTTACAGTGTCGCCGTTGCCAGCGTAAACTTCATCGTTGCCATAGCCCGCCTGAATTACATCCGCATCATCGTCTGTATCCGGGGAGCTTAGGTCGCGTTGCAGCTGTATCGTTTCATCAGGGTCTTCATTGTCTATCCAATCCCTGACAAGTTGAATGGTGTCGTCCGGATCAACCGCTGTGGTGGCAACAATCAGATCATGCCCCAGGTCACCTATCAAGGTGTCATTGCCGCTACCGTCAATGATCAGGTCGGAGTCTGAACCACCGCGCAGGAAGTCATCCCCCTCGCCGCCGACCAGAAAATCTTCCCCATCCTGGCCAAAGAGGCGGTCATCGCCTCCGTTTCCGTCGAGAATGTCGATGCCGTCTCCGGCAAAAACCGTGTCGTCGCCCTCTGCTCCGGCAATATCGTCGTTTTCCTCAGTGCCGGTAATTTTATCGCCTTCAATGCTATCATCGTCATCGTCCAACGCCAGTGCCACGCCGCCAATGGTGAGGCCGATGCCTAGCAAAATCAAAAGTTCCATGTCACCAATCCATTGCTGTCTGGCGGGCCGCGCTGTGCAATCAAGGCGCAGGCTGGACCGCCAAAAAAGAAAGCTCAACAGATCACTATTCGGTTGTGCCAGCTCGGTCAAATACTCTTAAATATTGAACTTTTTGGAAGAACGATTCCCGCAGTTCTGCGGTATTGTTTCCGTTTTATTGCCTACTCCACGGACTTTACCCAATCCTTCAGCCGGAAGTTCGCTGGGGGCAGACAAGAAAACGCCCCGCGGCCGGCGGGGCGTTTCGTTACTTGGAACAGGAGACGGTCAGCGCTGTTCGATATCAGTGTAGTCGCGCATGGTTTCGCCCAGATACAGCTGGCGCGGGCGGCCGATTTTGTTCTGCGGATCGGCGATCATTTCCTTCCACTGGGAGATCCAGCCGACGGTGCGCGACAGCGCAAAGATCGGGGTGAACATCGAGGTCGGGAAGCCCATCGCCTCCAGAATGATGCCGGAGTAGAAGTCGACATTCGGGAACAGCTTCTTCTCGATGAAGTAGGGATCGTTGAGCGCGGTCTGCTCCAGCTCCTTGGCGACCTGCAGCAGCGGATTGTTCTCAACGCCCAGCAGCTCCAGCACTTCATCTGCGGATTGCTTCAGCACCTTGGCGCGCGGGTCGGTGTTTTTGTACACCCGGTGGCCAAAGCCCATCAGGCGGAACGGATCGTTCTTGTCCTTGGCGCGTTCAATATATTCCGGGATGCGGTCGACGGTGCCGATTTCCTTGAGCATTTCCAGGCAGGCCTGGTTGGCGCCGCCATGCGCCGGACCCCACAGGCAGGCAATGCCCGCTGCAATACAGGCAAAGGGGTTCGCGCCGGAGGAGGACGCCAGCCGCACGGTCGAGGTGGAAGCGTTCTGTTCATGATCCGCGTGCAGGGTCAGGATACGGTCCATCGCCCGGCTGAGGATCGGGTTCACGTGGTATTCCTCTGCCGGAACAGAGAAGCACATGTGGAGGAAGTTGGCAGCATAATCCAGATCGTTGCGCGGGTACACAAACGGCTGGCCGATCGAATACTTGTAGGCCATCGCGGCGATGGTCGGCAGCTTGGCGATCAGGCGGACCGCAGCCACCTCGCGCTGCCAGGGATCGGTCACATCCAGAGAGTCATGGTAGAAGGCCGACATTGCGCCCACAACGCCCACCAGGGTGGCCATCGGGTGCGCGTCGCGGCGGAACCCGCGGAAGAAGTTGTGCATCTGTTCATGCACCATGGTGTGACGGGTCACACGGACCTCAAAATCCTCCAGCTGCGCGGCGGTCGGCAATTCGCCGTACAGCAGCAGATAGCAGACTTCGAGGTAATGCGATTTGCCGGCCAGCTGGTCGATCGGATAGCCCCGGTGCAAAAGCTCACCCTTGTCACCGTCGATATAGGTGATGGTGCTGTCGCAGCTGGCAGTCGAGGTAAAGCCCGGATCGTAGGTGAACACGCCCGCCTGGGCATAAAGCTTGCGGATGTCGACAACATCGGGTCCGGCGGTCGGCGAGAAAATGGGCAGCTCATAGCTTTCACCATCAAGCGTGAGCGTTGCTGACTTCTGTGTGTCGGTCATTATTGTCCCTTCCTGTTGCGGGCATAAGAGACACCCGGTTCGAGTGCGCTCATGCAGGCAGCGCCTGCGCGGATTCGCGCAGGAGTTGTCGTATCAAAACAGGCTTTACCGGGTGTTAATACCGCTATCAGCCTGTTGCGTCCTGGAGCCGGGCGAGGGTTTCCTCACGGCCCAGAATCAACATCATGTCGAACACCGAAGGCGTTACCGACCGGCCTGCAAGCACAGCCCGCAAAGGGCCGGCCAGCTTGCCGAACTTGGTATCATGGGCTTCTGCAAATGCATTCAGAAGCGCCTCCAGATCGTCACGGACCCAGCTAGCATTTTGCAGCTGCGGCGTCAATTCTTCCAGTATACCGTCGGATACAGAAGCCAGTGCTTTTTGTGCCTTCTGATCCTGATCAAGAGGCCGTGAAGCAAGGACAAAATGCGCTTTTTCAATGAGTTCAGGGAAGGTGCGCGCCCGATCCTTGAGGCAATACATCGCATGTTCAAGCCCTTGTGACTGCGCGTCAGTCAAAGCGGTTTCCCCTGCAACGGCCAGATAGGCGCAGATTTCCTGCCGCAGTGCAGCATCATCACTGACGGCTATGTGCTGGCCGCAGAGATTCTCCAGCTTCTTGGTGTCGAACCGGGCGGGGCTTTTGCCGATGCCGGAAAGGTTAAACCAGTCCTTGGCCTGGGCGTCCGTAAAAAACTCGTCATCGCCATGCGACCAGCCAAGACGCGCCAAATAGTTGCGCATACCGGCAGCCGGATACCCCATCGCCTGATATTCCTGCGCCCCCAGCGCGCCGTGGCGTTTGGAGAGCTTTTTGCCGTCGGCGCCGTGGATCAGCGGGATATGCGCCCAGACCGGAATGTCCCAGCCCATTGCTTCATAGATCATCATCTGCCGGGCGGCGTTGTTCAGGTGATCATCGCCGCGGATCACATGGGTGACCTGCATGTCGTGGTCGTCCACCACCACTGCCAGCATATAGACCGGGGTGCCGTCAGAGCGCAGCAGGATCATGTCGTCAAGCTGGTCATTGCGGATGGAGACATCGCCCTGCACTTCATCCTTGATCACGGTGGTGCCTTCCTGCGGTGCCTTGATGCGGATCACATAAGGCGCGTCCGGGTGGCTGGCCTCATCCACATCGCGCCAGGGAGAGCGATAAAGGGTTGATTTGCCCTCAGCCTTGGCCTGGTCCCGGAAGGCGGCGATTTCTTCCTGGGTGGCAAAGCATTTATAGGCTTTGCCTTCGCCCAGCAGCTGTCTGGCAACTTCGGCGTGGCGGTCCGCGCGTTCGAACTGGCTGATCACCTCGCCGTCGTGATCCAGGCCTAGCCATGCCATCCCCTGCAGGATCGCGGCGGTGGCTTCTGGGGTGGAGCGTTCGCGGTCAGTATCTTCGATCCGCAGCAGGAACTTGCCGCCGCGGCCGCGGGCGTAGAGCCAGTTGAACAGCGCGGTGCGGGCGCCGCCGATATGGAGATAGCCGGTGGGAGAAGGCGCGAAGCGGGTGACAACCGGTTGGGTCATGTGCGGGATTAACCTTTTGGAAACCATGTGAGGCGTAGTGTTTCCGCCTGTCTACCGGGCCAGAAGGCGGGGGGCAAGCATGCGGCTTTGGACTGCTTTCAGCGAGGTTCTGCATACACAGCGCGGCAGTTTCTTCTGTTGGGTGCCGGTGTTCCTTGGCGCCGGGATCGCGGTGTACTTTCATCTGAAATTCGAACCTGGCCCTGCATTTGTTGCAGGGCTTGCCGGGGCGGCACTGTTTCTGGCGGCCGGCGCTGTTCAGCGTCTGCCCATGGCGTTTCTGCTTTGGATCCCGGCATTGATTGCTGGCGGGTTTTGCCTGGCCAGCGCCAGGACACATCTGATCGCCGCGCCGGTGCTTGATTTTCGCTATTACGGCCCCGTCGAGGGGCGGGTGGCGGCAGTGGACCGGTCGTCAACCGGCGCGCTGCGGCTTACTCTGGATCAGGTACGGCTGGACAGGGTTTCACCGGAAAAGACGCCTTTTCGTGTCCGTTTGTCCTTGAAAGCCCAAGAGAACGCGCCGCTCCCTGGCACCTGGGTGATGACCACGGCCCACCTTCTGCCGCCGCAGGGGCCTGTGGAGCCGGGAGGTTTCGACTTTCGCCGCCATGCCTGGTTCAAACGGCTGGGCGGCCTGGGCTACACGAGGGTTCCGGTACTGCTGATGGAGACGCCCGGCAGTGCGCTTCCGGTCGCGCAGCTGCGCCGCCGCATGGCAGAATATCTGCAGCAGCAGCTGCCAGGGAAAACCGGCGGGTTTGCCGCCGCTGTAACCGCCGGTGACCGCAGCGGCGTCGGAGCGGAAACGCTGACGGCACTGCGCCGCAGCAATCTGGCGCATCTGCTGGCCATCTCTGGCCTTCACATGGGGCTTTTGACCGGCTTTGTCTTTGCTGCACTGCGCACACTGATGTGCCTTTCTCCCTGGATCGCCTTGCGCTGGCCGATCAAGAAACTGGCCGCGGCGGCAGCGCTGGTCGCCGGGGCAGGGTATCTGCTGCTTTCGGGCGGCAACGTGGCGACCGAGCGTGCCTTTGTCATGGTGGCAGTGATGTTTGGCGCTGTTTTGCTGAACAGGCGGGCTATCACTCTGCGGGCGGTGGCGGTGGCCGCAGTGATTGTTCTGCTCCGGCGGCCGGAAAGCCTGCTCAGCCCCGGCTTTCAGATGAGCTTTGCGGCCACTGCAGCCTTGGTCGCGGTGTTTGCAGCGCTCCGAGACAGAGGCGGCGTGCCGGGGCCGCGCTGGCTGAAGCCTGTTTCGGCGCTGGTGATTTCATCTGCTGTGGCCGGTGCGGCGACGGCCCCGTTCGCCGCAGCCCATTTCAACACTATTCCGCATTACGGGCTAGTTGCGAACCTACTGTCGGTTCCGGTTATGGGAACGGTGGTGATCCCGGCAGCCGTTGTGACCCTGTGCCTGTCCCTGTTCGGATTGGAGTGGATCGGTCTGACGGTGATGAATTGGGGGATGGGATGGATTTTGGCGGTGGCCGAAGCGGTGTCAGGTTTTGAGGGAGCCGTATCCCAGGTGGCAGCGCCGGGGGCGGGGGTGATGCCGCTCTTTGCCGCAGGTATGATCTTTGCCGTGGTGTGGCAGGGACGGCTGCGGCTGGGCGGGCTGGTACCTGTTACGGTGGCCATGTGGCTGTGGAGCACGGCAGAGCGCCCGGACATTCTGATTGCCGATTCCGGCGGGCTTGTTGGCGTGATGACATCAGAGGGCCGTGCATTGTCGCGGGCCAAGGGGCAGGGGTTTACGGCCAGAATCTGGCTGGAGAATGATGGCGACCGGTCGGCTCAGCCCGTTGCCGCCTCTCGCTGGGTCGGCGGGCTGGGCCCTTTACCGGCCTGGGAGGGGCAAGGGTTTCGGCTGGTGCATGCGCCGGGCAAACGTAAGCTTCAACTGCTAAGCACCTGCAAAGAAGAAGATGTTGTCGTCTCCACTGTTCCAGGTGACAACCATTGCCTGCTGCTGACGCCTGAAGTTATGCGGCAAACTGGCAGTCTTGCCCTGACCCGCGGCGGTAAGCTGGTGACCGCGCGGGACCTGGCTGGTGAAAGACCCTGGACGGACTGGCAGCCGGAGGGCGCCGGGATCCGCCGCCTGAGGCAGCTGTGGCTACAGGCTGCCGATCAGTAGGTGCGGATCAGTAGGTGCGGATCAGGCCGACAAGGCGGCCCTGAACCTTCACCTTATCCTCCGGGTAGCGCCGCGTTTCATAGGCCGGGTTGGCCGCTTCCAGTGCAATGAGGCTGCCCTCGCGCTGGAACCGCTTCAACGTGGCTTCCTGGCCTTCAACCAAGGCAACAACAATGTCGCCATTGTCCGCGGCAGCGGTTTCGCGGATGACCACGATGTCGCCGTCATTGATGCCGGCATCGATCATCGAGTCGCCCTTGACCTCCAGCGCGTAATGCTGGCCGGTCGGCGCAATCATGCCACCCGGAACCGTAACCTGGTGGGAGACCTGACTGATGGCTTCAATCGGCACACCGGCCGCGATGCGGCCCATCACCGGCAGTTCAACCGCGGCCTGACGGAGCGGATCTGCCGAAGCCTTTGCTGGAGCGGTGGAGCTGCTCTGGCCGCCCTGGATCACCTTGGGCGCAAAGCCTCGCGGTTCTGCGCTGCCGCCCAGGCTCTCCGGCAGGCGGAGGATTTCAATGGCGCGGGCGCGATGCGGCAGGCGGCGGATAAACCCGCGTTCTTCCAATGCGGTGATCAGGCGGTGGATGCCGGATTTCGACCTGAGATCCAGCTGAACCTTCATCTCGTCAAAACTGGGCGGCACGCCGTCACGCTGCAGGCGTTTGTGAATGAATTCCAGCAGTTGAAGTTGCTTCTTTGTGAGCATCGCCGCTCCCTCCGTGCCTCATGTTTTCTTTTGTTCTACGCATGTTCACGTTTTGTGTCAATATATCTGTATCTTATCAATGCAAAAAGCAATGCCGCAGGTCTGCACCTGCGGATCATGTATTTCTGCAAAGAAGAGGTGAAATCAGATCGGCATGTATTGCACGGTTTCGCCTGCAGAACGGGCGCAATCGCCAGGCGCGCGGATCAGCAGGGCGTTGGCTTCGGCAAGGATGGTGAGCAGAGAGCTGTCCTGATTGTCAAAGGCGGCCAGGTGGCCGTTTTCGACCTTCGCCCGCATGTAATGCTCACGCGGGCCATTGGCGGCCAGCGGAGCAGAAAGGGTCGCGGTTTTAAGTTGATCTGTTTCTGCCGGAAGGCCAAGCAAGGCGCGGATAACCGGTGCAAGGAAAACATGGCCGCAGACCATGGCTGAAACCGGATTTCCAGGCAGGCCGACCATGGCAGCGCCCCCCATACGGCCAGCCATCAGCGGTTTTCCGGGGCGCATGGCGACTTTGTAAAAGCTGCGCTCCATGCCCAGATCCTGCGCGACCTTGCCAACCAGATCGTGGTCGCCGACAGACGCACCGCCGATGGTCACCACCAGATCCGCGCCCTCCGCCAGCTCAAACGCGGTGCGCAGGCTGCTTTCGGTGTCGCGTGCAATGGGCAGGATGCGTGCGCGGGCGCCATGTGCTTCGAGCATGGCCTTCAGGCCAAAGGTATTGGAGGCGATGATCTGATCCGGCCCGGGCGCGCCGCCGGGCATCACCAGTTCGTCACCGGTGGAGATCAGGGCGACTTCGGGACGGCGGGTGACCGGGACCGTTGGAATGTTCATCGCTGCGAGAAGGGCGATGTCGGACGGCGTCAGCAAACGGGGCGCCGCTATGGACTGACCATCCGTGAAATCGCCGCCGCGAGGCCGGATATTGTGATTGCTGCCCGGTTCATCCGTGATGGTGATGAGATCTCCGCTGCGCGACACATCCTCTTGAATAACCACGAAACTTGCGCCCTGTGGCACCGGCGCCCCGGTGAAGATCCGCACCGCCTGTCCAGCGCCGACACGGCCGTCAAACGCATGTCCGGCAGCAGCCTCGCCGATCACTTTGAACATGGCGTGCATTTCGACCTCGGCGGCGTTCACCGCATAGCCATCCATAGCAGAGGCAGAGAACGGCGGCTGGTCGCGGCGGGCTTGCAGAGGCCGGGCCAGAACACGGCCAGCGGCTTTGGCCAGCGGAACCTCTTCGGTTTCTAACTGCTGCACAAGCGACAGAAGATGCGTGCGGGCCTCGCTGACAGAGATCATCTACGCCTCGTACCTGCCTGATTTTCCGCCATCTTTCAGCGTGACGCGGATGCCGCCGATTTGCATTTCTTTGTCCACTGCCTTGGCCATGTCATAGACGGTGAGCGCGGCAGTGGAGACGGCGGTGAGCGCCTCCATCTCAACCCCGGTCTGGCCGGTGGTCTTGACGGTGGCTTCGATCCGCACGCCGGGCAAGTCCGGGTCCAAGGTCAATTCTACTGCGACCTTGGTGACCGGCAGCGGGTGGCAGAGCGGGATCAGGTCGGGCGTTTTCTTGGCCCCCATAATGCCAGCGAGGCGGGCGACGGACAGGACATCGCCCTTCTTGGCGCGGCCTTCTGAAATGATCGCAAAAGTGTCCGGAGCCATGGTGACATGGCCTTCTGCCGTGGCAATGCGGGAGGTCACGGCCTTGTCCGAGACATCGACCATATGGGCGTCGCCCTTGGTGTCAAAATGGGTGAGGCTCATGACCTAACTCCTTGAATTACATTGCACCCGGCATCAGCGGGTTGGCCAGCAGACTGCGGGTGGCGGCGGCGACATCGTCCTGACGCATCAGGCTTTCACCGATCAGGAAAGTGCGGGCGCCGTAGCGGGCCATATCGCTGAGATCCGCAGGCGTGAACAGGCCGCTTTCACAGACGATGGTGCGGTCTGCCGGCACCATGCGCGACAAGGTCCGGGTGGTGTCCAATGTGGTCTCGAAGGTCTTGAGATTGCGGTTATTGATGCCCATCAGCGGCGATTTCAGATTGCAAGCGCGTTCCAGCTCTTCCGCGTCATGGACCTCCAGAAGCACGTCCATGCCCCACTCAAAGGCGCTTTGTTCCAGCTCCTGAGCCTGCGCGTCGGACACTGAGGCGAGAATGATCAGGATACAATCGGCACCAAGCGCGCGGGCCTCGGCCACCTGATAGGTGTCATACATGAAGTCTTTGCGCAAAGCCGGCAAAGAGCAGGCGTCACGGGCCTGGACCAGGAATTCCTTGGCGCCCTGGAAGCTGGGTGTATCGGTCAGAACCGACAGGCAAGCTGCGCCGCCGTCTTCATACGCCTTTGCCAATGCCGCCGGTGCGAAATCCGGGCGGATCAGGCCCTTGGAGGGGCTGGCCTTCTTGATTTCGGCAATCAGCCCGTAGCCATCACGGTTTGCACGCATCAAGCTGTCTGCAAAACCGCGCACTGGCGACGCGTCTCGCGCCTCGGCCTCAACCGCCTCCAGCGGCTTGGTGGCCTTGTCTACGGCCACTTCCTCGAGCTTATAGGCCTTGATCTTGTCCAGCACATTTTGGGTCATACCAGTGCCTCCGTTCATGCGTTCCAGTCTATGGCAGTTTCACCGCGGGCGGCGAGCCAATTGTTCACTTTTGAAAAGGGCCGGGACCCGAAGAAACCGCGCCGCGCCGACAGGGGCGAGGGATGGGCGGTTTTCAGGATCAGGTGATCGCCCGGTTTGATATGGTTTTCAAGCTTCTGCGCCGAATTTCCCCAGAGAATATAGGCCGTCGGTTTTTCCGACGTCAGCGCAAGCACCTGATGCACCAGATGCTTCCATCCTAGGTGTTTGTGACCATTTGCCTCTCCGGCCGGGACAGAGAGCGCGGTGTTCAGCAAGAGCACGCCCTGGCACGCCCAGCCGCGCAGGTCTGCTGTTGGTCGATTGACATCAAGGTCGGCTTGCAATTCCTTGTAAATATTTGACAAAGATCGAGGCAAAGGGCGCACCTGAGGTTCAGCAGAGAAGGCCAACCCATGAGCGTGGCCAGGCGTTGGATAGGGGTCCTGACCGAGGATCACCACGCGGGTTTCCTGCGGCTGGGTCAATTCCAGCGCTGCGAACCGCTGGTGCGCTGGCGGCAGGATGTCCCGGTCATCCGTCGCAATCGCGGTGGCGATCCCGGGCCAGTGGCTGCTGAAAAAGGGCAGACTGGACCAGGCGCCCAGCCCGTCAGGCAGATTGGTCATGCGGCTGAGGTGATCCGCGCCAGAGCCTCTACCTTGGCCTTGGCCGCGCCGCTGTCGATCGATTCCGCCGCGAGCGCGACGCCGGTCTTCAGATCCGCAGCCTTGCCCGCAACGACCAGCGCAGCAGCCGAGTTCAGCAGCACCGCGTCGCGGTAGGCTGAGGGCGTGCCCTGCAGAAGCACCCGGAACGCCATGGCGTTTTCTGCCGGGGTGCCGCCAATGATCATTTCGAAATCATGCACCGGCAAGCCTGCGTCTTCGGGGTGCAGTTCCACATCGCGGATTTCGCCGTTCTCCTCCAGTGCGGACACCCAGCTGACGCCGGTAATGGTCAGCTCATCGGTGCCATCGGACCCATGCACCAGCCAGGCGCGTTCAGAGCCAAGCGCCTTGAGCGTTTCTGCCATCGGTCGGATCATTGCGCGGCTGAAGGCACCGGTCAGCTGACGTTTGACGCCGGCCGGATTTGTGAGCGGGCCCAGGATATTGAAGATCGTCCGGGTGCCCAATTCCGCACGGGTCGGCATCACATGGGCGGTTGCCGGATGGTGCATCGGGGCCATCATGAAACCGATACCGGCCTCATTTATTGCCTTTTCAACGACTTCTGGCCCAACCATGACGTTGATGCCCATCTCCGACTGCATATCTGCCGTGCCTGATTTGGAACTGAGATTGCGGTTGCCGTGTTTGGCCACCGTCACCCCGGCGCCAGCCACCACAAAAGCGGTGGCGGTGGAAATGTTCAGGGTATTCTTGCCGTCACCGCCGGTGCCGACGATATCCATCGCACCAGCCGGCGCTGAGACTGCATTGCATTTCGCGCGCATGACCGCAGCTGCGGCGGCGTATTCATCGACGCTTTCGCCGCGGGTGCGCATCGCCATCAGGAGACCGCCGATCTGGCTGGGGGTGGCTTCGCCCTCGAACAGCAGGGTAAAGGCTGCTTCGGCTTCGCCGCGGGTCAGGGAGCGTTCGGCGGCCGCACCGATCAGCGGTTTCAGCTGGTCGCTCATGCCGGCACCTGCATTACATCGATGAAGTTCTTCAGCAATGCGTGGCCATGTTCAGAGGCAATCGATTCCGGATGGAACTGAACACCGTGAATTGGCAGCTCCTTATGCTGAAGGCCCATGATGGTCCCATCTTCCAGTTCGGCTGTGATGTCCAGGCAATCAGGCAGGGTTTCGCGCTCCACCACCAAAGAGTGATAACGAGTAGCCTCAAAAGGTGTCGGCAAACCTTTGAAAACACCTGTATCCTTGTGGTGCATCGCTCCCATCTTACCATGTACGATCTCATGGCAGCGTATCACTTTGCCGCCGAACGCCTGGCCAATGGTCTGATGGCCAAGGCAGACGCCCAGCAGCGGTGTGCGAGTTTCTGCTGCGGCTTCTGTCAGCGCCAGGCAAATGCCGGCCTGATCCGGGTCGCAAGGCCCTGGTGACAACAGGATGCCTGCGGGCTTCATCGCCATTGCGTCCTGCACGTTTATTGCGTCATTGCGGTGGACTTCCATTTCAGCGCCAAGCTCACCCAAGTAGTGGACGAGGTTGTAAGTGAAGGAATCATAGTTATCGATCAGCAGCAGCATCTTGCGGGCTCTTTTATGGGTGGCGGGCAGGGGGCGCGCCGCAGTATAGTGTTTGAAACATACTTGTTCAGGGATACGGGGCAGCGTCAAGGGCAGGAAAGGCAAATGCATTGCGAACCGGCATACGGGTCGCGCAGGCAGGCCGGTACGGCGCAGCACGGCAGAAAGATTGAGAGGCAAAACGGGCATGCAGGGTTTTCTGGGCGGCGTGAGTGTCGGGGCATTGCTGGCCGCGGGCGGGCTGGCGATGCTATCGTTGTCGGTGCCTTTGACGGACAAGGCTGTCTCGCCGCATGCCAAGCCGCTGCAAGGGAATGTTGATGCGGCGCCTGCACCTGCGGCCAATGACCCGGGCAGTTCGCCGGACATGCCCAATGGAGGCGGAACAGAGTTGGCTGTTCCCGGCAATAATGCAAGCCGGGATGCGGATTTGGCTGAAGCACAGCCAGATGTCCCAACTGCCAGCGGCGCAGATAATCTGAACGCTCTGGAAGGCACGGATTACGCCCCTGCGGAAAAGCCGCAAGTTGGACTGCTGGATGCCAGCCAGGAGACAAGTCAGCTTGACCTGGCACCAGCCCCGGAGGCCGCAGAGGCGCCGTCGGAAAGCCAGCCGCAGGCAGACCTGCCCCCGGCTCCTGAAACACCGGGCACGGAAAGCGTGGTCATTGCGGCCACCGAACCTGCTGCAGTTCCCGAAAGCAGCGCTGCGGCACAACAGAATGTCCAAGCTGAGCCTGCGCCGGAACCGACCGTCCGACCTGCGCCGTCGCTTGTGGCTGGATCCGGGCTGGCTCCGGATATCGGCAGCGCCCCGCTGGTGACCACGCTGCCCGTCATTGGCACGGCGCCTGACGCATCTGCTGAGGCCAGCACCGACAGCAGCGAAGATGTGGATGCGACGGCTACGGATACTGTGGCTGCGGAGCCTGCCTCGTTGACACCCAGGGTCGGAACACCGGTGGTGCCGCTGACAGAGCGGGACAATCAGGAAGCCGGTGCAGACGCGGACGCCACCGGCGCGCAGAGCACGCCCTTCACCGCCCATTCAGAGCCATTCCTGAACCCCGAAGACCGGCCTTTGATGTCCATTGTGCTGATCGATGATGGCGATGCGGCCATCACGGAAGAATTGGCAGAGTTTCCATATCCGTTGACGTTTGCCATCGATCCCGACGCACCGGACGCCTTTGAAAAAATGGCTGCAAGACGATCCGCGGGTTTCGAGGTTCTGATGCTGGCTGATCTGGCACGGCAGGCAACGCCGCAGGATGCGGAAACTGCTTTGGAAGTTTGGCGCGGCAAACTGCCAGAGGCCGTGGCAATTCTGGAGGGCGTGGAGACCGGTGTTCAAGGCAACAGGCCGCTGGCGGATCAAGTCGCGGCTGCGGCGGCTTCTGCTGGTTACGGGCTGGTGACACAGAACAGCGGGCTCAACACTGTTCAGAAACTGGCGCTGCGAAACGGTGTGCCTGCCGGCGTGGTCTTCCGGGATTTTGACGGCGCGGGACAGAACGCGCGGGCGATCAGGCGGTTTCTGGATCAGGCCGCGTTCCGGGCCGGCCAGGAAGGGGTGGTGATCATGCTCGGCCGGCTTCGCCCGGAAACGATCACCGCGCTTTTGCTGTGGGGGCTTCAGGACCGGGCAGAGAGCGTTGCCCTGGCACCGGTTTCTGCAAGCCTGAAAGCGCTGCTGCCGCAAGAGTGACTGGCGGCGCTGGCAAACGGCACCCAAAGCGGGCGCCGTTTGCTCTGTCTGGAGTATCTTCAGGAAGACGTGGGCTAGCGGCCGGCTTTAGCTGTTTCCGTTGCCGGCAAAGCGTGCAGCATCAGCAGCTGCGCGGCGTATGGCGTTGGATTTATGGACGGTTTCCATATATTCTGCCTCCGGGTCGCTGTCATATACGACGCCGCCGCCGGCCTGGATATACAGGTTCTGATCTTTGACGATGGCCGTGCGCAGCGCGATGCACATGTCCATATCGCCGCCAGCGGAAAAGTAGCCAACACCGCCGCCATAGACACCGCGTTTTTCCGGCTCCAGCTCGTCGATGATTTCCATCGCCCGCACCTTAGGTGCGCCAGAGACCGTTCCTGCGGGCATGCCGGCAAAGAAGGCATCCAGCGCGTCCTTGTCCTCTGCCAGCTCACCCACGACGTTGGACACGATGTGCATAACGTGGCTGTAGCGCTCGATGATGAATTTTTCAGTCGGACGCACGGTGCCGATTTTGGCGACGCGTCCAGTGTCGTTGCGTCCCAGATCCAAGAGCATCAGATGCTCTGCAAGTTCTTTCTTGTCCGCCAGCAGATCCGCCTCAAGCGCCTTGTCCTCTTCGGGTGTGGCACCGCGCGGGCGGGTGCCTGCGATCGGGCGGATAGTGACCTCCTGCCCGAAAACGCGGACCAGGATTTCAGGGCTGGCGCCGACAACCTGAAAGCCGCCGAAATTGAAGTAGAACATGAAGGGCGACGGGTTGGTGCGCCGCAGCGAGCGGTAAAGCGAAAATGGCGGCTGGCGGAATTCCTGGGTCCAACGCTGGGCCGGGACCACCTGAAAGATGTCGCCTGCACGGATGTAATCCTTGGCCTTCTCCACGGCGGCCATGTAGCCGTCTTTGGTGAAGTTGGAGACCGGCGGCGCGACTTCATGGGCATCCCCCAGATCGCGGCTTTCGGCAGGCATGGCGCGTTCCAGATCGCGCACCGCATCCATCACCCGTTCCGCCGCCTGGGCGTATGCGGCCTTGGCGGTCTGGCCGTCGCTGGCCCAGACCGGGGAGACCACGGTCACCTCGCCTTTGACGCCGTCCAGAACCGCGATGACAGAGGGGCGCAGCATCAGCGCGTCCGGCAGGCCGAGCGGATCGGGGTTCACATCCGGCAGATGTTCGACCAGTCGGATCATGTCATAGCCGAGGTAGCCAAAGAGGCCGGCGGCGGCCTGGGGCAGATCATCCGGCAAGTCGATTTTGCTTTCGGCAATCAGCGCCCGCAGGTTGTCCATCGGATTGCCATCCTGCTGGACGAAATCATCCGCATCAAACCGCGCTGACCGGTTCAAGGCGGATTGTTCGCCATCGCAGCGCCAGACCAGATCCGGTTTCATGCCGATGATCGAATAGCGTCCGCGCACCTCGCCGCCAGTGACCGATTCCAGCATGAAAGCGTCTTTTTGGGCGCCCGTCAGCTTGAGCATCAGAGACACAGGGGTGTCGAGGTCTGCAGCAAGACGGCTGTAGACGACCTGGTTTTCGCCGGCCTCATAGGCCTTGGAGAAGGTGTCGAAATCGGGGGTCAGGGCCATGTGTCAGGTGCCTTGGTTACTGGAAGTGTGCGTGCGCTGCGTTCAGCGCCTGCTGGTCAACACGAGGTTCGGAACGGGTCTGGGTGTCCTGCGCATAGGCCTGAAACAGTTCTTGTGCCAAGGTTTGGTCCAACTGTGCCTGAAGGGCTTGGCGCAACAGCGCCATGTCGTCGCTCTGCTCCGGCGGCAGAATGGCATCCAGACGCACAACAACCGCCGACTCCGCATCCTGCACCAGGCGGAATTCGCCGCTCTGCATTTCAAACACCTCAGCCAGCAGACCTGCCGGAACAGTTTCAATATACGCCGTGCGGGTCAGACCCGTTTCGGCCGTTACCGCCGCATCCTCGGAGAACGCGCCAGCGGTCTCAGACTGGGCCAGCAGTTCATTCCCCTGCTTTTGCAGAGTTTTGGCCCGCAGGTCGGCATTCCAGGCAGTCAGAACCTTGTCCTTGGCATCTGCAAAAGGTTCGGGGCGCTCTGGCAGGACGTCATCAAGGCGCAGCGCAAACAGGCTGCCATCGGCCAGGAAACCGACCTCAGGAAAATCATCCATGGTGACGGCTTCGGCTGCGGCGCGGAAACCTTCGTAGGCCGCGATTTCGCCGCCGGTCTCGCTGGTCCAGTTGATCTGGGCGAGTTCCAGGCCGCTTTCGGTTGCCAGTTCTTCCAATGTCGCGCCACCTGCCAGCATGTCGTCGATGTCTTCGGCCTGCGCTTCCACCAGACGGCGGGCCCGGTCGGACGCAAGCTCTTCGATCAGTTCAGGCTTGGCATCTTCAAAGGTGGTGATTTGCGCTTCGAGGCGGCCGTTGACACGGTAAAGTGCCGGGCCAAGATCCGAGGGCAGGGGCCCTGCCACTGTGCCGACTTCGGCAGCAAAGACATCCGTGCCTGCCTTGCCCAAGTCGCCCATGGTGACATCCCCCATATCGATGTCCTGCAGGGTCAGGCCACGGTTTCCAACCAGGCTTTCAAAGGTGGCACCGCCGGTTTCCAGCTGCGCCTTGGCGCTGGATGCGGTTTCGGTGTCAGAAAACACCAAACGTTCGACCAGACGGCGCTCTGGCACCTGATACTGATCAGAGCGGTCCAGGAACAGCTGCTGAAGCTGAGCGTCTTCAATCTCGATCTCATCCAGCAGCATAGAGGGCCGCAGGGCAACATAGGTGATGCGCTTGGTTTCAGGCAGCATGAACTGATTCTGGTTGTCCTCATAAAAGGCCTGCAGATCCACGTCCGAGGGCGCCAGAGTGATCAGTGCAATGTCGGATGCCATCATCTGCACATAGGAGAAACTGCGGCGGGCGCCGATGTAACCGGTCAGGGTTTCAGTCAGGGTTTTCGGCATCTTTGCACCGGACAGAACTGCAGCTTGCACGATTGTACGGGCTGCCTCGCGGCGCAGGTCGTCTTCGAACTCCTTCTCCGAAAGACCGGCATTGCGCAGGGCAAAACTGTAGGTCTCGCGGTCGAACTGGCCGTTCACCCCCTGAAACGCATCGATGGCGGCAAGTTCCTTGATCAGGTTGTCATCTCCCAGCGACAGCCCGAGGCTTTTGGCTTCGTGATCCAGCGACGCCAGCGAAATCAAGCGGCTCAGAACCACCCGGTCCAAACCAAATGCGGTCATCTGCGATATTGGCATGGCTTGGCCGGTCTGTGCCTGCAAGGCGCGCTGTTCCTGTTGTAGTTCACGCACATAGGTGCCAATGCTGACATCCTCGTCGCCGACCTGTGCGATGGAGGAAGAGGAACTGGAGAAGTTCACTGCACCAAAGCCGGCAAGGCCGACAATCAGCATCCCCATCAGGATCCAGACAAAGGTTTTGGATAGATGTTTCATGCCTGCGGCCATGATGCCCTCTTTTTTGTTCTGCCGGGCAAGGGAGTGCCTTGCGACGGGAAATGCCGCTGACTGAATACGCGGCTGCCCGCAGAGGGGCAAGATGATTGCGGCGCAAACTGCTGGATGATCAGGGATTAAAGGCAGACAAGCGTTCAAACAGCGTCTGAATGCCCGCGCGATCCACATTGGCAAAGGCGATACGGAACTGACGGGCGCCGTCGGGGTCGCCTGCGGGCATGAACATGGATCCCGGCAGCATCAGGATTGACGCCGCTTCGACCAGCTGGCGGGCGATCTGTTCGGAAGGGTCTTTGAACGGGTGTTCGACATAGGCAAAATAGGCGCCACAGCCCAACAGCTTCCAGCCTTTTGCGGCCAGCACTGGAAAGCCTTCTTCGATCGCGAGGCGACGGTCGAGGATCTCCTGACGTTCACCTGCCAGCCAGTGGTGCAAGTTTTCGATCCCCCACAACGCGCCGACCTGGCCCAGCTGTGAAGGGCAGATGGTGACAGTGTCCAGGAATTTCTCCATTTCAAACAGACGGTCTGTAGAGGCAGCGATGGCGCCGACCCGGTGGCCGGTCAGCCGGTAGGCCTTGGAGAAAGAGTAAAGGTGGATCAGGGTGCTGTCCCAATCCGTCATCCGGAACAGCCCGTGCGGCGCGCCCCCGCGGCTGTCGAAGTCACGGTAGGTTTCATCCACGATCAGCGCCAGGCCGTGGCTTCGGGCAAGGCTGAAAAAAGCCTGCACCAGCCCGGACGGGTATTCCACGCCGCAGGGGTTATTGGGGGTGACCAGCACGATGGCGCGGGTGCGGTCAGTAATCAGGGCTTCAGCTGCGGCCAAGTCAGGCAGCATGCCTGCGCCAACATGCAGTGGCACAGCGCTGACACCCGCCATATCCAGCCACATTTTGTGGTTGAAGTACCAGGGCACCGGAATGATCACCTCATCCCCTTCACCGCAAAGCGCAGCAATGGCGGCGGCAAAGGCCTGGTTGCAGCCGGAGGTGATACCCACCTGTTCCGACCGGATCTCAGCCTGATAGTGGCGGCACATCTGCTGGGCCAGCGCGCGGCGCAGCGGGTCATTGCCAAGCACGGGGCCATAAAGATGGGTGTTCACATCGTTCAACGCGGCGTCTGCCAGGGCATGACGCAGCCCTTCGGGCGGCGCTTCGGCCGGCGCTGCCTGGCTTACGTTCAAAAGCGGGCGGTCCGGCGGAAATTTCACCCCATCGACCCAGCGCCGGGATTCGACGATGGGAGACACAAAAGTTGTTTGAGTGCGGGGCAGGGACATGGGCAGCTCCGGAGCAGAGGCGAGACAGCAAACATGGCGTTTAGGGTGCCGCGCAATGTCTGACATGGTGACCCGTGCGGCTCAAGCAAGAATGGTCCGGGATGAGAAACCCAAGAAAAAAGGCGCACTGTAAAGCGCGCCTTTGATGCCTGCTTCAGGGCAAGGATCAATCCTTGCCGCGGTAGGGTTCCACATATTGCAAAGCCATGTCCCAGGGAAAGAAGATCCAAGTATCCTGGCTCACCTCGGTAATGAAGGTATCCACCATCGGGCGGCCTTTGGGCTTGGCATATACGGTGGCAAAATGGGCCTTGGGGTACATCTGGCGCACCAGCTCCAGGGTTTTGCCGCTGTCGACCAGGTCATCGATGACAAGAACGCCCTCGCCGTCACCCATCAGACCTGCATCCGGCGCTTTCAGCACTTCGGCTTCGCCTTGGGCCTGGTGGTGATAAGAGCGTACTGAAATGGTGTCCACGGTGCGGATGTCCAGCTCGCGGCTGACGATCATCGCGGGCGCCATGCCACCGCGGGTGATCGCAACCACTGCGCGCCAAGCACCATCATCGGGACCTTGCCCGTCCAGACGCCACGCCAGCGCGCGGCTGTCGCGGTGGATCTGATCCCAACTGATATGAAAGCCTTTTTCGTGCGGCAGACGATCGGTCATTTTCTTGCTCCCCGCGGTGTCGCGTCAGCTTGCAGGCACCCGGAAATTCATCCGAGCGCCCCTGATTTCAGTTACTTGGAGATATCCGGTGCATCCACCGCCTTCATGCCAACAACATGATAGCCCGCATCCACATGCAGATTTTCGCCGGTGACACCAGAGCTGAGATCGGACAGCAGATAAAGAGCTGACTTACCGACATCATCGATGGTCACGTTGCGGCGCAGCGGCGAGTTGTACTCGTTCCACTTCATGATGTAGCGGAAATCGCCGATGCCCGAGGCGGCCAGCGTCTTGATCGGACCGGCAGAAATCGCGTTGACGCGGATGCCGTCCTTACCCAGATCCTCTGCCAGGTATTTGACCGATGCTTCCAGCGCCGCCTTGGCGACACCCATCACATTGTAATGCGGCATCACCTGTTCGGCACCGTAATACGTCAGGGTCAGCAGCGAACCGCCTTCAGCCATCATCTTCTCGGCGCGGTTGGCCACAGCGGTGAAGGAAAACACCGAAATGTCCATCGTCATCTGGAAATTGCTGCGGCTGGTGTCGACATAACGTCCGCGCAGCTCATTTTTGTCAGAAAAGCCGATGGCGTGAACCACGAAATCCAGCTTGCCCCATTTTGCTTCGAGCGCGGCGAACAGCGCGTCGATCGACGTCTCATCCGACACATCGCACGGCAGGACGATATCGCTGCCCAGCTGTTCGGCCAGAGGCCCGACACGCTTTTTCAGCGCATCGCCTTGAAAAGAAAAGGCAAGCTCGGCGCCAGCATCGGCGCAGGCCTTGGCAATGCCCCACGCAATCGATTTGTCGTTGGCCAGGCCCATGATGAGGCCGCGCTTACCGGCCATCAGTTGACTAGACATGCAGGTTCTCCGCCTGTGATCTGATAATTTAGCGGTGTTTATAATGCCGGGCGGGGCGCTTCAAGGGTGCTTACCCTTGCAGGCGGTAAGGAAGCTGCCTAGTTTGCGCTCAAATCCCGTCTGAGGTGCACATGTCCGACCGTACAGGTATTTTTGAAGGTGACGATCCGTTTGCCATTGCCAGGGCCTGGCTGGCAGAAGCGGAACAGTCCGAACCCAACGATCCAAACGCAATTGCCCTGGCAACCGTGGATGAAAACGGGCTTCCCAACAACCGCATGGTGCTGCTGAAGGAAATCGAGGACAGGGCCTTTGTATTCTATACAAACTACGAGAGCGCCAAAGCCCAGGAACTGGATTATGCAGGCAAGGCTGCTTTCGTTATGCATTGGAAATCCCTGCGGCGGCAGATCCGCGTCCGTGGCGCGATCACCCGCGAGGACGGGCCGCAGGCGGATGAGTATTACAAGTCCCGTTCGCTGAAGAGCCGACTGGGCGCCTGGGCCTCGAAGCAATCGCAGCCGTTGGACAGCCGCGGTTCGCTGATGGCGGAAGTTGCCAAAGTGACAGCCCTGAAAGGGCCGAATCCTGAACGGCCGCCGTTCTGGGGCGGCTACCGGCTGGTGCCGGTTGAAATTGAGTTTTGGGCCGATGGCGCCTTCCGACTGCATGACCGATTTCGCTGGTTTCGCGATGACGAATTTGCGGCCTGGAAAGCCATTCGTCTGAATCCCTGACCGGAATCGTCAACTTACCTAGGGTCAAGGGGGTTTACCTGACAATTTCAAGACTTTTTTGCTTGAAATCCTAGGTCAGTTTGGCGCATCAGGTCACCATCAAAAAACAAGAAATGCGGTAGGAAAGACTCAGTGGCAGAAGATCTCAGCAGCTTGCAGCAGGTTCAGGGGCTGGTGAAGTGGTTCGACCCGGCGAAAGGGTACGGATTTGTTGTCTCCGACACTGGAGGACCGGATATTCTTCTGCATGTGAACGTGCTGCGGAACTTCGGGCAAAGCTCTGTCGCAGACGGCGCCCGGATCGAAATCGTGACGCATCAGACCGGTCGCGGCGTTCAGGCCGTGGAGGTTGTTGCCATCCAGCCGCCGGAGCGCGAAGACACGCCGGTTCTGAGCGACTTTGCAGAGCTGGACATGATCAGCCTGCAGAATGAGCCGTTGGAGCCGGCACGGGTCAAATGGTTCGATAAAGGCAAGGGGTTTGGCTTTGCCAATGTCTTTGGCCGCGGCGAAGACGTTTTCCTGCATGTCGAAGTGCTGCGCCAATCGGGCCTTGCCGATCTGCAGCCGGGCGAAGCACTGGCAATGCGGGTGATCGAGGGCAAGCGCGGCCGTATGGCGGTTGAAGTCCTGGCCTGGGAGGCCGCAATGGCCGACCAAGACGCGGAATAAAGCCATGCGGCGGCATCTTCTTGCCTGGAGTTCCGCCGCAATCATGGCCGTTTTTGCAGCCCCGGTTTCTGCCGGGGATTGTCGGCCAGACAAGGTTGACCTCCGCGGCAGCTGGGGTCAGACCGTATTCTCTGTGGAAATAGCTGATGACGAACAGGAACGCGCGCAAGGGCTGATGTTTCGGGAATCGATGCCGAGCAGGGCAGGGATGCTGTTTGTCTACGACCAACCGCAGCCAGCGGCGTTTTGGATGAAGAACACGCTGATCCCGCTGGATATCATTTTCCTGGATGAACGCGGTCTTGTGACTTCTGTTCACGAAAACGCCAAACCCGGCGATCTGACCCCAATACCGGGCGGTGATCAGGTGTTCGCAGTGCTCGAAATCAACGGTGGGCTGTCCCGGCGGTATGGAATTTCAGCGGGTACCCAAATGCGTCACAAAGTTTTTTCCGCTCAAGGTGCAGTTTGGCCCTGTTAGGGGTTTTCAAATCACTTTGCCGGAGATAGGAAGGCGCACGGTCCGGGGCGTGGCGCAGTCTGGTAGCGCACCTGTTTTGGGTACAGGGGGTCGTGAGTTCGAATCTCGCCGCCCCGACCACTTCACTCTACAAAAAATGTGAGAACCGGGTTTGATGAAAATCATCCCGGGGAATCGCATTGTGTCTATAGTTGTGGTCAGTCCTGCCACTCACCCTAAGATATTAATAGTTTCTTAATGTGTTGTTAACACACCCTTAACCAACTGCTGCGGACCCGCGTCAGATGATTAACGGCAACACGAGTTTGGCCAAAACAGGCGCAGCGAAACGGGAAATCTTTCACCGCAAAATGGCAAGGACAGAGCACCTACGCTCAGCCTGCATAAGTTGTGAATCTTCGACAGGAGCTCTGCAGGTTTTCGCCCCATTCAACACGCCAAGTCACTCAGTCAGCGAAGGAAATCTGAATTGGCCGCGTCCATGGAAAAATGAGGGACATGTTTGTCTGCCTGTGGATGAATCAATGCGCCCGGCCGGAAGCTTCAACACGCGGATTGCGTCAACAGCAAAGATCGTTACGAAGGAGTAAATTTTACGTTGACCCTTTGTGTATGAATACGTCAAATTGTGGACACCGGTTGCGGCGACACTAAATCTGGTAGGTCCAGAGGTCGAAGCAACTACGCTGACAACAGCAAACAGTCCTGTGAAGAAAGGCCGGCGAGGGCCGCAAGCACACCATATGTGGCGTGCGACAGGTCTTTGCGTGTTTCGTAGCCGGGATGGCTGGTGCTGGGGCACTGAGACATTTGACCGATGTGTGCTTGATGAAGGGGCAGAGCATGAAGATCGAACGGAAATTCACCAAACCCGGGCAGGATGCTTATGCTGATCTGGCTTTTGTCTCCGCCACCTCGGAAATCCGCAATCCGGACGGGACCATTGTTTTCCGGCTCGACAATATCGAAATTCCCGCGTCCTGGAGCCAGGTGGCCAGCGACGTCATCGCACAGAAATACTTCCGCAAGGCCGGTGTGCCGTCCCGTTTGAAGAAAGTCCGCGAGAAGGGTGTTCCTGACTTCCTGTGGCGCTCTGTCCCTGACAAAGGCGCAGAACTCGGCGGCGAGACGTCCTCCAAGCAGGTGTTCGACCGTCTGGCGGGCGCCTGGGCCTATTGGGGCTGGAAGGGCGGCTATTTCTCCTCTGAGGAGGACGCCCGCGCCTACTACGACGAGATGCGCTTTATGCTGGCAACCCAGCGCTCGGCGCCGAACTCGCCCCAGTGGTTCAATACCGGCCTGCATTGGGCCTATGGCATCGACGGCCCGGCGCAGGGCCACCACTATGTCGACTACAAGACCGGTGTGCTGACCAAGTCGGACAGCGCCTATGAGCACCCGCAGCCGCATGCCTGCTTTATCCAATCCGTCTCGGATGATCTGGTCAAGGACGGCGGCATCATGGACCTGTGGGTGCGCGAGGCGCGGCTGTTCAAATATGGCTCCGGCACCGGCACCAACTTCAGCCATCTGCGCGCCGAAGGCGAGCCACTGTCCGGTGGCGGCAAATCCTCTGGCTTGATGGGGTTCCTGAAAATCGGCGACCGCGCGGCAGGCGCGATCAAGTCCGGCGGCACGACCCGCCGGGCCGCCAAAATGGTTATTGTCGACGCAGATCACCCGGACATCGAACAGTTTATCGAATGGAAAGTGATCGAAGAGCAGAAGGTCGCGTCGATCGTTGCAGGCTCCAAGATGCACGAAAAGATGCTGAACGGTATCTTTGAGGCGATCCGCAGCTGGGACGGCGCCGAAGCCGATGCTTATGACCCATCGGTTAACGAGGGGCTCAAAAAGGCGGTCCGTGAGGCCAAGAAGGTCGCGATCCCGGAAACCTACATCAAGCGGGTGCTGGATTACGCCAAACAGGGCCACACGTCGATTGAGTTTCCGACTTATGATACCGACTGGGATTCCGAGGCCTACAGCTCTGTCTCCGGGCAAAACTCGAACAACTCGATCCGGGTTACAAACAGCTTCCTGCACGCGGTCGAAAAGGACGCCGACTGGGAGCTGATCAACCGCACTGACGGCAAGGTTGCCAAAGTGGTGAAGGCTCGCGACCTGTGGGAAAAGGTCGGACATGCGGCCTGGGCCTGCGCTGATCCGGGCATCCAGTTTCATGATACCGTGAATGACTGGCACACCTGCCCGGAAGACGGTGAAATTCGCGGCTCAAACCCTTGTTCGGAATACATGTTCCTGGACGATACCGCGTGCAACCTGGCGTCGTTGAACCTGCTGAGCTTTCTGAAGGATGGGCAGTTTCAGGCGGATGAATACATGCATTCCTGCCGCCTGTGGACATTGACGCTGGAAATCTCGGTGATGATGGCGCAGTTCCCGTCACAGGAAATCGCACAGCGGTCCTATGACTTCCGCACGCTGGGTCTGGGCTATGCCAATATCGGCGGGCTGCTGATGAACATGGGCTACGGCTATGACTCGGATGAGGGCAGGGCGCTTTGCGGTGCACTGACCGCACTGATGACCGGTGTTGCCTATGCGACCTCTGCCGAAATCGCAGCGGAGCTGGGTGCCTTCCCGGGCTATGCAAAAAACGCGGACCATATGCTGCGGGTGATCCGCAATCACCGCAATGCTGCAAAGGGTGAGGCCGAGGGCTATGAGGCTTTGGCGGTCAAACCGGTGCCACTGGACATCGCCAATTGTCCTGATGCGCTGTTGACCGATCTGGCGGCCAGCGCCTGGGACGAAGCGCTGGAACTGGGTGAAAAACACGGCTATCGCAACGCCCAGACCACAGTGATTGCGCCGACCGGTACCATCGGGCTGGTGATGGATTGCGACACCACCGGCATCGAGCCGGACTTTGCGCTGGTGAAATTCAAGAAGCTGGCCGGCGGCGGCTACTTCAAAATCATCAACCGCTCCGTCCCATCGGCGCTGGAAGGCCTTGGCTACAGCTCCTCTCAGATCGAGGAAATTGTATCTTACGCCGTTGGCCATGGCTCGATTGGCAATGCACCGGGCATCAACCACACATCGCTGGCCGGTCACGGGTTCGGCCCCAATGAGCTGGCGAAAGTGGATGCGGCGCTGGAGGCAGCTTTTGACATCCGGTTTGTGTTCAACCAATGGACCCTGGGTGAGGACTTCTGCACAGGTGTTTTGGGCATCCCGGCCACCAAGCTGAACGATCCGACCTTCGATCTGCTGCGCCATCTGGGTTTCACCAAAAAGGACATTGAGGCGGCCAACGACCATGTCTGCGGCACCATGACTCTGGAAGGTGCGCCGCATCTTCAGAAGGAGCATTATGCGATCTTTGACTGCGCCAATCCCTGCGGTAAAAAAGGCAAGCGTTTCCTGAGCGTTGGCAGCCATATCACCATGATGGCGGCAGCACAGAGCTTCATCTCGGGCGCGATTTCCAAAACCATCAACATGCCCAACGATGCCACCATTGAGGATTGTCAGAAAGCCTATGAGCTGAGCTGGAGCCTGGGCGTCAAGGCCAACGCGCTGTACCGCGACGGCTCCAAGCTGAGCCAGCCACTGGCGGCGGCGCTGGTGGAGGATGACGACGAGGCTGCCGAAGTGCTGGAGAGCGGTTCCAACCAGGAAAAAGCCGTGGTTCTGGCCGAGAAGATCGTCGAGAAGGTGGTCATTAAGGAAGTCATCAAATCGCATCGGACCAAGATGCCGCAACGACGCAAGGGCTATACCCAGAAGGCTGTTGTTGGCGGCCACAAGGTGTATCTGCGGACCGGCGAGTATGAGGATGGCAATCTCGGCGAAATCTTCATCGACATGCACAAGGAGGGCGCCGGTTTCCGGGCGATGATGAACAACTTTGCCATTGCGGTGTCGGTCGGCCTGCAATACGGGGTGCCGCTGGAGGAGTTTGTCGATGCCTTCACCTTCACCAAGTTCGAACCTGCTGGCATGGTTCAGGGCAATGACTCGATCAAGAGTGCGACTTCGATCCTTGACTATGTGTTCCGCGAACTGGCGGTGAGCTATCTGGACCGCACCGATTTGGCGCATGTGAAGCCTGAAGGCGCAACCTTTGACGATCTCGGCCGCGGCGAGGAAGAAGGCGTCTCGAACCTGACCGAATTGAGCGAAACCGCTGCAACCCGGTCTCTGGAAGTGCTGAAGCAAATCTCCTCAACTGGCTATCTGCGCAAACGTCTGCCGCAGGACCTGGTCGTCCTGCAAGGTGGCCAGACCGACGCCGGTGTGCTTGGCACCGGCACCGATCCGGTGGCGGCCTTGCAAACCCTTGTACCGGAGACATCCGAGGCATTGGCGCAATCCACAGGCGGCATGGACGCGCGCACTAAGGCAAAAATGCAAGGCTATGAGGGGGAAGCCTGCGGTGAGTGCGGCAACTATACACTGGTGCGTAACGGCACCTGCATGAAATGCAACACCTGCGGGGGAACCTCCGGCTGCAGCTGAGGCACCTCTGCCTGCGGCACCGGCTTACCCCCGGCGGTGCCGCAAAAAACACCGTAAGCGGGCTGTGGTCCGCTTGGACAATGATCAGGAACGGGTGCGCCCGTTCTGAACATCGGGAAGGCCCAGGTAAGAAAATACTTTCGGGCAGTCAATGAAGGAGCCTGACCGGTGACAACTGGCTTCCTCTGGTTCAGAGGGAGCCATTTTCTTTTGGAAATCATGGTGGTTGGTTTTTTGACAGGGTTTAACTGCTTGCAGCGCCATTTCAAAATTTGTCTTCTGCGGTGCCAACCTGCTGATTTTATATATAAACCGCACTTCAAAGTAGCGCGCACCCCTTCGATTGGTGTTCTCGACCGTGCCTTTTTGCCACGGGCTGGAAGGATCGCAGAACCATGTCTGCGTCCCGATTTCGGCCTGCAAATGTGGCCAGCTGACGAACTCGGTACCGCGATCAAAGGTGATTGATTTGCGGGCCAGATGAGGCAGGTCGCGTACGGCTTTCATAATTTTCCCCATCACCGGCTTGGTGCGCTTGTTCGGGTTCTTCAGCAGCACGGTGAAGCGGCTGACACGTTCGACCAGCGAGGTGACATTGGTTTGCCCAAGTTTCTGTTTGAACAGCATCAAATCTCCCTCCCAGTGCCCAAACTGGCGACGGTGAGCGACATCATCTGGCCGGAATAGAATGCTGACATCACGGTCGAACTTGGGCTTCTGGCGCTTCCTGGCACGGCGTGGCCTGCGGGATTTCCGATGTTCGGGCAAGTACCACCAGAGCTCTTGGTCCATGCCTTCCTTAGAATAGATGTAGCGGTAGATCGTCTCCTGGCAGACGCGTAGCGTAGCACCTTCATAGATCATCCGGTTGCCGATCTGCTCGGGCGTCCATCCTTGCTTGATCCGTTCGATGACGCGCTTGCACAGATCGGGATGTCTGATCAGCTTGCGTTGCGTGGAACGGCGTTGCTGCGTGCGCTGGTGTGCTGCCATGCCGAAGTATCCCGCGTACTTCTTGGGAAAGGCATCATCGGCCCAGAAGTTGCGTTTGATCTCTCGGAATATCGTCGACTTGTGACGCTTCAAAACGCGCGCCATCTCAGCGACAGGGACCTTTGCAAGCCACCAGTCTTCGATCCTGCGCCGTTCTTGTAAGCTCAGTTGCGTATATACCGTTCCCATGCAATATTCCTCCTATTAGATAACTCATTGTTTTCTAATAGGAG